>NZ_JBYSZA010000045.1:0-34901 GCF_058786735.1 Pseudomonas sp. FW305-7
ACGTCGGACCGCCCCCAAGGGGGCGAGGGGGAAAGGGAGCCGATCTGCGGGCTTTTCAGCACCTGCGTTCAACTCGGTATTGCACGTCGGCGTACCTCGCTCAAACACTTCGGTCAGTCCGTCTTCCTTAAATGACGGCTTGGGAATAGGGAGCTGATCTGGATGCTTTTCAAGACCTGCGTTCAACTCGGTATTGCACGTCGGCGTACCTCGCTCAAACACCTCGGTCAGTCCCCTATCCCTCTGGGAGAGGGTTAGGGTGAGGGCTGTGCCTTGGCATCCAGTTCAATCACCAGACCACCCGGCATTTGCACGAAAATCTGCGCGATCCCCTCACCCGGCACCTGTGCCAACTGGTACGGCAAACCACTTTCGCGCACCCGCCGCAACACTGTTTCGGCCAACTCATCGGTACGAAAAGCAATGTGGCTCAATTCAGTGTTTTCCGGCAGCGGCTGCTCGATCACATGCACCAGCGCGTGCGCATCCTGATACAGCCAGCGTCCGGGAAACGGAAACGGCGGCCGACGCCCCGGTGTGAGCCCAAGCAACGCCGCGAAATTGTCCTGCAAACTCTGGCCGTCAGCGGTGTTGAACGCCAGATGATCGAATGTCCAGGTCATGCGTATCTCCCGTGGTAATTCATTGATTGCAGTGTCTACCCTTGCCAATCACGGAAAAATCCCGCTAAAACGCAAAGATCTTTAAAGGATTTTTACCAATGAGCTCGATTCTCGATCTGGAGATCTTCGTCCGCGTGGCCGACTCCGGGAGCATTTCCGCCGCTGCCCGCGCCCTGGAACTGACGCCGGCCGCCGCCAGCATTGCCCTGAAGCGTCTGGAAACCCGACTTGGTATCCGCCTGCTCGCCCGCTCCACCCGCAGCATGCGGTTGACCGAAGAGGGTCGGCGCTATCTGGAAAGCGTGCGCTTGGCGCTGGCCACACTGGCCGATGGCGAACAGGCGCTCAAGCAGCAGACCGAAGGCCTTAGCGGCGTGCTGCAACTGGCGGCACCGTCGGATTTCGGACGCAATGTGTTGCTACCGTGGCTGGACGAGTTCAAGCGCGAACACCCGAACATCCAATTGCAATTGCTGCTCAACGACCGCCATTCCGATCTGTTTCGCGAGACCGTGGACGTGGCACTGCGCTTCGGAGTGCCGAGCGATTCGACGCTGGTGGCATTACCGATTCTGCCGCAACACCGCCGCGTGGCCTGCGCCAGTGCAGACTATCTGGCACGGCATGGCACCCCCCGACACCCCGCCGAATTGTGCGAACACAGCGCCCTGCTCTATCTGCGCAACGGTCGGCCATACAACACCTGGCAGTTCAGTCGTGCGGATGAGGTGCTGGAAGTCGAAGTCCACGGCGACTACCTCAGCGACGACGGCGAAGTGGCCCGCCGCTGGGCGTTGGCCGGGCATGGCATCGCCTACAAGGCCTGGCTCGACATTGCCGACGATGTCCGCGCCGGGCGGCTGGTGACGTTGTTTGATGATTGGGACGGGGAAAGTGCGCCGTTCAATTTGCTGTGTCCGCATCGGGTGCAGGTGTCGGAACGGGTAAAGGTGCTACAGGCATTTTTGCGCGAACGCTGCGCAACGCTGAATCGATAAATCACTTTGCCGCGCTGCGTACTTTGATCATTCCCACGCAGAGCGTGGAAATGATCCCTCTATTAACTAAATAGGAGTAATACAATACGCGGGAAGTTTTACTCTTCGATCAAAAGTAAAGAATTCAAAAGCTGGAGTAAATATTACTACAGGACTACACGTCCAAACATTATATGAGCGCAAAGGAGGTAAATACACACGCAGAACATCGGCTCTAAATAACCCGTAAGCTGGATATCCCTGCAGAGAATGCATCCAGTTTTCGGCCTCTGCAAACGTTCGTAACTCTTCGTTAACATGCAATTGAAAAGTGTTCTCTACTGAGACGAGATAAGTCCCCGATGCACCTTCCTGATCAGCGACGTAAATCGTCGACACCCCATGCTTTAACCCTGTGACTTTTCCTTGTGGTGTTACAGACGCAATTAGTGAGTCAGATGAAAAATAAATGTATGGCGGAACTCCTCCAATCGGCGTGCGGACTGCCGTATTGCCAATCGAGTCTTCCCCTGTTCTAGGCCATTGCGGTATCTTCATAGAAAAACCGTGAAGGCGCATCGGCAGCTTGTCGATATTGAACGCCAACCGTTCAAACCGCCATGGATCCGATTCAAATTGATTCCCGGTTAATTCCTTCACTGTAAAGCTGTGCTGCCCCACCACAATCGGTAGCAACTTGCTCTGCCACATATAATTTGATCCGGTTTGTATCTCCTCAATAAACGCCTCGCCATCAAAAACCCGCAACACCATCCCCGCCAGCGCATAACCCGACAACATCACTTTATTGTCCGAAATCGTGCCGCCGTTCTGCACGTCCACTCCGGACGAGTTCTTAACTTCCAAAATAACGGGCTTCACAATCACTCGTGCCCGTGCAACTTTAGATGTTGCAATTACAGCTCCCCCACGTACTTGCTCATACAGCGCAGCTATCACGCTGTCGCCAATGACCTTGGCATTGGGAATCATCAACCTGTGCACAAAAGGAAGCCTGCCGACCTGCTCGTCAACCGTATGAGTGACAGCGGGTCCGCTGCTTGGCGTCGCGGTATATTTCACACGGACAATATCGTTTGTGGCCCAAAGAGGTTCCAGGACATGCACCTGGATGGTCAGATCCTTCTTGCCCAGTTTGTTCAGGTCAATGGTCTCCGGCGTGTCGTACGGGTCATCCGGGTCTTCGGCAATATCGGGAGCCGTCATCCGCGCTCCCTTGAGGTCGACGACGACGCGTATCGCCGCCGACCATGGTGAATTCAAATCGGCACCGTTGCCAATCTGGTCGAACACCGTATAGGTGAAAGAGAACTGGGGATGATCACCTGCCGCCTCCAGATCGGCTTTTTCCAATAGACGCCCAATGCGGGTCGGAATACTGGTCGGTGCGGACGGAGCTTCGTCCGGATGTACCTCCCACCGAACATCATGACCATTACAGTTGAGCACAATCCGGTCGTACGGCCGGCAATAGGGATAGGAGAACCAGACCTGCACGCCCTGTGCTGCACGATCGGCATCGATACCGTCTTCCAGCACATCCCGAGGCAGTCCTAACTCGAGTTCGGAGTGTCCTTCATCGCCGTTCTTGTCCTCCATCCCGGGGCGGATGGCGTTGTACAGGATCGTCCATGGATGCTCGTAGGTCTCTTCGGCGCCCGTGGTGCGTTTGACGGTGTAAGTAAGCTCATTGACGAAGCCCGGATCGGATCGCAGCAGATTTTTGGGAATATGCAGGGTCACTGCGTCATCCGTGGATTGGGACTGCTGGCTGTCGACCCGCATGATGCCGTTCACATGAATTGAAAACGTATCCTTTGGCTGCTGCGCCAGAACCGGATTGATAATGACTGTTGCGCCATTCGGTCGCAGATCGTAAAACGCTTTGGCGATACCGCAATCGGCACCGGCCACGGATGTATTGCTGTCCGGAAGCTGCGGCGCATGGAGGTTTACCTCAGCGTCGTCGGGCAGAGACTCATCGAAAGACTGTGTGTTCATGAAAGCGCTCCTGATCTCAAGAAAAGACAGAGCCTTTTTCAACAAGACTCTGGTCGAGGATCAGGCCTGAACGGCCACTGACCTGCCTACTGTCAGATCTGACAGTCACGACGAATGGTCATCTTTCGGGTGGGGTCGCGAAAGGCAGTTTCTGGACAAAACGGTTGGACGGCTTCAGCGCTTCTGGTATTTGATTAACCCTTTCCCACCGATAAAAGGATTTCGGCATGAGCTATCGCACACTGGGTCACTCAGGGTTGCAGGTGTCCACCCTGACACTCGGCACGATGATGTTTGGCGAACAGACCAGCACCGAGGAATCGCTGCGCATCATCGACAAGGCCTGGGATCAAGGCATCAACTTCATCGACACCGCCGACGTCTACACCAATGGCCGCTCTGAAGAGATCGTCGGCGAAGCGATTGCCGGTAATCGTCATGAATGGGTGCTGGCGACCAAGGTCGGTTTCGGCCCGGTGGACGGTGTGCCGAACCGCAGCGGTTTGAGCCGTAAACACATCTTCAATGGCCTCGATGCCAGCCTGACCCGTTTGGGCACCGACTATCTCGACATCTATTACCTGCACCGCGAAGACCACAACACGCCGCTGGAAGTCACGGTGTCGGCGATCGGTGACCTGATCCGTCAGGGCAAGATTCGTTATTGGGGACTGTCGAACTACCGCGGTTGGCGGATTGCCGAGGTGATTCGTATTGCCGACCAACTGGGTGTCGATCGCCCGGTGATCAGCCAGCCGCTGTACAACATCGTCAACCGTCAGGCCGAAACCGAGCAGATTACCGCTGCGCAGACTTATGGCCTGGGCGTCGTGCCTTACAGCCCGCTGGCCCGTGGCGTGCTGAGTGGTAAATACGCACCGGACGTGACACCGGATGCCAACAGCCGCGCCGGGCGTCAGGACAAGCGCATTCTGGAAACCGAATGGCGCGTAGAATCGCTGCGCATCGCCCAGCAGATCCAGCAATACACCGAGGGACGAGGCGTTGGCATTGTCGAGTTTGCGATTGCCTGGGTGCTGAACAACAGCGCCGTGACTTCGGCGATTGTCGGGCCGCGCACCGAGGCGCAGTGGGATGCGTATACCAAGGCGCAGGCTGTGAAGATCACGGCGGAGGATGAGGCGTTTATTGATTCGCTGGTCACACCGGGGCATGCCTCGACGCCGGGCTTCAACGATGTAAGCCATTTTGTGTCGGGTCGCAAACCCCATCAGGCCTGATGTTTCCTCCTGCGCACAGCCCTCTTGCGAATGAGAGGGCCTCGAATGGAAGAAGCCTGGCGATATTGCTTCAGCCCCTGTAATCAGCCGCTTGAATGGACAAGAGTGCGATCAGCCGCGAGCCACCGGTTGAACACTCGATCAAGGCCAAGGATAGATAAATGCTCAGTCGCACTCTGGAGTTCGCGTGGAAGCCTTTGCGCGCGATGTGGTTCAACATACTCGGCGATAAAAAGGGCTTGGGCCAACACCCTTTAGCCACTGCGATTCCGGCTCGCGGATATGGCGCACCTGCCATTGAATACCGCGCGGATGTTGACGGACTTCGGGCCATTGCCGTTCTGCTGGTGTTGATTTTTCACGGTGGTTTTTCGTTATTCCCTTCCGGTTTTATTGGCGTCGATATTTTCTTTGTCATCTCGGGGTATCTGACGACCTCGATCATCATGAAATCGCTGGATAACGGCACGTTCAGCTTCACCGGGTTTTACACCCGACGTATCTGGCGATTACAACCGGCGATAATTGCGTTGTTGATAGCAACGCTGATCATCACAACGTTGCTGTACTTGCCCGATGACTATGTCGACTTTCTGAAAAGTGCCAAGTACACGTCTTTACTTCTCTCAAACCAGTACTTTGCCAATGCGACATCCGGGTACGCCACGCCCGATGCGGCGAACTTGCCTCTGCTGCACACCTGGTCGCTGGCAATCGAATGGCAGTGGTATCTCGTCCTGCCGCTGGGCCTATGGGTGCTCCATCGCCATGTTGCGAAACAGGCTTTCAAGGCGAGCGTCCTCGGCCTGACCGTGGCTGCCATCGCACTCGCGTCATATCTGTCGGAAACGCTTGCCGATAAAAATTACTACTTCTTCGCCGCTCGAGTTTTCGAATTGATGATCGGCTCCTGCGCCGTCATCTTCAGTACGGACAAGTTCAAACTTGATCGCCTGAGCGCCTCTCTGATTTGCCTGTTGTCGCTGGCCACGATTGCCTACTGCGCCACTCGCGAAAATATCCTCGCCGGTTTTCCGAACTACTATGCCATCGCGGTGTGTATCGCCACTGCTGCCCTGCTTTTTCGCGGGATAGGCGATGCCAGCATCACCTCAATACTATTGGCGCTGAAACCGTTGGTATTTGTCGGCACTCTCTCCTACTCCTTGTATTTGTGGCATTGGCCGATCCTCGCCGTCATCAGTTACATGGGCATACCCCTCACCCCGATGGTGAAGGTCGTCTACTTCGCTGTCACTTTTGTGGCTGCCTGGGGTTGCTTCGTATTGATCGAAAACAGATTTCGCAAGGCAAGGACCGGCTTCACCAAAACCCTGGTGCTGCTGATGATTCTGCCCGCGCTCGGACTGTCGCTACTTCACTCTAACGCCAAGAAGCACGATGGGTGGCCTGAGCGTTTTGGCGAGGATTCGAGTTACGTCTTCAGTGGTTTGAAAGCTTCTGTACCCGCCCACCGGGAGAAATGCCTGGGTGTGAGTGATGAAGCTGATCCAGGCTGTGTAATGGGCGCTGTGCAGCCAACCGCAAAAGCCTTTCTTTTGGGCGATTCATTTTCGAACCACTACTGGGGGTTTGTTGAAACGCTGGCCAAAGACGCCAACCTTTCGGTGCTCTCACAGGGTTATCCGGCATGTCTGGCGTTGCCCAAGGTCTATCTCTACGACTCGAAAAAATATAAAAACGGGCTGTATCAAAAATGCCACGACGCCACACAGCGCTACTACGACCTCATCACGAAGAGCCATTTTCAGTATGTAATCATTGGTCAATTCTGGGAGGCCTATCTCAGCGCGGATATCGTCACTGAAGTGGATGATCCGCGCAGCCTGGAACTATCCCAACAACGCCTTGGCGCAGCAATCCGCGATGCCCTGGATATCATCGTAGCGTCGGGCGCCACCCCCATCTTCCTGATGAACACGCTGCCAATGCCGGCGGGTATCAATGAATGCCTGTTGAGACAGGTGAAGTTGCGGGGCTGGATGGGCAGTGCCGAACAAAGCAGTCTTTGCGCCTCGTCGACATGGTCGGGCAGTGAAGACCCGGTATTGGCGAAGTTGTTCAGCAATCTGCAGGCGGAATATCCCACGTTGATCCTGATTGACCCGAAAGGAGTGCAATGCGAGGACGGCACTTGTGTAACAACCATCGACGGATTGCCGGTCTATCGTGACATTGGTCACGTAACCGACTATGCCTCTTATAAGCTTGGCGAAATGTACCTCAAGCGTTTCGGCAATCCGTTGAAAGGCACTCAGTGATGTTGTAAATAATGAGCATCCGAACAATATTCAGCACAAAAACCACGTATCCTTCGCGCCCCGTTTGATCACCCACCCGCGAGGACAGTTTGTCTAAAGGTATCGCTTTATCGGTCTCAGCCTCGGTGCTGTTTGCCGTCATGTATTACTACACCTCGCTGCTCACCCCGTTGAGCGGCGTGGAAATCTTTGGCTGGCGGATGCTGCTGACTGTGCCGTGCATGACCGTGTTCATGCTGGTATCCGGTGAATGGCGGCGGGTGCTGGAGCTGGTGCGCCTGATGGTGGCGAAGCCGAAATTGATCGGCGGATTGATCGTCTCGGCAGCCTTGCTCGGCGTGCAGTTGTGGCTGTTCATGTGGGCGCCGCTCAACGGTTACAGCCTCGATGTATCGCTGGGCTACTTCCTGTTGCCGCTGGCCATGGTGCTGACCGGTCGTATTGCCTACGGCGAAAGCCTGTCGTACCTGCAAAAGGTCGCGGTGTTCTTCGCAAGTCTGGGCGTGTTGAACGAGCTGTATCAGGTGGGCGGATTTTCCTGGGCGACCCTGGTGGTCGTGATCGGCTATCCGTTGTATTTCGTGCTGCGCAAATACCTGAAGACCGACCACCTCGGCGGCTTGTGGGTCGACATGACCTTGATGCTGCCGATCGCCTACTGGTTTGTGCACGGTGGCGAGCAAGGCTTCGGCGTGTTCGATCAATACCCCGGGCTGATGTGGCTGATCCCGCTCCTCGGTCTGATCAGTGCCTCGGCGTTGGTGGTTTACATCATTGCCAGCCGCTTGCTGCCGTTCAGTCTGTTTGGTTTGTTGAGTTATGTTGAGCCGGTGTTGCTGCTCGGTGTGGCGTTGCTGCTCGGTGAGAGCATCAAGTCCGGAGAATGGCTGACCTACATTCCGATCTGGCTGGCTGTAGTGGTGTTGGTGTTTGAAGGGTTTAAACATTTGATGCGCCAACGCCGGCCTTAAGCCTTGCACAGCTCAAAATACGGGAGTTTATGTGAAGCAAAAAAAATCCCGGCGCTGCATCACTGCAGGCCGGGATTTTTCATTTCAGTTGCGGATTACTCGGTGGCAAGCACACCACGGCGCACCTGGTCACGCTCGATCGACTCGAACAGTGCCTTGAAGTTGCCCTCGCCGAAACCATCGTCGCCTTTGCGCTGGATGAATTCGAAGAATACCGGGCCCATCAGGGTTTCCGAGAAGATCTGCAACAGCAGACGCTTGTCGCCCTGCTCCGAAGCGCCATCGAGCAGGATGCCGCGCGATTGCAGTTGATCAACCGGCTCGCCATGGTTTGGCAGGCGGCCTTCGAGCATTTCGTAGTAGGTGTCCGGCGGCGCGGTCATGAAGCGCATGCCGATTTTCTTCAGTTGATCCCAGGTCTTGATCAGGTCATCAGTGAGGAACGCAACGTGCTGGATGCCCTCACCGTTGAACTGCATCAGGAACTCTTCGATCTGGCCCGCGCCTTTGGACGACTCTTCGTTCAACGGGATGCGGATCATGCCGTCCGGTGCGGTCATGGCTTTCGAGGTCAGGCCGGTGTACTCGCCCTTGATGTCGAAGTAACGGATCTCGCGGAAGTTGAACAGCTTCTCGTAGAAGTTCGCCCAGTAGGCCATGCGACCGCGATACACGTTGTGTGTCAGGTGGTCGATGATCTTCAGGCCGGCACCGACCGGATTGCGGTCAACGCCTTCGATAAACACGAAGTCGATGTCATAGATCGAGCTGCCTTCGCCGAAACGGTCGATCAGGTACAGCGGCGCTCCGCCAATGCCTTTGATCGCCGGCAGATTCAGTTCCATTGGACCGGTTTCGATGTGAATCGGCTGGGCGCCGAGTTCCAGTGCGCGGTTATAGGCCTTTTGCGAATCCTTGACCCGGAACGCCATGCCGCACACCGACGGGCCGTGCTCGGCCGCGAAGTACGAAGCGACGCTGTTCGGTTCATTGTTGAGGATCAGGTTGATCGCGCCCTGACGATACAGATGCACGTTCTTGGAGCGGTGGGTCGCGACTTTGGTGAAGCCCATGATCTCGAAGATCGGCTCCAGGGTGCCAGGGACCGGCGAAGCGAGCTCGATGAATTCAAAGCCCATCAGGCCCATTGGGTTTTCGTATAAATCTGCCATGGTGGCGCCTCATCATTTCTTATCAATTAACCAGGGTTATTTGTCAGTAAATGCTGAGACCGGAGGGTGGCGCACAGGAGATGCCGCGCACACTGCGGGCGAGGAAGTCACCGTAGATCAGTTGAAACCCGAATATCTTCATTGTCGACCCAAGGCTCTTGCGGGCGAGGCTTCTGCTGCCAGAAGACGATTATTATTGTATGCGTAACCCGATTCTACACAGCGTAAATAGGGTTGTCTGCCCTCTCTATAAAATCCGCTTTTCTGGCGAGGGTGCAAGGGGTTTGTTGCACACCGTTCATCACGCATCGCTGACAATGTCCAGAGCTTCAATGAGCCGATCAGCAGCGCAAGCCACTTGCGCCATCTATCATCTCGTCTGGCTCGCCTGCTATTCAGCGGCATGCCGGTGCCCGGCTGCATTCGAGAGCCACACTTTTTCGCGACAGGATGCGCCCATGCCGTTAACCATCAGACCCCGCCGCAAACACAGCGCCCGGATTACCGTAACTCTGCTCAGCGGCCTGCTGCCGGTGTTACTGGGCAGCATGATTCTCTACATGCAGGCCGAACGCACGCTCCAGCAGAGTTCACAGCTCACCGCCGAAGAAGCGTTGCGCCAATTCGAGTTGATGCTCGATAACACCGCGCAAGCCGCACGGGAGCTGTTGCCGCTGGCCGGACAAACGTGCGAAGACGTCAAACTGGCGCTGCGCGAGCAAGTGACTCGCCGCCCTTTCGTGCGCTCGACCAATCTGGTGTGGGACGACAATCTCTATTGCAGCTCGTTGTTCGGCGACTATAAGGAAGCCGTTAACGCGGGCGACTATACCCAGGGCAAGTTGTGGCTGATGAACGGCAATCCGGTAACCCCAAATACCGCGCTGCTGGTCTACCGGCTCAGCGAAGGTCGCGGCGGTGCACTGACAACGCTGGACGGCTATCACCTGAGCAACGTGCTGCGCTTGATCGGCCGGCAGACGCTGCTGTTGCTGCAAGTGGGCGATAACTGGCTGTCCGCTGATGGCAAAGTCCATCAAGGTGCCCTGCCCGCCCTGCCAGTCGCGCAAAGCATGCTCAACTCGTCGCGCTATGCGTTCAGCGTATCGGCCGGTTTTCCCAAGGGCGAGACTTGGCGCTACATGGCCGACGCCTACCCGCCGCTGTTCAGCTTGTTGATCTTTTTTGGTGTGATTTCGGGCGCGATCGGCCATGTCTTGCAAAAGCGTTCCACCTCGCCGAGCCATGAAATGCTCCGTGCGCTGGAGGCCGGCGAGTTCATTCCATACTTCCAGCCCGTGGTTCATGGCGACACCAAAAAATGGTCGGGCGCCGAGGTCTTGATGCGCTGGAATCATCCCAAGGAGGGTCTGGTGCGCCCGGATCTGTTTATTCCGTTTGCCGAACATTCGGGATTGATCGTGCCGATGACCCGCGCCTTGATGCAGCAGACCGCAGCGTTGCTCGGACCTCAATCATTGAGCTTCACCACGCCCTTTCACATCGGCATCAATATCACCGCCAACCATTGCCAGGATCTGGAACTGGTGAAGGACTGCCGTGAGTTTCTCGCAGCCTTTGCACCCGGCAGCATCAATCTCGTGCTGGAGTTGACCGAGCGCGAGCTGATCGAGCCGACCGACACGACGCGGCAACTGTTTGAACAATTGCACGCCCTAGGGGTGATGATCGCCATCGACGACTTCGGTACCGGCCATTCAAGCCTGGGTTACTTGCGCAAATTCAATGTGGATTTCCTCAAGATCGACCAGAGTTTCGTCGCCATGATCGGCATCGATGCGCTTTCACGGCATATTCTGGACACCATCATCGAACTCTCCGCCAAGCTTGATCTGGGCATTG
The DNA here is from genome assembly GCF_058786735.1 of Pseudomonas sp. FW305-7. NCBI lineage: Bacteria > Pseudomonadati > Pseudomonadota > Gammaproteobacteria > Pseudomonadales > Pseudomonadaceae > Pseudomonas > Pseudomonas sp. FW305-7. Next base: position 11,152 of record NZ_JBYSZA010000045.1, read on the forward strand.
TTGCCGAAGGTGTCGAAACTCAGGCACAGGCCGATTATCTGACCGCGCATAACGTCAACTTTCTGCAGGGCTATCTCTACGGCAAACCCATGCCAGCGGCAGACTTCATTAGTGCATTAAGTCACCATTAACTAAATGGAATTAAGCGCAGACCGGCTGGCAAGCCGCACCAAATTGATACAAAAGACCACTGTTGTTACATGAAGACAACTTCAGGATTTACTCCAGACGCATTAACAACTACAATTTTTCTTGCCTGCGCAAAGATTGGCAGGTGAGCCAATTATCACCGAGTCGCTACAAGGCTCTTGGCTTATAGCTTTGTTTGCGGTTGGTATCAGCCAAATACACTATTGGAGTAAAGATATTGTCCAGACTCGCTGAATTTCGTGCAGCTGAAAAGGCCCTTCAGGAACAGCTCAAGCAGCTGGAATCGCTGAAGAACGATGCCGGGCTCAAGAAAGAAATCGAATTCGAAGAAAAGCTCCAGGGGCTGATGAAAAACTACGGCAAAGGCCTGAAAGACATCATCGCCATTCTCGATCCGAATCCGGCTAAATCCGCTCTGCAGACGTCTGCAGCGCCTAAAACCCGCCGCGCTCGCGTGGTCAAGGTCTATCAGAACCCGCACACCGGCGAACTGATCGAGACCAAGGGCGGCAACCACCGTGGCCTGAAAGCCTGGAAGGAACAATACGGTGCCGCTACCGTTGATTCCTGGTTGCGCGGTTAATCCCTCGCCAACATGAAGCCCTGCATGATGCAGGGCTTTTTTATTGACAATATCTAACAAATGAAATGAATTTCATCGAGCAAGTTGCGATTTTTCTGTAACGTCTCTGAGCCAGATACCTAAACATTTTGCTGCATCCTGTTGCGACTGCAGCCCAACCTTAAACTTTGTGCTTAATCCCTTCGGGTATCTAACCGGGGCGCGAAGAGTACAGACGCTTAAAGTTTCAAGCTGTTTCTAGCCGCCGTTATTTCCTCGGCGCTTGCCTTATACACCTCGGCCTGACCGGCATAGGAAAGAACATAAGCCTTATCCGCCTCGACTGCCGCTACGAGCGTTTGCGATAACACGTGCCGGCCATTCTCGGTCACCGTACAAGTCGTTTCCAGCGCGGGCAAAGAACCAAGCGTCGCTGCGTGCACCTTGTTGCAGACACTTTGATAGCCACCCTGAAAAAAGTCCTTCTGGATTGACTTACGCATCTCCAGCAGCACGCCTTGCAAGTTGACCTGATGATCACTTTCGACCCGGGTCATGGTCAATTCCATCACCATGACCTGATTGCCATCGGCATCGTTCTTGACCGCGCGTTGCCTGGAAACTTGTGCAGACGTATCGGGCAACGCCTCGACCTCCCAGCCAGCGGGCCAAGTGATGCCCGGCGCATCGGCCAGCACCGCAGCCGAGACAAGCCACAAAGCAAAGAAAACTAACGGGGTTTTGCACAGTCGGATCATTGCCGGACACACTCGCGGATTGAGTCATAAAGTCTGAACCTCCGCCCGGGCGCAGGGCAAGCCCGCCCTTTCATTTGGCGATGCCGGCAGGCATGCGTATCATTGCGCCCATTCACTCGCCCATAGTTATTGGAGGGCCCATGAGCCTGCACGAACTGAACACTTTCCCCGGCGTCACCGCCACGCCAGACAGCGCAACCCGCAACTTCGTTTTCAACCACACCATGCTGCGTGTGAAAGACATCACCAAGTCCCTGGATTTCTACACCCGCGTACTGGGCTTCTCGCTGGTCGAGAAGCGCGACTTCCCGGAAGCCGAGTTCAGCCTGTACTTCCTCGCCCTGGTCGACAAAGCGCAGATCCCGGCCGATGCCGCTGCCCGCACAGAGTGGATGAAGTCGATCCCGGGCATTCTGGAGCTGACGCATAACCACGGCACCGAAAACGATGCTGATTTTGCCTATCACAATGGCAATACGGATCCGCGTGGTTTCGGCCACATCTGCATCTCGGTACCGGATATTGTCGCGGCCTGCGCACGCTTTGAAGAGTTGGGCTGCGACTTCCAGAAGCGCCTGACCGATGGCCGCATGAAGAGCCTGGCGTTTATCAAGGATCCGGATGGTTATTGGGTCGAAATCATCCAGCCAACGCCGTTGTAACTGACAGCACAATCCCCCTGTAGGAGCGAGCCTGCTCGCGAAGGCGTCCGTTCAGCCAACATGATCGCTGAATGACACACCACTTTCGCGAGCAGGCTCGCTCCTACATTTGGATTTGTGTCAGGCACAAAAAACCCGTGATCGCTCACGGGTTTTTCATTTCAACGGCTGACGCTTACGCCGGAGCCGAAGTGCGGATCAGGTGATCGAAAGCACTCAGCGAAGCCTTGGCGCCCTCGCCCACTGCGATCACGATTTGCTTGTACGGCACGGTGGTCACATCGCCGGCCGCGAAGATCCCCGGGATCGACGTCTCGCCACGGTTATCGACAATGATCTCGCCACGCGGCGACAGCTCGATGGTGCCTTTGAGCCAGTCAGTGTTAGGCAGCAGACCGATCTGCACAAAGATCCCTTCCAGCTCGACCGTACGCAGTTCGTCAGTGTTGCGATCCTTGTAACGCAGGCCGTTGACCTTCTCACCGTTGCCCGTGACTTCAGTGGTTTGCGCACTGGTGATCACCGTAACATTCGGCAGACTGTGCAACTTGCGCTGCAACACGGCATCGGCACGCAACTGCACATCGAACTCCAGCAGCGTCACGTGCGACACAATACCGGCCAGATCGATGGCCGCTTCAACGCCTGAGTTACCGCCGCCGATCACCGCCACACGCTTGCCTTTGAACAACGGGCCGTCGCAGTGCGGGCAGTACGCCACACCTTTGTTGCGGTATTCCTGTTCGCCCGGCACGTTCATTTCACGCCAGCGCGCACCGGTCGCCAGAATCACACTCTTGGCTTTGAGGGTCGCGCCACTGGCGAAACGGACTTCGTGCAGCTCGCCATTTTTGCCGGGGATCAGCTTATCGGCGCGTTGCAGGTTCATGATGTCGACGTCGTACTGTTTGACGTGTTCTTCCAGCGCGGTGGCCAGTTTCGGGCCTTCGGTTTCCTGCACGGAAATGAAGTTCTCGATGGCCATGGTGTCGAGCACCTGACCGCCGAAACGCTCGGCGGCGACGCCAGTGCGAATGCCTTTACGCGCCGCGTAGATGGCTGCCGACGCACCGGCCGGGCCACCGCCGACCACCAGCACATCAAACGCTTCTTTAGCGCTGATTTTCTCGGCCTGACGCTCGATGGCGCCGGTGTCGAGTTTGGCGAGGATTTCTTCAAGGCCCATGCGGCCCTGACCGAAGTTTTCACCGTTGAGGTAGATACTCGGCACGGCCATGATCTTGCGATCGTTGACTTCGTCCTGGAACAGCGCGCCGTCGATGGCGACGTGGCGGATGTTCGGGTTGAGCACAGCCATCAGGTTCAGTGCCTGAACCACATCCGGGCAGTTCTGGCACGACAGCGAGAAGTAAGTCTCGAAGCTGAACTCGCCTTTGAGCGAGCGGATCTGCTCGATCACTTCAACACTTGCCTTCGATGGGTGGCCACCGACTTGCAGCAGGGCCAGCACCAAGGAGGTGAATTCGTGCCCCATCGGGATGCCGGCGAAACGCAGGTTGATGTCAGCACCGGGGCGATTGATCGAGAACGATGGTTTGCGGGCATCGTCACCGCTGTCGATCAAGGTAATTTGGCTCGAAAGACTGGCAACGTCCTTCAGCAATTCCAGCATTTCACGGGATTTCGCACCGTCGTCGAGGGAGGCAACGATCTCGATCGGCTGGGTGACCCGTTCCAGGTACGATTTCAACTGGGCTTTAAGATTGGCGTCCAACATACGGGCGATCTCCTGAATAAATTTGAGGCGAAAAAAAACGCCCGAGCGAATCTCGCCCGGGCGTTTTTATTGGGCGGTGCAGCGTACTTAAGTAGGTGCGGAGTCCCGCCCTGAGTTGCGTGTCACAGACTTAGATCTTGCCGACAAGGTCCAGCGACGGAGCCAGAGTGGCCTCGCCTTCTTTCCACTTGGCCGGGCAAACTTCGCCTGGGTGAGCAGCAACGTACTGAGCAGCCTTGATCTTGCGCAGCAGCTCGGAAGCGTCACGGCCAACGCCGCCATCGTTCAATTCAACGATTTTGATCTGGCCTTCAGGGTTGATCACGAAAGTACCACGGTCAGCCAGACCAGCTTCTTCGATCAGTACGTCGAAGTTGCGGGAGATGACGTGGGTCGGGTCGCCGATCATGGTGTATTCGATTTTGCCGATGGCTGGCGAAGTGTTGTGCCAGGCAGCGTGGGCAAAGTGGGTGTCGGTGGAAACGCTGTAGATTTCCACGCCCAGTTTCTGGAAGGCAGCGTAGTTGTCAGCCAGGTCTTCCAGTTCGGTTGGGCAAACGAAGGTGAAGTCGGCTGGGTAGAAGAACACGACCGACCACTTGCCTTTCAGGTCAGCGTCCGAGACTTGAACGAAGTCGCCGTTTTTGAATGCGGTAGCTTTGAACGGTTTTACTTGGCTGTTGATGATAGGCATTGATGACTCTCCGTCAGGGTTGTGAAGTTGATGGGGTGAATCCTACCCACTCACTCGACGGATGGCTCATTGGCAAACCTGATGCTGCTGATTTGTTTTCGCTATTAGCTGACTGTATTAATAGAAGAAAACGATATCTAGGGCGAAGCCGGTTTATCCGTAATCCGAGCCATCCCTTGAAAGGGGCTGGCTTCAACATAGCGCATGGCTGACTTCATGTCCTTCCAGCCGACGTAACTCATCAACGATTTCAGATCCCAGCCGCTTTGATGGGCCCACGTCGCAAAGCCGCGGCGCAAGGAGTGGCTGGTGTAATTTTCGGCGGCAATGCCGGCGCGCTGCAACGCCTGGCGCAGCAGCGGGATGATGCTGTTGGCGTGCAACCCCTCCTCGTTCAGATTGCCCCAGCGGTCAATGCTGCGAAAAACCGGGCCGCGCACCAGTGCCGCTTCGGCAATCCAGTCGATGTAGGCCTGCACCGGGCAGAGTTTGAGCAGCGCCGGGGCTTGATAAGTCTGCCCGAGGTTTTCCCGATCACCCTTGCTGCGTGGCAAATACAAAGTAATGCCTTTGCCGGCGTGCGCTTGCACGTGTTCGATTTGCAGACGACACAACTCATCGCTGCGAAAGCCACGCCAGAATCCCAGAAGAATCAATGCACGATCACGGAAAGCCTTGAGCAGTAACGGGCGGTCCTGCTGCTCTCTCGCGGTTTGCGCTTCATGTTCAAGCCAGTCAATCACTCGTTGCAGATCCTGTAACTGCAAAGGTTCGGCCTGCTTCTCCTGCGCCGGATGCAATGCGCGAATGCCTTTGAACACCTTGCGCACCACCGGCGCTTTGGTCGGATCGGCGAAACCCTGACTGTTGTGCCATTGCGCCAACGCCGACAGACGCAACTTCAGCGTATTGATTGAAAGCTCTCCGGCGTGCGCCACCAGATACCTCGCGACGCTATCGGCCGTCGCCGGCAGGAAACCTCCCCACTTCACTTCGAAATGCTCGATGGCGGCGCGATAGCTACGGCGGGTGTTGTCACGGGTGGCGGCTTGCAGATAGCGATCCAGATCGCTCATGGGCAGTTTTCTCGCAGGCGTACTAATTCAAGGATGCAGAAGCGCATTTTGCCGTCTGACACTGGGTAATACCAGTATATCCCGTGTCTTTGATATCAAAGATTTAACTTTATTTTCAGCATGGTACACTGCGTACTTTAGTGGCATGTACCACAGTACGTAACCGTAGGAGTTCACATGGCCCGTGGCGGCATTACCAAAGCCCTGGTGCAGATCGCGCGCACCGCGATCCTCGCCCGCGGCGAACACCCGAGCATCGATGCAGTACGCATTGAAATGGGCAACACCGGCTCGAAAACCACGATCCATCGCTATCTGAAGGAGCTGGATGACGGCGCTCAGCCCATAGAAGCTTCGGCAGAGCCCATCGATGATGAATTGGCCGCCCTCGTCTCTCGCCTCGCTCAGCGCTTGAAAGAACAGGCGCAAGAGCCCATTGAACAGGCTCGTGAACAGTTTGAGGAGCAGCGCGAGGCACTGGAGGCGGAGCTGAAACAGACTCGCCATGCGCTGGAAAAGCTCGAACACGAGCACGACATTCAAGGTGCCGCGCTGGAGCGCGAGTCCGAGGCGCTGAGCAACACCCGTTCGATGCTGCAGACCGAACAGACCCGCAATGCTGGTCTGAATCAGGCATTGGCAGACTTTGAATTGCGCTTGCAGGACAAGGACGAGCAGATCCGGTCGCTGGAAGAAAAGCACCTGCATGCCCGCGATGCGCTGGAGCATTACCGCAACGCCACCAAAGAGCAGCGCGAGCAGGAACAGAGCCGCCACGAAGCACAAGTACAGCAGATTCAGGCCGAACTGCGTCAGGCACAACAAAGTGCACTGGTACGCCAGGACGAAATCACTCAACTGCACCGCGACAACGAACGCCTGCTCACGGAAAACCGTGGCACCCAGCGCGAACTGAACCTGATGCAGGACCAGCTCAAACACAGCAATCAGCGTCAGGATCAACTGCTCGAACAAGCGGCCCGCGTCGATAGCGAACGCACCCTCCTCCAGGAACGGCTGCGCGTGGCGACGCTGGAAAGCCAGACACTCAAACAGAGCGTCGACGAACAAACGCTGCTGAATCAGTCACTGAAAAAGGAATTGAGCAACACTCAGGCGAGCCTGGAAGAAAGCCAGCGCCTGGCAGCTACCATCGCGGCAGCGCCAGACTCGGCCAAACCGAAAGACGCTTAAACGCCGACCGGTGTACGCATGGTGACAAACTCTTCGGCGGCCGTCGGATGCACCCCGATTGTGTCGTCGAAGTCACGCTTGGTCGCGCCAGCCTTCAGCGCAATCGCCAGTCCCTGGACGATTTCGCCGGCATCCGGACCGACCATGTGGCAACCGAGGACTTTATCGGTCTTGCCGTCGACTACCAGTTTCATCAGGGTTTTTTCCTGACATTCGGTCAGGGTCAGCTTCATCGGCCGGAAGCGGCTTTCGAAGATCACCACGTCGTGGCCGGCTTCGCGCGCTTCCTCTTCGGTCAAGCCGACCGTGCCGATGTTCGGCAGACTGAACACTGCGGTCGGGATCATCTTGTAATCCACCGGACGATATTGCTCCGGTTTGAACAAGCGTCGTGCCACCGCCATGCCTTCGGCGAGAGCCACTGGCGTCAATTGCACGCGACCGATCACATCACCCAGCGCCAGAATCGATGGCTCGCTGGTCTGGTATTGCTCGTCGACTTTGATGAAGCCCTTGTCGGTGAGCTGCACATCGGTGTTTTCCAACCCCAGATTGTCCAGCATCGGACGGCGACCGGTGGCGTAGAAGATGCAATCCGCTTCCAGCTCGCGACCATCCTTGAGCGTGGCTTTCAGACTGCCATCGGCCTGCTTGTCGATTCGCGCGATGTCAGCATTGAACTGCAGATCCAGGCCGCGCTTGGTCAGCTCTTCCTGCAAATGCTTGCGTACCGAACCATCGAAGCCCCGCAAGAACAAATCACCGCGATACAGCAGTGTGGTGTTTGCGCCAAGACCATGGAAGATCCCGGCAAATTCGACCGCGATGTAACCACCACCCACGACCAATACCCGCTTAGGCAGTTCTTTCAGGAAAAACGCTTCGTTCGAACCGATCGCATGCTCGCGCCCCGGAATTTCCGGAATCTGCGGCCAACCACCGGTGGCGATCAGAATGTTTTTCGCGGTGAAGCGCTCGCCATTCACCTCAACCTCGTGCGGGCCCGTGATCTTCGCGTGCGCTTCATGCAAGGTCACGCCGCTGTTGACCAACAGGTTGCGGTAAATGCCGTTGAGGCGATTGATCTCGCGATCCTTGTTGACAATCAGCGTCGCCCAATCGAAATTGGCTTCGCCCAGGCTCCAGCCGAAACCGGATGCCTGCTCAAAATCTTCGGCAAAGTGCGCGCCGTAGACCAACAATTTTTTCGGCACGCAGCCGACATTGACACAAGTACCACCCAGATAACGGCTCTCGGCCACCGCCACTTTCGCGCCAAAACCGGCCGCAAACCGTGCAGCCCGCACACCGCCGGAACCGGCACCAATCACATAAAGGTCAAAATCGTAGGCCATTTCTATCTCCTCGGCAGGCGATCAGCATACCCGCCGTCATCCATTGGGCAAGCACTGCTATCCATATAGGGGCGGAAAATGAAAAAGCCACCCGAAGGTGGCTTTTCATTACAACCGGATCAAGCGCTCTTAGTAAGCCTTGCCAGTCTTGTAGAAGTTCTCGAAGCAGAAGTTGGTCGCTTCGATGTAGCCTTCAGCACCACCGCAGTCGAAACGCTTGCCTTTGAACTTGTAGGCCATGACGCAGCCGTTCTGGGCTTGTTTCATCAAGGCGTCGGTGATCTGGATTTCGCCACCCTTGCCCGGCTCGGTCTGTTCGATCAGGTCGAAGATGTCCGGGGTCAGGATGTAACGACCGATGATCGCCAGGTTCGACGGTGCGTCTTCCGGCTTTGGCTTTTCAACCATGCTGTGTACGCGGTAGATGTCGTCACGGATCATCTCGCCGGCGATGACGCCGTACTTGCTGGTTTCCTGTGGATCGACTTCCTGGATGGCGATGATCGAGCAGCGGAACTGCTTGTACAGCTTGACCATCTGGGTCAGCACGCCGTCGCCTTCGAGGTTGACGCACAAGTCGTCCGCCAGCACCACGGCGAACGGTTCGTCACCGATCAGCGGACGACCGGTCAGGATCGCGTGGCCCAGACCTTTCATTTCGGTCTGACGGGTGTAGGAGAACGAGCACTCGTCCAGCAGCTTGCGGATGCCGACCAGGTATTTTTCCTTGTCGGTACCTTTGATCTGGTTTTCCAGCTCGTAGCTGATGTCGAAGTGGTCTTCCAGGGCACGCTTGCCACGACCGGTAACGATGGAGATTTCAGTCAGGCCAGCGTCCAGAGCTTCTTCAACGCCGTACTGGATCAGTGGCTTGTTTACCACCGGCAGCATTTCTTTAGGCATGGCTTTAGTCGCTGGCAGGAAGCGAGTACCGTAACCGGCTGCTGGGAACAAGCATTTCTTGATCATATAAGTCCTTGAAAGGGCTGTGTGTACGAGTTTCGGCGCAGTCTAATCAGGCGGCGCGCACCTTACAATGCCCCGCACTGGCTAACCGATGCCAACATAGAGAAATATTCTCGCCGATAGTTCCATCGGCGAAGGTGAACCGCGAAATCAGCGTAGCTCAAAGATGCCGCTTGACCGGTTCACCATACGCTCATCGCCCCCCAATGCGAGCATTTGCCGGTATCATGGCGCCTTTGAACCAGTGAACGAGACAGATAGATGGCCGCAGTTAAAATCGTCAACGGGTATGTGATCGACAAGAAGGACGGCAAGTGGACGCTGACCACTACCAATGGCGAACACATCGCAGGGCCTTTCGACAGCGAGCAGATGGCGACTGATGTAGCAGCGGTGTTCACCGACACCCCGGCATCGGCAAAACGCCGTGGCAAAGATCAAGACTGATCGGCTGCACATGCTCAAGCCCTGCCCTTGCGCAGGGCTTTTTTGTGCTCATGTGCAAACAAGTGGCCAATCGCTATAACCTTTTCACACTGGCGCTGTCAGAGCGTCTAGTCCCCCACGCTGAAGACGACAAACCATGAACATGAACAAATTTTTGCCACTGATTGCGGTACTGGCACTGAGCGGCTGTGCCACCTCCCAGCCGACCACCCTGAACAACGGCGAACAGGGCCTGAGCATCGATTGCTCCGGCGAAGCCAATTCCTGGGCCACCTGTTACGAAAAGGCGGATGCCTCATGCGCCGGCACCGGCTATCGCATCGTCGGCACTGACGGCACGCCGGCGTCAAAGGAAAGCGACAAGACCCTGGGCGTTGATGTCGGCAACTACAAGAACCGCAGCGTGGTGGTGGTCTGCAAATAGACGCTACATGTGGATTTCAGCGAACTTGATCCCGAGCCCGCGCACGACTTCGATCAGATCGTCGAGCCGATTGAATGACTCGACTTCGTCGTTATCGTCCACCAGGAAATAACTGCGCCCGGCGCTTTTCTTGAAAAACACGATCCACTCCCCCGAATTCGCCGGGTTCTGGATGACATGGGTGGCAGAGATCAGGCCCTCTACATGGCGCTCTCGTACTTGCTCTCGCTTCATCGCGACTCCAGAAATAAAAATGCCGTCGCAGCATGACTGTGACGGCACTGATGCTGATGACCTGTAGTCTATCAGCCGGAAATGCAGGCGTTGGCGGCGTTACGCACATCACGCGGGCGCACTGGCACATTGGACATGCGCTCATGCAGCTTGATCGCGCTGCCACCGGAGCGATCTTCGATATCAAACACGGCGGCCGGGCCTGACGACAGTTTGCCCGGGACAATCACGCGAACGCCGTCCTTGTGCGGCTGCATTTGCAGCGCGCCGCGGCTGTTGGCGAGCTTTTCAGTCAGGCACTGCGCATACTCTTGGGGTTTTTTGCCGGAGATCACGCTCATGGTGGGTAGCGTTTCATTGATCTCGGAAACACTCGCACAACCACCCACTGCTAAAACCAACGGCAGACACACCACACCCCACTTCATACAAAACCTCCGTTAAAGACCGTCCGACAGCACAAATGCCGTTTTTCTCCGGGGCCTTCTGCATTTAACCCGCATCCAATTGCGAATATCTGTTCAAAATTGTCAAACCGACGCTCGACGGCCAGATAATAACCCGTGCGGGCTGATAAACTGCGCGCAATTACAAGCTATCGTTTTGATTTTGTAGAAAAAGCCCTTCTGGAGGCGCCCATGAAATTCATTCACCAGCGCGAGCACCTCAACGAAGACGACATCGTCGTCATCCAATGCTCGCAAATGTGCAACATCCGTCTGATGAACGACGCCAACTTCCGCAGCTTCAAAAATGGTGGTCGTCACACCTACCACGGCGGCGCTTTCGACACGTTCCCGGCCCGTATCACTGCGCCGAGTACCGGTTTCTGGAACATCACCATCGACACCGTCAACCGCCGAGCAATCAGCGTGACGCGCAAACCGACGCTGACACATTCGATCAAGATCATCCGCCGCTCCAGCACCAAACTCAGCTGAGCCGCCCCGCCCATTTACACAGGTGAACATGACCGTGGCCCAAACGACCAAATACGTCATCAAGTACAAACTCAACGGTGAGCGCCGCTTCGAGTTCGCACAACTGGAAAGCAACAGCGTAGAAGAGGCCAAGGATGCTCTGGCCAAGATCCACGACGCGACTGATGTGATCAGCGAAATCACCGTCAGCAAAGCGCTGTAACGCACCGAAACGAGTTCGACCGCAAGCGGCGGAGTGTTCTGCCGCAAGGGCCCGCATAGACTGACTGCCTCGACCTTGAGTCAACGGAGTCAGCATGTCGATGTCACCGTCCCGGCTGGATTCGCTCGATTGGGCGAGCCTGGAACAGCAGCTGGATCAGGACGGCTGCGCCATCATTCGCAATCTGCTGCTGGCCGAAAGCTGTGATCGCCTGAGCGCGCTGTATCCGCAGGCCGAACCGTTTCGATCGCAGGTCATCATGGCCCGCCACGGGTTCGGTCGCGGCGAGTACAAGTATTTTAGCTATCCCCTCCCGACCGCCGTGGAACGCCTGCGTACCGCGCTGTATCCGCGCTTGGTGGCAGTAGCCAACCGCTGGTATGAAAGGATGCGACTGGCCACTCGTTTCCCCCCGAGCCATGACGAACTTCTTCGGCGCTGTCATGCCGCCGGCCAGGTACGCCCTACTCCACTGCTATTGCAATACGGTCCACAGGACTACAACTGCCTGCATCAGGATCTGTACGGCGAACTGCTGTTTCCGTTGCAAGTAGCGATTCTTCTGTCAGAACCGGGGGAAGACTTTACCGGTGGCGAGTTCGTGCTGACCGAGCAACGTCCGCGCATGCAATCCCGGCCGCAAGTGCTGGACCTGAGGAAAGGCGACGCAGTGATTTTTGCCGTGAATCAGCGCCCGATTCAGGGCGGGCGTGGCGACTACCGGGTGACGCTGCGTCATGGCGTCAGTCGCCTGCACAGTGGAAAAAGGCATACCCTAGGCATCATCTTCCACGACGCCCAATGACCGCCATGTACCCGCACACTTTCGATCTGTTCGCCGGCAACGAACCTGTACAGCAGCCCCGCGCCGAGCAAATTGGCGAACAATCGTGGGTGCTGCGCGGGTTTGCGCTGCCGCTGATCGATCAATTGCTGCCAGCGCTGGACAGCATTCTCATCGCAGCCCCGCTCCGCCACATGGTCACACCGGGCGGATTCAGTATGTCCGTGGGCACCAGCAGTTGCGGGGAACTGGGCTGGATCACTGATCGCAGCGGCTATCGTTACTCGCGCGTTGATCCGCTCAGCGGACAGCCCTGGCCGCAGATGCCTCTGGTGTTTGCCGATTTGGCGCACTCGGCGGCGCAGGAAGCCGGGTTTGCAGGTTTCAAGGCTGATTCCTGCCTGATCAACCGCTATGTCCCCGGCGCCAAGATGTCATTGCATCAGGACAAAGACGAAAATGCCTACGCAGCGCCGATCGTTTCGCTGTCGCTGGGCTTGCCGGCCATGTTCCTGTTCGGCGGTTTCGCTCGCAGCGACAAGACCCGGCGGATCCCGTTGTTGCATGGCGATATGGTGATCTGGGGCGGCGTTGATCGCTTGCGCTTTCATGGTGTGTTGCCGATCCGCCAGGGCCGGCACCCGCGCCTCGGCGAACAACGGATCAATCTGACGTTTCGTGTCGCTGGGTGAACCTGGAAAGTTTGACCGCAAGGCCCGGAGTGTTGTGCCCAGCATCGCGGATTAACCTGACTCAAACAGGTCAACGGATTAACGCTCATGAAAACGCTGTCGATCACTCTCAACACCGAAGACGATCCACGCTGGGCTGCCGTGCTTGCGCGCGACCCTCGGGCGGACGGGCAGTTTGTCTACGCGGTGAAAACCACTGGTATCTACTGCCGTCCGAGCAGCCTTGCGCGCTTGCCAAAACCACAGAATGTGGAGTTTTTCGACACCGCCCTTGAGGCAGAAGCCGCCGGGTATCGCCCGAGCAAACGGGCCAGCAAGGATCAAACGGATGTCGCGGCGCAGCACGCCGCCACGGTGGCGACAGCCTGCCGCCAGATCGAGTCTGCCGAAACGTTGCCCGCACTCAATGTGTTGGCTGAAACAGCAGGTCTGAGCCCGTTTCATTTTCATCGGGTGTTCAAAGCCGCGACGGGGCTGACGCCCAAAGGTTACGCTGCGGCTCATCGCTCACGCCGAGTGCGTGAACGTCTGGCGGACGGCGGTTCAGTGACCGACGCGCTGTACGACGCCGGCTTCAATTCCAACAGCCGCTTCTATGAGGCCGCCGATCAGTTGCTGGGCATGAAGCCCGGCGATTACCGCGCTGCTGGGCAGAACAACGACATTCGTTTCGCCGTCGGGCAATGCTCGCTCGGGGCCATTCTGGTGGCACGAAGCGAACGCGGGGTTTGCGCGATCCTGCTGGGTGACGATCCGCACCAACTGGTGTGCGACCTGCAGGATCAATTCCGCAAAGCCAATCTGATTGGTGCCGATTCCGGGTTTGAGCAGTTGATCGCCAAAGTCGTAGGGTTTATCGAGGCCCCGGCCATTGGCCTGGACCTGCCGCTGGACGTACGCGGCACGGCGTTCCAAGAAAGGGTGTGGCAGGCGCTGCGGGAAATCCCGGTTGGTAGCACCGCCAGTTATGCCGAGATTGCCCAACGCATCGGCGCACCGACGTCGATGCGCGCCGTGGCTCAGGCCTGCGGCGCGAACCGCTTGGCCGTTGCGATCCCTTGCCACCGCGTGGTTCGCAGCGATGGCAATCTTTCCGGGTATCGCTGGGGCGTTGAGCGTAAACGGCAACTGCTTGAGCGCGAGACGCAGCCTTAGTGCACGCCGATGTAGACCGACACTGATTCGGGGCCGGTGTAGGCCTCGAAGTCAGTGACGAATCGGCGCTGGATCTGCGGATTGGATTCGAAGAAGCTCCAGACTTTGCCCCACGTCGAGATCACTGCGTCAGGCAATGGCCCCTGCGCTTCGAAGACCAGATAGTCGCCGTCTTCGACGACTATCGACTCAAATCCCTCGGCCGGATTATTGACCGCGACGCCGGCCGTGACATCGAACTGTCCCGAAGCATCCGACTCGTAAGCCGAGTACACGCCATAAACCGGCGAACCGGTTTGTTTGCCGGGAATTTCTTCGGCCAGACCTTTACTGAAAAACTCACCCCACATCGAGCCGATTTTCGCTGTATCGGGTGTGTGTTCGGCTGCGTTGGTCGTGCGTACGCGCACGCCTGAAACCGTGAACGATTCGATCTGTTGCCGTTTCAAATCCATTGAAAGTGCCACTCCCTCTAATAGAAGTGCGGCCGCACAGAGCCGCAATGGCGCTCACTTTGTCAGCGATTGACGTCAACCACAACCCGTCCGCGAAGTTGCCCGGCGAGCAATTTCGGTGCGGCATCGATGACATCGCTCAGAGCGATCTCATGGCTGATCAATGGCAACAAGGCGAAGTTCAGATCGCTGGCCAACCGATCCCATGCTTGCAGGCGGCGCGCCTTGGGCTGGGTCACGCTGTTGATGCCGGCCAAGGTGACACCGCGCAAAATGAACGGTGCAACCGATGCGGGGAAATCCATGCCCTGAGCCAGGCCGCACGTAGCCACCGTGCCTTCCGCGCGCGTACTGGCACAGGCGTTGGCCAGCGTGTGGCTGCCGACCGAGTCGATCACCGCCGCCCAGCGCTCCTTGGCCAGCGGTTTGCCCGGCTCGGACAGGGTTGCGCGATCAATGATTTCATTGGCGCCCAATTGCTTCAGATACTCGTGCTCGGACACCCGGCCCGTGGACGCCACCACGCGATAGCCGAGCTTGCTCAACAGGGCGATGGCGAAGCTGCCGACACCGCCATTCGCGCCGGTCACCAGCACCTCGCCCTGCTCCGGCGTCACGCCGTTACGTTCCAGCGCCAGAATGCACAACATGGCGGTGTAACCGGCCGTGCCGATAGCCATGGCCTGTGCGGGAGAGAATGCCTTGGGCAGCGGAATCAGCCAGTCGCCGTTGAGCCGGGCTTTTTGCGCCAGACCGCCCCAATGACTCTCGCCCACGCCCCAGCCGTTGAGCAGCACCTGATCGCCGACCTTATAGTCAGGGTGCGAACTGACCTCGACAGTGCCTGCCAGATCGATCCCCGGCACCAATGGAAACTTGCGCACCACCGGGCTGCTGCCGGTAATCGCCAGCCCATCCTTGAAATTCAGCGTGCTGTAGGCGACGCGCACCGTCACATCGCCTTCGGGCAACTGTTCTTCGTTGATCTGTTGCAGTGTGGCGCGATAACCGCTGTCGTCTTTATTGATCAAAATACCGTTGAACATGATGGGCTCTCGTGGATGGATTGCAGGGGGCATGCCATTCAAATATCACATCGCAACACGTTGCCACACTCGACTTTCCGCCAATCCCGGAATTCACCGAGTGTTTCCCGTGGTCTCGGCCATTCCTTTGGCGGCGGCGGAGATGGCCTCCATCGGCGCTGACAGCCAGCACCGCGCGGTGTTCTGAATTTCAGAGTGGCCCTGAGTCCGGTTTTACTGTTAAAAAACCGGCTCTGCCTCCCTGCCCCCGCTTCATCGTTCGGAGTACCGCTTCAATGAGCCAATGGCCAGACACCCGCATTCTCGATCTGCTCGGTATTGAACTGCCGATCATCCAGGGCCCGATGGCCGGTGCCACGAATTCTTCCATGGTAATCGCCGTGTGCAACGCCGGGGGCCTGGGTTCGATGCCGGCGGCGATGCTGAGCATTGAACAACTGCGTGAAGAGCTGAAGACGATTCGCGCCCACACCGACAAGCCCTTCAACGTGAACTTCTTCTGCCATCAGTCACCCGCTGCCGATGAGCAACGCGCGATTGAGTGGAAAAATCTGCTGGAGCCGTACTATCGCGAATTGGGCGTCGACTTCGATGCACCGACTCCGGTGTCCAATCGGGCGCCATTTGATGCGGCAGCGTGCGAGTTACTGGAAGAGTTTCGGCCAGAGGTGGTGAGCTTCCATTTCGGCCTCCCGGAAAAATCCCTGCTTGATCGAGTCAAGGCGACCGGCGCGAAAATCCTTTCATCTGCTACCACCGTCGATGAGGCGATCTGGCTGGAACAGAACGGCTGCGACGCGATTATCGCGATGGGCTACGAGGCTGGCGGCCATCGCGGGATGTTTCTCAGCGATGATTTGAGCAGCCAGGTTGGCACGTTTGCGCTGGTGCCGCAGATCGTCGACGCGGTCAAAGTACCGGTAATTGCCGCTGGCGCGATTGCCGATGCTCGAGGCGTAGCCGCGGCATTCATGCTGGGCGCCTCGGCGGTACAGGTCGGTACCGCGTACCTGTTCACCCCGGAAGCGAAAATCAGCGCGTCGCATCACAAGGCGCTGCGCACGGCCAAGGACAGTGAAACAGCCGTCACCAACATTTTCACCGGACGCCCGGCGCGGGGTATTCTCAACCGCGTGATGCGCGAACTCGGCCCGATGTCGCCGAAAGCGCCGGCATTTCCTATGGCCGGTGGTGCGCTGATGCCGCTGCGAGCGAAAAATGAGGCACAGTTCGCCAACCTCTGGGCCGGCCAGGCTTTCACGCTGGGCCGGGATCTGAGCAGCGCCGAACTGACTCGGCAGTTGGCCGACGGGGCGTTGGCGAAGCTGACACGCAGTTGAAACAGAACAGGGTGAGGGCAAAATGCCTCACCCTATTTTTTGCCAGCACTTCCTGTTTGGCGGCATTTCGCTATATATTTCTCTATATAGCGATTTCACTCCTCGCATAGGCAGCCCACCTCCAACAATAACTGCCGCCTGCACCTGCCAACAACGGAGCTGTTACATGACCATTCGTGCCTCACGTTTTGCCCCTACCTGCCTGGCCTCTTTGCTCGCCGTATTCGCCATCGGCGCTGCCCAGGCCGATGAAGTGCAGGTGGCTGTTGCTGCCAACTTCACCGCACCGATCCAGGCCATCGCCGCCGACTTCGAGAAAGACACCGGTCACAAATTGGTCGCAGCCTACGGCGCTACCGGCCAGTTCTACACCCAGATCAAGAACGGCGCACCGTTCGAAGTGTTCCTCTCGGCTGACGACACCACCCCGGAAAAGCTCGAAAAAGAAGGCGATACCGTCAAGGGCTCGCGCTTCACTTACGCCATCGGCACCCTCGCGCTGTGGTCGGCCAAGGACGGTTACGTCGATGCCAAAGGTGAAGTTTTGAAGAAGAACGAGTACCAGCACCTGTCTATTGCCAACCCGAAAGCCGCGCCTTATGGCCTGGCCGCCACGCAAGTGCTGGAAAAACTGAAGCTGACCGAAGCCACCAAAGCGAAGATCGTTGAAGGCCAGAACATCACTCAGGCCTACCAGTTCGTCTCCACCGGCAACGCCGAGCTGGGTTTCGTGGCGCTGTCGCAGATCTACAAGGACGGTAAAGTCACCAGCGGTTCGGCGTGGATCGTGCCAGCCAGCATGCACGACCCGATCAAACAGGACGCGGTCATCCTCAACAAAGGCAAGGACAACGCTGCAGCCAAGGCGCTGGTTGAATACCTCAAAGGCCCGAAAGCCGCTGCGGTGATCAAGTCTTACGGTTACCAACTCTAAATGTCGCTGACGAGTGCCGATTTCGCGGCGATCTGGCTGACCCTGAAACTGGCGTCTCTGACCACTGCGATCCTGTTGGTTGTCGGCACTCCGATTGCCCTGTGGCTGTCGCGCACCCGCTCATGGTTGCGCGGCCCGATCGGGGCCATCGTCGCCCTGCCCCTTGTGCTGCCACCCACCGTCATCGGTTTTTATCTATTGCTGATGATGGGGCCGCACGGTTTCCTCGGCCAGTTCACTCAGTGGCTGGGCCTTGGCACCCTGACGTTCAGTTTCACCGGACTGGTGATCGGTTCGGTGATCTATTCCATGCCGTTCGTGGTGCAACCGTTGCAAAACGCGTTCTCGGCGATCGGTACTCGCCCACTGGAAGTGGCCGCGACATTACGCGCCAATCCGTGGGACACCTTTTTCAGCGTGATTCTGCCGCTGGCTCGCCCCGGTTTTATCACCGCGGCCATTCTCGGCTTCGCGCACACCGTCGGTGAGTTCGGCGTGGTGCTGATGATCGGCGGCAATATTCCCGACAAGACCCGTGTCGTCTCTGTACAAATCTACGACCACGTCGAAGCGATGGAATATGCCCAGGCCCACTGGCTGGCGGGCGCGATGCTGGTGTTTTCGTTTCTGGTGTTGCTGGCGCTGTACTCCAGCCGCAAGACCCGCGCGGGCTGGAGCTGATTGATGATCGATGCACGTCTGCAACTTGCTTATTCTGGCTTCAGCCTGGATGTCGATCTGCATGTGCCGGGGCGTGGCGTCACCGCGCTGTTCGGCCCCTCCGGATCCGGCAAAACCACTTGCCTGCGCTGCATTGCCGGTCTTGAACGTGCCGAACATGGCTTTATCCGGATCAACGATGAAGTCTGGCAAGACAGCGACAAGGGCATTTTTGTCCCGCCGCACAAACGCGCACTGGGCTACGTGTTTCAAGAAGCCAGTTTGTTTGCACATTTGTCGGTCCTCGCCAATCTGCAGTTCGGCCTCAAGCGCATCGCCAGATCCGAGCGGCGGGTCGACCTGGCGCAAGCCACCGAACTGTTGGGCATCGGCCAGTTGCTTGAGCGTCATCCGCAACATCTGTCCGGCGGCGAGCGTCAGCGTGTCGGCATCGCCCGGGCACTGCTGACCAGCCCGAAACTGCTGTTGATGGACGAGCCACTGGCGGCGCTCGACAGTCAGCGCAAAAACGAAATCCTGCCGTATCTGCAACGTTTGCATGACGAACTGGATATTCCGGTGTTGTATGTCAGCCATGCGCAGGATGAAGTCGCGCGCCTGGCCGATCATCTGGTGTTACTGAGCGATGGCAAGGCTTTGGCCAGTGGCCCGATCGGCGAAACCCTCGCCCGTCTCGATCTGCCAATGGCGATGGGGGATGACGCCGGCGTGATCATCGAGGGACAGGTCAGTGCCTACGATGCGGACTACCAGTTGTTGAGCCTGCAACTGCCGGCCACCGAAATGAACATCCGCGTGACCCACGAACCCATGTCGGTCGGCCAGGCCTTGCGTTGCAAGGTACACGCGCGAGATATCAGCCTGAGCCTGCAAAACAGCGAGTTCAGCAGCATCCTCAATCGTCTGCCGGTCACGGTGGTCAGCGAGCAGGCGGCAGACAATGCCGCCCATGTGCTGATCCGCCTCGACGCTGGCGGCACGCCGCTGCTGGCGCGCATCACCCGGTTCTCCCGCGATCAATTGGGCGTGCATCCGGGCCAGCAACTCTGGGCGCAAATCAAGGCTGTGGCGGTACTCGCTTAAATTATTCGGCACGACGGCGTGGGTGTGCGGTCAATCGTTTTACAGACTGCCGCCATCCAAGGAAGCTGCCATGCCCGACACCGAGCTGACCGACGCCCTGCCATCCGATCTGCATTACGTCGATGACACGCAGCCCGGTATCACCCGCAAAAAGCTGCGCGGCAAATTCAACTATTTTGAACCGTCGGGTCAGCGCATTACCGATGCGGACGAAATCAAACGCATCAACGCCCTCGCGGTGCCACCGGCCTATACCGATGTGTGGATTTGCCCGGACCCGCGCGGTCATCTGCAAGCCACCGGGCGCGATGCTCGCGGTCGCAAGCAATATCGCTATCACGCGCGCTGGCGTGAAGTGCGCGATGCCGATAAATACTCGCGGCTGCGCGAGTTCGGCCTCGCGTTACCGAAGCTGCGCAAGCAATTGGAAGCGTTGCTGGCGGCGCCCGGTTTCAGTCGCGACAAAGTCATGGCCACGGTGATTACCCTGCTCGACGCCACTCTGATCCGGGTCGGCAATACGCAGTATGCGCGGGACAACCGTTCTTACGGCCTGACCACCCTGCGCAGTCGCCATGTCGAGGTCAACGGCAGCGCGATTCTGTTCCAGTTCCGCGGCAAGAGTGGCATCGAACACCAGATCACCGTGAAGGATCGCCGTCTGGCACGCATCATCAAGCGCTGCCTGGAGCTTCCCGGGCAGAACCTGTTTCAGTATCTGGATGAACATGGCGAACGGCATACCGTCAGCTCTTCCGACGTCAACACGTACCTGCAAACCCTGACCGGCGCCGACTTTACCGCCAAGGACTATCGCACCTGGGCCGGAAGTGCCCTGGCATTGGCGGTTTTGCGCGAACTCAAACATGAGTCCGAGACCGAAGCCAAACGGCATGTCGTGGAAATGGTCAAAGGCGTGGCCAAACAGCTGGGCAACACGCCGGCGGTATGTCGCAAGTGCTACATCCACCCGGCCGTGGTGGAAAAATTCATGCTCGGTGCCCTCGCCGAATTACCACGCCCCCGCATGCGCAAAGGCCTGCGCGCCGAGGAAGTGGCACTGGCGATGTTTCTTGAACGAATGAGTGAAGTGACCGACGCGACTTGATCGACTGCGCTTCGTCCTCTAGGCTAGCCACCTTTCCCTCCTCAGGATGATCGCAGAAGTGAACAACCCGGCTCTCTGAAAATGTAATCGCGACAAGCCGCTCAATGGCACTTGTCAGTTTTCACGACATTTTTCCGGAGGTGCCGATGACTCACGTCTCGCGTACGCCTGCACTCGTCTCCCTGAATCAAACGGGTTTTCAATTCGCCAACGGCGAGACGATTTTCAATGCACTGAATCTGAACTTCGATTATCTGCCAACCGCCATCGTCGGTCGCAACGGCATCGGCAAAAGCGTGCTCGCACGACTGATAGCCGGACAGTTGCAGCCTACCGCCGGCACAGTGGTGAATTCGGCTTCGGTGAGTTACGTATCGCAAGCCTTCGTGACCACACCCGGGCAAACGGTGGCAGAGGCAATAGGCGCGGCGCCGATACTCGCGGCGTTGCAGCGACTTAACCTGGGCTGCGCCAGTGCCGATGATTTTGACCTTATTGGTGAGCGCTGGGATTTGCCGGATCGCTTGCGGCAGTTACTGGATGACGCCGGGCTACCCCACATCGCGGCTACCGATCTGACCTTGGCGCTCAGCGGCGGCCAGCAGGCCAGGATCGCTCTGATCGGCGCGTTGTTGAGTCAAGCGCAGTTACTGGTGCTGGATGAGCCGACCAATCATCTCGACAGCGATGGTCGGCAATGGCTGATGAGCACGCTTGAAGCATGGCGCGGTGGACTGATCGTCGTCAGCCATGATCGGCAGTTGCTGGAACGAATGCAGCGAATCGTCGAGCTCACACCTTTGGGCGCGACAGTTTTCACCGGGAGCTATTCAGAATTCACGCAGCAGCGCCGAACCCACCGGGCAGCGGCGCAAGCACAACTTGATCAAGCCCGCGCCGAACGCCAACGCGAACGTTCGCGGCTGCAGCGCGAGCACGATACGATCCAGCGCCATGCCGCCGGCAGCCGACGTAATGCGCAAACTGCTAATGTTGCCGGCTTCGAGCGGGCAGCGATGAAAGCCGCTGCGAAGGAAATCATGGGGCATGTTCGCCTCGGCCATCAGGCTCGCAAAACCGATCTGGACACCCGTGTGCGCGATGCCTATGCACACGTCGAGCCTGACAACGAGGTCTTGATCAACCTGCCGGGCAGCGTTGTCCCGAGTGCCCGGCAAGTCTGCACGCTGCTCGATGCCTGCCTGCCGTGGCTACCGCACGACGCACCCTCGACCCGACTGAACCTCGCCATCCACGGGCCGATGCGCATTGCCGTCAGCGGCCCCAATGGTTGCGGCAAATCAACCCTGCTGAACATGCTCGCCGGTGAGCTGACGCCGGTGTCAGGTGAGTGCATGACTCACGTGCCGTTTGCTTTTCTCGATCAGCAACTAACGCTACTGGATGATCGGACATCCATCGTTGAACAACTACAAGCGCAGCAAACGCCGTTGGACGAAGGCACCTTGCGCAGTTATCTCGCACACCTGCAACTTAACGCGCAGCGCGTCACCTTGCCTTGCGCCTCTCTCAGTGGCGGTGAACGCTTGAAAGCCGCTCTTGCCCTGGCGTTGTGGCGTCAGGTGCCGGCGCAATTGTTACTGCTTGATGAGCCGACCAATCATCTTGACCTGGCATCGGTAGAAGCTTTCGAGCAGGCCTTGCAGACATTTCCCGGCGCAATTGTCGCGGTTTCCCACGACCAGGCGTTTCTACGCGCGTTAAACCCAACCCATGATTTGCATTGGCATGCCGGAGGCTGGAACTTGCAACCGACGAGTTGACCTGTCTATTTTTTGCACGATTGCAGAGGGCTTCTATAGTTGATGTGACACGAATCAGCTGCGGTGACGCCATGGAAGACATTTTCGTCGTGAAGCGTTGCAACAAGATCATCATTCACGGTCGACGCGCCAGTGACAGCCAGCATGATCCCGCTGAAGCCATTGGCTGGTTCCGCATTTGCGATACACGCACAAATGGTTTCATCGGTGATGGCTACGACGCCGAAGAGGATGCGCGATGCGAATGCAATCGGCTCAACGCAGTCAGTTCACCCATACCGGCCCGCGAGTCTTCCGGCTGATGCCAAACAGAAGCGGGTCTATACTGAAACCAGCTGAAGGAGCAGCGCCCCAACGGCAGAAGGCTCGCAACTCGCGGGCTTTTTGCTGCCGCTCAGCGGTTTCATTGAACGGAGGTGTTCCATGTCCGAAAAAGAGTCCATCACCACCCTCCTCACCCTGCTCGACGCCCGGCAGGCGCGACTCGCAGCTGCCTGCAAAGAGATCGCCGACTGGGTTGACCACCAAGGCGGGCACCCGACCGCCCTGCGCATCCGTGATCGCCTGAATGACATCGAGAAGGATGCCCCGCTGATTCGCAACACACTGTCGGCGCTTAAACCTGTCGATCGGCCGTTGCCTCGATTCAGATAACGCCGGTCTCGGAACTTATGAGCGGTGGCACAAGCGTCACCGCGATGTTGCCTGTGCGGCATTTTCTTGTTCTGGCTGCAATGACGGATTTCCTTTCACATAACCATCACATCTGTGCGCATACATTGGAATGACTCCTTTGCGCATTACCTCTCTCACCCGCCCGCATGCGGGTGTTTTTTTGTGTGCCTGACCAGTCGCAGAACGGTGCTGTAAACGAACTGTCAAACGTTTACATGTCGCGAAGGAGACATTTCATGGTTACCCACTTCAGCGTCGATGGGCATCTGGCCTGCGGCCATAAAGGCAAACAACTCACGTCGAGCAAAGAACTCACTCGCGTGAAGTGCCGCAGTTGCCGTAATACCGACGCCTTCAAACAGGCAAGAAAAGATCAACGCAATGCGGCTCGACGCATCGCACGGCAAGCAAAAGCCTCTCACGGCCCAGCAAACTGGCGGAATGAATGGATCGAGCGATTGAGTGCAATGGCAGGACTCCAGCGCTTGCCTCGAGGCTTTTCCGGGCAGGCGTTTGTTTGAATCTGCTTGAAGAAACTTTCCTGCGGGCAAAACAAAACCCCAACTGCTTTCGCAATTGGGGTTTCGGAATTTAATCTTGACGATGACCT
>NZ_JBYSZA010000046.1:0-30584 GCF_058786735.1 Pseudomonas sp. FW305-7
TTACTTTTTCGGCGTCTGGAAAAAGTGACCCGCCGTAAGGGCGGAACCCTAATCAGCAACACCCGCAGCAACGGATACTCACAAAAAACACCCCAAGCATGGTCGGCCCACAGGCCGCCAAGGCAAAAAAAAAAGGGCAACCGAAGTCGCCCAAAATGCCTTGCGTGCTCATCAAACCTGAAAGGAAATCAAGGCTTCTTGCGCTTGTTCGCATCCTTCCAGATAAAAAATCCAAACCCTGCAAAAAACAGAACCATGAGGCCAACAGTCAGCACCCCGGCAAACACCACGTTATCGAAAAACATGACTGGCCTCCTGGCCCCTGCTCTGCTGCGATGGAACTAAGTTACCAAACACACAGGCGCACAAATTGACCGGGATCAATACCAGCAACGAAGAGAGATAAAGGCGGGAAAATAACTGACCTGCATCAACGGATGCAGGGGGAGATCAACGCTTTTTCGGTTTGTTTTTCGACTTTTTCTTGGCTTTTCCCAACGGCATCGCCTGCTCGAAGGCATTGCGCACTTCATTCAGGCGCTTCTCTTTGATGTCGTGTACGCGCTTGGCACGTTCGGCATTGAGGTCAATCAGTGTGTCGTCTTGGCTCATGGCAACAGGCATCGCTTGAAATAATCACAACTGCCGCGTCAAAGGCAGGACTGCGCCAATAATGCAGCCTGACGCGAGCGCTGAACAGCCATCGGCATAACGCACCTTCGACAATTGATGTACCCGCTGCCGGATTTCCACGCACAATCGGCGCCTGGAACCAAGCCCCAAAGGATGTTTGCCGTGCCCTTGCACCAGGATCTGCCACCACTGATGGCCCTGCGCGCCTTTGAGGCCGTGGCCCGCCACTTGAGCTTCATCAAGGCTGCCGATGAGTTGTCAGTCACGCAAAGTGCGATCAGCCACCAAGTGCAAAAGCTTGAAGAATGCCTCAACCTGCGGCTGTTTGTCCGGCGCACACGGGCCATCGACCTGACGCCCGCCGGCGCGGCGTATTACCGACAGATCGAACCCGCCCTCGCCGCCATCGCCCAAGCCACCCGACAATTGCGCGGCGAACAACCGGCCACCTTGCGCATCGGCCTGCTCGCCTCCTTCGCCACGTTATGGCTGGCCCCGCGACTGGCGGATTTCAACGCAAAACATCCGCACATCCATGTCGAACTGCTGCCCGCCGTGCAATTGGCCGATGTCGGCGGTGGTGAAGTCGATCTGGCTATCCGCTATGGCAAGGGCGGCTGGCCGAAAGTCCGCGCCCGGCGCTTCATGAGCGAAACCCTGACCCCGGTGTGCAGCCCCGCCGCCAAGGCGAAAGGTGTCAACAATGGACCGCTGCTGATGGCCAAGTCGCACCAGCCGTTTGAATGGATCGACTGGCAGCAACACAGCGGCATCGATCTGGCTCATGTGCCCAGCGTCATGCTGCACGACTACAACATCGTGGTCGAAGCCGCCGTCGCCGGCCAAGGCATTGCCATGGGGCGCCAGCGCCTGATCGAGCGTCGACTCAAGGAAGGTGCACTGGTGCCTGCCTTCGACACGCCGCCGATGCACAGTGAAATCGGATACTGGCTGGTCACTCCCGAACGTCCGCCAAGCCTGGCTGTACAGAGTTTCTGCCAGTGGCTGGAAGCGATTGCCGACGCATGAGTTATTTGGATACGTCGGATTAAATCTATCCGTTTGTCCGCCCTGCCACGGGGCAACATGCTGAAGCCCTCACTCCGGAGGACTTGCCATGACCGACTCTCTCAACCAACGCGTCCAGCAACTCGGCCTGCAATTGCCCGCACCGAGCCAGCCCATCGCCAATTACGTCAATCACGTCGTCAGCCAAAACCAGCTATTTATCTCTGGGCAGATTCCGCTGCTGGACGGCAAACCCGCCTTCATCGGCCGACTTGGCGAAGCAATCTCCGAAGAGGAAGGGGTCAACGCCGCCGAACTCTCTGCTTTGGGCCTGCTCGCACAGCTCGGCGCTGCCTTGGGGGACGATCTGGGCAAACTGGTGCGCATCATTCGTCTCGGTGTTTTTGTTGCTGCCACGCCTGACTTCCAGCGTCAGGGCGCGGTCGCCAATGGCGCATCGAATCTGCTGGTCAATGCCCTTGGCGAAAAGGGTCGCCATGTGCGCACCGCGGTCGGTGTTGCCAGCCTGCCCAGTGGCGTGGCGGTGGAAATCGATGCGATTTTCGAGCTCCAGCCGTGAATGCTGAGGACATCGCGTTTCTGCGATCAAGAACCCCAGGTTGCAATAACGTCATCCATTTCAACCACGCCGGTGCCTCACTGCCGAGCCAAGCGACCCTAGACGCCGTGATCGCACAGTTGCAACGCGAAGCGCTCGGCGGGCCCATGGAAGTGGCCGACGGTCAGGTGCTGGAAAGGGCCAGAACCGCCGCTGCTGTCCTGCTCAATGCCCAACCCGAAGACATTGCGTTTGCCAGCAGCGGCTCGGCGGCGTGGAGTCAGGCGTTCAACGCGCTGGAACCGTGGCAACCGGGCGAGCGGATTCTGGTGGGCCGTCACGAATGGGCCGGCAATCTGGCCTGCATGGCTGAAGCGGTGAAGGCCGGCGCGCGACTGGAGGTGATTCCCTGCGACGCCAAGGGAGCCGTCGATCCACAGGCACTGGCGCAAATGATCGATCGCCATGTGCGCCTGATCGCCCTGACCTGGCTGCCCGCCAACGGCGGCCTGATCAACCCGGCGGCACAGATCGGTGCGGTCGCCCAGCGCCACGGCGTCCCCTATTTCATCGACGCCGGCCAGGCATTGGGGCAGTTGCCCTGTGATGTTCAGGCCCTGCAATGCGATGTGCTCAAGGGCGCCGGGCGCAAGTTTCTGCGCGGTCCACGCGGCACTGCGCTGCTGTATGTCCGCGCGCAATTTTTGCAACGTTTGTTGCCGGTACAACGCGATGTGCTGTCGGCGCCGTGGGACGGCCAGCGCTTCACCTTGCGCAATGACGCCCGGCGTTTCGAGACCAGTGAAGTGTCGTTGGCCCTGCTGGCCGGATTGGCCAATGCACTGGAGGAACACAATCGAATCGGTGCGATTTCGATTCGACGGCGCATCGAACAATCCAGCCGCCTCCTGCGTGAGCGCATGCAGGCGATTCCCGGCCTGACCCTGCACAATCTCGGCGCAGCGCAGCAGCAATCCGGGCTGATCGCCTTCACGCTCCAAGGTTGGGACTGTGTTGCGCTCAAACAGGCACTGGCCGCACGCCGCATCAACATCGGCGCCAATGGCGTCGCCTACACACCGCTGGACATGCAGGCGCGCGGGCTGGACAGCATCGCGCGGGTGGCGGTGAGTTATCTGAATACAGAAGAGGAAATCGAAGTGTTGCTGGCAAACCTGGCTGAACTGGCCGCTCAGCCTCAAATTTCGATGTCGACCCACAGGCCCTGACGCGGCTGATCTTCCATCAGCGGCACCACCGGCACGGTGTTGTCGGCATTCAGTTCATGGCCCGGTACGGCGAGGTGTTCTTCGGGATCTTCATCAGCTTCGCGGCGACGGCGATCACGTTCCTGCTGACGGCGCTGTTCCTCGCGCGCCATCAGTCTGTCCTCTTCAGGATCGCGTTTTTGCAGATCGATCGTGCTTTCGTTGGAGCTTTCCTGCACCGGCACCACCGGAGGAATGTCCGGCCGCTGGCGGATCGGATCCTGCTGGGAAGTGATCGGCACAGCGCTCAAGGGGAGCATCGGTGGCAACATATAAAGGGTCTCCTGTCAGCAGGCTATCGGCTTGGGCGATGGTGGCTTGAGCCACTGGTCGCAAACTTGTGACCGGGTTGGCACTCACGGGTGCCGCAAATCGTTCGAAAACTGACGGATGACTGCTTTTGTCTGCACTTGCAGCTTGTAGCTAAATGCTTGCCGCTGCGCCTAATCCTTTGGCCCTGAAGCCTGCATTCCGTTAAGATAGCCCGCTTTTTCAAGGTGGGAGTCAGGCAGCATGGCGCAGCAGTATCAACCGGGGCAACGCTGGATCAGTGACAGCGAAGCAGAGCTTGGTTTAGGCACCGTTCTGGCACAGGACGGCCGCTTGTTGACCGTGCTTTACCCGGCCACTGGCGAAACCCGCCAGTACGCGCTACGGAATGCGCCCCTCACTCGCGTGCGATTCTCCCCGGGTGACAGCATTACCCACTTCGAAGGCTGGAAGATGACCGTCCAGCAAGTCGACGATGTCGACGGTCTGATGGTCTATCACGGCCTCAACGCGCAGAACGAAGCCGTTACCCTGCCGGAAACCCAGCTGTCGAACTTCATTCAGTTCCGTCTGGCCAGCGACCGTCTGTTCGCCGGGCAGATTGACCCGTTGGCGTGGTTCTCGCTGCGCTACAACACCCTCGAACACACCAGCCGCCAGTTGCAATCTTCGCTCTGGGGCCTGGGTGGCGTGCGTGCGCAGCCGATCGCGCACCAGTTGCACATTGCCCGTGAAGTCGCTGACCGAATCGCGCCGCGCGTATTGCTGGCGGACGAAGTGGGTCTGGGTAAAACCATCGAAGCCGGTCTGGTGATCCATCGCCAACTGCTCTCCGGTCGCGCCAACCGCGTGCTGATCCTGGTGCCGGAAAACCTTCAGCACCAGTGGCTGGTCGAAATGCGCCGCCGCTTCAACCTGCAGGTCGCGCTGTTCGACGAAGAACGCTTCATCGAAAGCGATGCCAGCAACCCGTTCGAAGACACCCAATTGGCGCTGGTAGCGCTGGAATGGCTGGTCGACGACGAAAAGGCGCAGGACGCACTGTTCGCCGCCGGTTGGGATCTGCTGGTAGTCGACGAAGCCCACCACCTGGTCTGGCACGAAGACAAGGCCAGTCCGGAATACACCCTGGTCGAGCAACTGGCTGAAACCATTCCGGGCGTGCTGCTGCTCACCGCCACGCCGGAACAACTCGGTCAGGACAGCCACTTCGCCCGTCTGCGCCTGCTCGATCCAAACCGTTTCCATGACCTGGCCGCCTTCCGCGCCGAGAGCGAAAATTATCGTCCGGTGGCCGAAGCCGTTCAGGAGCTGCTGGACAAAGGGCGCCTGTCGCCTGAAGCGCACAAGACCATCCACGGTTTCCTCGGCAACGAAGGCGAAGCCTTGTTGACCGCCGTCAACGATGGCGACACCGAAGCCAGCGCCCGTCTCGTGCGTGAACTGCTTGACCGCCACGGCACCGGCCGCGTGCTGTTCCGTAACACCCGCGCCGCCGTGCAGGGCTTCCCGGAGCGCAAACTGCACCCGTATCCGCTGCCGTGCCCTGACGAATATCTGGAACTGCCGCTGGGCGAACACGCCGAGCTGTACCCGGAAGTCAGCTTCCAGGCCCAGCCGGACGCCAGCGAAGAAGAGCGCTGGTGGAAATTCGACCCGCGCGTCGAGTGGCTGATCGATCAGCTGAAAATGCTCAAGCGCACCAAAGTGCTGGTGATCTGCGCCCACGCCGAAACCGCGATGGACCTGGAAGACGCCCTGCGCGTGCGCTCCGGCATCCCGGCCACGGTGTTCCATGAGGGCATGAACATCCTTGAGCGTGACCGCGCCGCCGCTTACTTCGCCGACGAAGAGTTTGGCGCGCAAGTGCTGATCTGCTCGGAAATCGGCAGTGAAGGTCGCAACTTCCAGTTCGCTCACCACCTGGTGCTGTTCGATCTGCCGTCGCATCCGGACCTGCTCGAGCAGCGTATCGGTCGTCTCGACCGGATCGGCCAGAAACACATCATCGAACTGCACGTGCCGTACCTGGAAACCAGCCCGCAAGAGCGTCTGTTCCAGTGGTACCACGAAGCGCTGAACGCGTTCCTCAACACCTGCCCGACCGGCAACGCCTTGCAGCACCAGTTCGGCCCACGCCTGCTGCCGCTGCTCGAAGAAGCCGACGACGGCGAGTGGCAAGCGCTGATCGACGAGGCGCGCACCGAGCGCGAGCGTCTGGAACAAGAGCTGCACACCGGTCGCGACCGCCTGCTGGAGCTCAACTCCGGTGGCGCTGGCGAAGGCGATCAGTTGGTCGAGGACATCCTTGAGCAAGACGATCAGTTCGCCCTGCCGATCTACATGGAAACCCTGTTCGACGCGTTCGGCATCGACAGCGAAGACCATTCGGAAAACGCCCTGATCCTCAAGCCGAGCGAGAAGATGCTCGACGCCAGTTTCCCGCTGGGCGACGACGAAGGTGTGACCATCACCTACGACCGCAACCAGGCGCTGTCGCGCGAAGACATGCAGTTCATCACTTGGGAACACCCGATGGTGCAGGGCGGCATGGATCTGGTGCTGTCCGGCTCGATGGGTAACACCGCCGTCGCGCTGATCAAGAACAAGGCGCTGAAACCGGGCACCGTTCTGCTGGAACTGCTCTACGTCAGCGAAGTGGTTGCCCCGCGCTCGCTGCAACTGGGCCGTTACCTGCCGCCGGCAGCGCTGCGCTGCCTGCTCGATGCCAACGGCAACGATCTGTCGGCCCGCGTCTCGTTCGAAACTCTCAACGATCAACTGGAAAGCGTTCCGCGTGCCAGCGCCAACAAGTTCATTCAGGCCCAGCGCGATCAACTGACGCCACGGATCAACGCCGGTGAAGACAAGATAACCCCGCGTCACGCCGAGCGCGTGGCCGAGGCTCGCCGCCGTCTGGCGGCCGACACCGACGAAGAACTGGCGCGCCTGACCGCGTTGCAAGCGGTCAACCCGACCGTGCGTGACAGCGAACTGGTGGCGTTGCGTGAACAGCGTGAGCAAGGTCTGGCGATGCTGGACAAGGCTGCTTTGCGACTGGAAGCGATTCGGGTGTTGGTAGCGGGCTAAACCGCCCTGCTCCAGCGCTGAAAACAAGAAGGCCCGCAGTGATGCGGGCCTTTTTGTTTGCCTGTTATTTATTAGCTGATGCTGATGGCCTCATCGCTGGCAAGCCAGCTCCCACATTGGATCTCCAGCATGAACACAATCCCTGTGGGAGCTGGCTTGCCAGTGATAGCGATTATGCAGTCGCAGCAGCAATGTCTGGCTCAACCACCGCCACCAAGCCCTCCTTCATCCGCTGCGCATCCCGCACAAAACAGCGCGCCGCCAGAAACAGAAACACCATGGTCAGGAACAGCGCCACCGGAATCAGGAACATCGCGTCATGCAGCCCGACCGCCTTGAACGCTTCGGTCATCTGCTCCGCCCCCGCTGAAATCATCGCCGATTTGGCAAAGTGATCCGACAGCCCGCCAACCACCACCGGCCCCAATCCACCGCCCAGCAGATACAACCCGGCAAAGAACAACGCCATCGCTGTCGCCCGCAGGCGCGGTTCGACCACGTCCTGAATCGCCGTGTACACGCAGGTATAGAAGTTATAGGCAAACAGCCAACCGACGCTGAACAGCGCGACAAACACACCGATCTCGATGCGCCCGGCATGCAACGCCCAAGCCGTGCACAGCGTCGAAATAATCAGACTGAACGCCGCAAACAGCAGTCGCCCGTTGGCCACGCGCTGGTGAATCTTGTCAGCGATCCAGCCACCGAGGGTCAGGCCGATCAGCCCGGTCACGCCGACGATCAACCCGGTCGCCACCGCCGCTTCCTGCAACGGCATGAGGAAATAGCGTTGCAGCATCGGCACCAGAAACGAGTTGCAGGCATAGGTGGCGAAGTTAAAGCACAGCCCGGCCATCACCAGCCACAGGAAGGTCGGCACGGCGAGGATCCGGCGGATCGGTTTGTCGACTTTCTCTTGCGAGACCTGCACGGTTTCCGCTGCGCCGCGTTTTGGCTCCTTGATGAAAAACATGAAGATCGCGAGGAGCAGCCCCGGTACGGCGGCGATGAAGAACGGCGCGCGCCAGCTGTCGAATGCCTTGACCATCCAGCCGATGGTGAAGAACGCCAGCAGCAGCCCCAACGGCAGACCAAGCATGAAAATACCCATGGCCCGCGCCCGACGGTGGGCCGGAAACAGATCACCGATCAACGAATTGGCGGCCGGTGCGTAACTGGCCTCGCCAATACCGATGCCCATGCGCACGAGCAAAAAGCTCCAGAAACTGCCGACCAGACCGTTGACCGCGGTCAGCGCACTCCACGTCGCCAGGCCCCAGCCCATCAGTTTGCTGCGTGAGCCGGTGTCGGCCATGCGCCCGAGCGGCAGGCCGGCAATCGCGTAAACAATGGTGAACGCGGTGCCGACGATCCCCAGCTGAAAGTCGCTGAGGTGCCATTCCATGCGAATCGGTTCGATGATGATCGCCGGGATGGTGCGGTCGAAGAAATTGAACAGGTTGGCGAGGAACAGCAGGAACAGAATGCGCCAGGCATTCGCCGCTTGGGTCGAGTTCTGCATGGGTCCGTCTCTTTATTGTTATTAGGGCTTCACTGCCGACGCATCCGAGCCCGGAACCTGCAATCTAGTCAGGCCGGCAGAGGCTGTCTGTGATCATTCGTCTGCCTGATATCGGGCCATGGCCCTGTAACGAAACGTAAGCCCTTGATAACGCTGAAGTCCCCCGAAAACCGGGGCTTTCGCGGCAAAACCTTGCCACAAAAAAATAGTTTCGCGCCCCCCTTCCCAAGTTCGTGGCGAAGCCTAGAATGGCCGCCGGATCCGTCCGGATCTCCCGATCAATCCCTTTGATACCCGCCCCCATGTCCGAAGTCAGTCCGTGTCTGAATTGCGGTGCCTGCTGTTCCCATTTTCGCGTGTCTTTTTTCTGGGGTGAGTGCTCATCCTCCGGCGGTACGGTGCCCGATGAACTGGTGACGCAAATCAGCCCGAGTCGGGTGGCGATGAACGGCACCGACTGCAAATCGCCGCGCTGCACGGCATTGGTCGGTGAAGTGGGCAGCAACGTGCAATGCTCGATTTATGAGCAGCGCGCCAGCCCCTGCCGTGAATTCGAATCGTCGTGGGAAAACGGCGAACAGAACGTTGACTGCGACAAGGCCCGCGCGCGCTTCGGCCTGCCACCCCTGCAACCCGACTGGGCCGAGATCCCTTTCGACAAGAGCGCCTGACCTTTAGCGCCAATGGCTATGAGGCTAATGCCGAAATCATTGGCATCAATGTGCTACCACGGCTTGCATCGCGAAAACCGCCTCTATACTCCAGTCATTCGCCTGCGTTGACGACGCAGTAAGGACGACTTCAGAGACGGGGCATGCTATGGAGTGGCTTGGTTTGCAGTTTGTTACCGAGCTGCCGGAGAGCGGGCAGGTCATTCTCGATTGCACACACAACCCTTTACTGGTGCTGGTGGCCTATCTGGTCGCCTGCGCTGCGAGTTTCGCTACCCTCGACATGGCCGAACGCGTCGGCCACGCTGAAGACCCCGGCTCACAACGACTGTGGCGCTGGATCGGCGCGACCTGCCTGGCCGGCGGCATCTGGGCCATGCACTTCATCGGCATGCTCGCCTTTCAGGCGCCGATCGACATTCAGTACGACTTGCCGATCACCCTGTTTTCCCTGCTGATTGCCCTGCTCGCTTCGTGGCTGGCCATGCACACGCTGAGCGAGGCGCAACCCAGCCTGATGCATTACCTGAAAACCGCCATCGTCATCGGCTTAGGCATTGCCGGTATGCACTACGTCGGCATGGCGGCGATGCACTCGGTCGCCACGGCTTATTACCAGCCCTTGTTGTTCGGCCTGTCGATCGTGATTGCCATCGTCGCCAGTTTCGCGGCCTTGTGGGTCGCGGGTTACTTGCGTGAAGGCAGCGGCATCGCTCATCAGATGCTCAAGTACGCCGCGGCACTGATCCTTGGCGCGGGCATTTTCAGCATGCACTTCACCGGGATGGCGGCGTTACGTCTGGTGTTGCCCGAGGGTAGTGTGCCGAGCCTTTCGGCGGAAAGCAGTCACCTGCAACTGGGCCTGACGGTGGCGCTGATCATTCTGTTGATCCTCGGTAGCGCGATCAGCGCAGCACTGGCCGACAAGAAGCTGCAGAACAAGGAGCACGACCTGCGCCGAGTCAACGCGCTGCTCAGCCAACTCGATCAGGCGCGCATGTCGCTGCAACAAGTGGCCAACTACGACGCCCTGACCAACCTGATCAACCGTCGTGGCTTCAACCAGATCTTCGCCGAGAAGCTCAGCCAGAAAGCCACCGAAGGCGGCATGCTCGCGGTGATGTTTCTCGACATCGACCACTTCAAGCGGATCAACGACAGCCTCGGCCATGACGCCGGCGACGCCTTGCTCAAGGTCATCGCCAATCACATCAAAGGCTCGGTGCGCAGCCATGAAGACGTGGTCGCGCGTTTCGGGGGGGATGAGTTTTGCATCCTGATCGGTCTGAATGACCGTGAAGAGGCGCGCGGCATGGCGCAACGGATCATGCAGAAAATGAAAGAGCCGATAGAACTCGCCGGACGCCGGATGGTGATGACCACCAGCATCGGCATCAGCCTCTATCCAGAAGACGGGACCACCTGCGAGGAGTTGCTCAAGCACGCAGATCTGGCGTTGTATCAGTCCAAAGGCGCGGGACGCAACGGCTTGCACTTTTTCAGCTCCAACCTGAAGACCCGCGCCAGCTTCGAGCTGCAACTGGAGGAAGAACTGCGCCACGCCCTGCGCGAAGAAAACGGCCTGATGCTTTATTACCAACCGATCTTCGAACTGAAAACCGGCCGGGTTACCAAGCTCGAAGCGTTGATCCGCTGGCAGCATCCGGTCCACGGCCTGCTGACCCCGGACCGCTTTATCAGCATCGCCGAAAACAATGGCCTGATCGCCGAACTGGACAATTGGGTCCTGCGCCGCGCCTGCAAGGATCTGGGCGAACTGTCGCGCCATGGCTGCGAAGAACTGAAAATCGCCTGGAACTGTTCACCGCTGAACCTCGCCCGGGAAGAACTGGCGGACGAAATCGAAAGTGCACTGCGCACCGCTGGGGTGGCGCCGGAACGGCTGGAGCTGGAAGTCACCGAGAATGCGCTGATGGGCAACATCGCCAACACCCTGGTGCTGTTACGCCAGATCCGCGCCCTCGGTGTGTCGCTGTCGATCGATGACTTCGGCACCGGCTACTCGTCGCTGGCCTACCTCAAACGACTGCCGCTCAACACCTTGAAAATCGACCGCTCGTTCATCCTCGACATTCCCAAAGCCACGGCCGACATGGAGATCGTCCAGGCGATCATCGTCATGGCGCACACCCTGCATTTGCAGGTGGTCACCGAAGGCGTGGAAAGCCTGGAGCAATACGAGTTCCTCGAGCGTTCGGGCTGCGATTTCATTCAGGGTTACCTGCTCAGCCGCCCGGTGCCGCTGGACGAACTGCGCCCGGTACTGGAAGAAATCAATCAGCGCAAACATTCACACACGGTCAATCCGTTGATTCTGGCGCGCGGTACATTTGCACCAGTGTCGCTGGATCCTGCGCCAAAAAGCCTTGCGCCCCATGCAGGCGCATCAGTTGTGCGGCCAATCCGCTGATCGGCGTGGCCGAGCCTTGTTCGCGAGAGAACTTCACCGCCGTATCGAGATCTTTGAGCAGCGTGCGCACGTGCCATTTGATCGGTTCGAAACGGCTTTCGGCCATTTGCGGAGCGAGGATCTGCAACGGTTTGGAGTCGGCAAAACCACCGGCCAACGCCTCGGCAATCAGGCTGGCATCGACGCCCGCCTGCTCGGCCAACGCCACCACTTCAGCAATCACCAGCGCATTGCAGGCGACGATCATCTGATTGCAGGCCTTGGTCACCTGACCCGCGCCAACGCCGCCCATGTGCGTGACGCGCTGTCCCAGATTGAGCAACACCGGGCGCACCCGCTCAACGTCTGCCACCTCGCCACCGACCATGATTGCCAGGCTACCGGCCTCGGCCCCGACCACGCCGCCGGATACCGGTGAGTCCAGCCAGGCCATGCCGGTTTGCTCCAGCAACTGCACCGCCATTTCACGCGTCGCCGTCGGCTCAAGACTGGAAAAATCTACCAGCAACTGAGCTTTTTTCGCTCCTTCGGCGACACCGGCCCGGCCGAACACGACTTCGCGCACCACCGCTGTATCGGCCAGACACAACATCACCACGTCGGCGTGTGCGCACAGTTCTGCGGGGCTCGCTACCTGCCGGGCACCGGCCTCGACCAGTGGCGCGCACTTGGCCGGGTTACGGTTCCACACCGCCAGCGGATAACCCGCTGCCAGCAGACGCCGGCACATTGGCAGGCCCATCAGACCGATTCCGGCGAACCCCAACGAAGGTAGCGTTGACATCATTTAGCCTCCTTTTGATTAAAGATCGCCGAATAATGGCCGATTCATCAACGATCAGGAAAGTATTCCCCCAAGCGACAGTCAGGCCAAGTCCCTGACGCTCGGGCTCAATTCGCGCAAAAAAAGACGCGAGATCTTATTCCGTGAGGTTCGCAGGCAACTGGCCCGCGAGCCAACCAGTCCAGGCATATGGCGCACAATGACTTCTAAAAACAATCCCGCCACCGCGGTATCCGATCTGACCTTGAGCCCCGCGGCGAACAGCCCGTCATCGTCGAAGCCATTGGTCCCGTCGCGCCCGCTGTCAACTCAGCAATACCTGTACTTCACCGAAACCAATACCGACCGTATCCTCGACAACCTCGATGGCCTGCGTGATCTGGTGTTCCCGCGTCCGCCGCACCTGGAAGGCGACAACGAACAGCACAACGATCAGGAATTCCCCTCGGTGTGCCTGATCGGCCTCGGTCGCTGCGGCTCCAACATCGCCCTCGACGTCGCGGAGCTGGTATACAACGCGCGCAAGTTCTACCTCAACGAATTCAACAACGAAGATCGCCTGTCGCCAGACAAACGCTACGCCGAAAAGGGCTACAGCCCGGCCCAGTGGATCAAGAACAACCTGCGTATCGGCCCGAACAAATCCACCAAACCGGTGTTTCTGGTAGAGCCGCTGGTGATGCTCGGCGACCTCGACAAGGACATCGCCGGGCGCATCCGTTTCTCGCGCAAGGGCGAGAAAAGCGGCTTCCTGCGCGACTACAGCAAAATGAAGATCATGGACTTGTCCGAAGTCCACGCCGGTGGCGCCGGTAACGCGCCGATCCTCGGCCAGTATCTGGCGAAGATCATCCTCAACAAGGACACCCAGCGTTTCTCCAGCCCAGACTGGAAAATGATCCACTCGTACCTGATCGACAGCTGCGGCATCAAGGCCAACCAGTCGCGCCTGTATTTCTCGATCTTCAGTGCCGGCGGCGGTACCGGTTCCGGCATGGCCTCGGAATTCGGCCTGGCCCAGCAGCACTCGTACATGAACAAGACGTTCGACACCAAGCCGATGGACGAGCATGACGGCAAGAGCGGTCATTCGTTCGTGTTCGAGCCGATCTTCACCAGCGGCATCTGCGTGCTGCCGAACATTTCCGACCACCGCAGCGAAATGTCCGAGGCGCTGCACATCAACGCCGGTCGCCTGCTGTGCAAATACCTCTCGGAAGAATGGGATTTCTCCTACAACTTCGCCAACGAAGACAGCAGCGAAGCCAGCGTCATGGGCCGTATCCGCCCATGGAACGCGATGATGCTGATTTCCAACGACATCATGCGATACGCCGAAGAAAGCGATGATGGCAACATCCAGAACATTGATGTCAATGCGATGGAAAAGCACGCCAACCAGTACATCTCGCAGCAGATCTTCAACATTCTGACTGCGCAGGCCGTCACCACTGACTACGACCAGAACTACTTCCGTCGTGCCGGCATCGACATCGGCGAAACCATTCGCCTGGATGCCAACGACCTGTTCATGAGTCTGGCCGGCCCGGTGGCGATTGCCTACGCCGAATCGGTGGTGCCGGAAACGCCGCCGCCGAGCAGCGACAAGTTCAAGGTGTTCGATAAAGAGCCGCAGCGCCTGAACATCGATGACCTGTTCTTCCGCTCGATCGACCTGCCGCACTTCAACAAGGTCACCCAGGCGATCGAAGGCATCAGCTTGCTGCCGATCGAGTCCAAGCGCTATCGCGCCTCGCTGGAGCAGTACAAGAATTCCGGCTACGACGCTGCGGCGCTGCACGACCTGCACTTCTTCAAGAACTGCTCGTCGGTGGTCTCGATCGTCTCCCTGCCGAAAGACTACAAACTGTCGTACATGGACCTGAACCGGTTGAAGACCCACCTCAACAGCCTGTTCCCCAACACCACGCTCAAGCGTTATGCGTTGGTGATCGGTGCTTCGGCCAACCTGTCGCTGACCACCCTGATCGCCAAGAGCCCGTGCCTGTCGGACGACTTCCTGACCCTGATCGTGGCGTTCATCAAGCGTTGCTTCGCGAAGAACCCGTACCGGTTCGACGAGACGCTGGATAACTCGATTCTCGACTTCATCATCAACGAAGAATTCGACGAAGACCGCATCGATGACCTGCTCAACGAATTCGAGAACCCGGCGAAGATCCTCGACACCAACTGGTACGCGATCAAGCCGATGTACGAGAAGAAGTATCGCGAGCTGATCAACGACAAAGACAAGTTTGTCTCGATCAATGACATTCGCCTGTCGCGCGATTGCGTGAAGAAAGCGATCAAGTACCTGCGCGAGATCTACCGTCACCGGATTGGCAAGACCAAGGTTATTTCCCTCAATAACCATACCGGCAAGTCGTTCTCGGTCTGATCACAGACCGGGTCGCCCCAATCGCTGGCAAGCCAGCTCCCACAGGTTTTCGGGTGTTCACAATATTGGTGTTCACCGCAAACCTTGTGGGAGCTGGCTTGCCAGCGATTGGGCCCTAAGATTCCCTGAAGATTTCAACTTTTCCAATTTCCAGAAACAATTAAGCAGCCGTTAGGCTGCTTACTAAACTGTTCCCGTTACGTTTACGTCACCGTGATGCCACCCTCGCTTGTGGTGTTTCTCTACGGCAACGTGCCATCACGCTACTCGGCTACACACTTTTCAACGATGCTGGCATGCACTACATCAGTGCAGGCATTCAGACCGCCGCCCTTTCCTGGATCAAAATCCACGGACTCACCACCACCGCCCACAGCTGTGGATCGCGCTCGAAAATATCCAGCGCCCGCGTTTCAGACAGCTTGGCGACCTTGTCTTCGGCCAGCCAGGCAGCGACTTTCTCGCCTTCATCCGACGCCACGGCCTCGGCAGCGGCGATCAAATCCAGCGCAGGGTCGACCCACAATAGGGCACCCCTGGCGAAGAACGGCTCCAACTCCTTCCAGGTAATAGATGCGGTCTCGCCGAGCAGCTTGGCATAGAGGGTGCTAGGTTCTTGATTCATGGGAACTGTCCGGAAAAGAAATCGACGCGAATGATAACGTCGGTGGTCCGCCAGAAAAACCCGGTTGCAAATGGCTGCACCGAACGAAAAGAGCAGGAACGCCAGGGAATGCTGATGATTGGGATATATGCCCACGAACGCCCCGCCGCAATTCTGTCTTTTTCATTCAAAAATGCGACACCCCCAAGTTTTGCCCCTCGGCGCCCGCTTCCCAGGCCAACAACCGGCGCTCTACACTGTACCGGTACAGTTGCCGGGGGCATTTCCGGAGGGTATCGCAAAGATATCTGACCCGGTTCTGCTGCTACGGCGCCAGAACTCAAAAAAATTACAACAGTAAGAGTGGAGCACTATGACTAAGGCTACTAAGCAGATTTCCAAACTGTTTGCCGCTATGGTTCTGGCCGGGGTTGCCAGCCATTCGTTCGCAGCTGACACCATCAAAATCGGTATCGCCGGCCCTAAAACCGGTCCTGTAGCCCAGTACGGCGACATGCAGTTCAGTGGCGCGAAAATGGCCATCGAACAAATCAACGCCAAGGGCGGCGTCGACGGCAAGAAGCTCGAAGCCGTTGAATACGACGATGCCTGCGATCCGAAACAAGCCGTAGCGGTCGCGAACAAGGTCGTCAACGACGGCGTCAAGTTCGTGGTCGGTCACCTGTGCTCCAGCTCCACTCAACCTGCTTCGGACATCTACGAAGACGAAGGCGTGATCATGATCACCCCGGCTGCCACCAGCCCGGACATCACCGCCCGTGGTTACAAAATGATCTTCCGTACTATCGGTCTGGACAGCGCCCAGGGTCCTGCCGCCGGTAACTACATTGCCGATCACGTCAAACCGAAAATCGTCGGCGTCCTGCACGACAAGCAGCAGTACGGTGAAGGCATCGCCACCGCCGTGAAATCGACCCTTGAGAAGAAAGGCACCAAAGTTGCCGTGTTCGAAGGCGTTAACGCCGGCGACAAAGACTTCTCGGCGATCATTGCCAAACTCAAGCAAGCCAACGTCGACTTCGTTTACTACGGCGGCTACCACCCGGAGCTGGGTCTGATCCTGCGTCAAGCCCAGGAAAAAGGCCTGAAAGCCAAGTTCATGGGCCCAGAAGGCGTGGGCAACGACTCGATCACCCAGATCGCCAAAGACGCTGCCGAAGGCCTGCTGGTAACCCTGCCGAAATCCTTCGACCAGGACCCTGCCAACATCGCCCTGGCCGATGCTTTCAAAGCGAAGAAGGAAGACCCGAGCGGCCCGTTCGTGTTCCCGTCCTACTCGGCGGTTGAAGTGATTGCCGAAGGCATCAAGGCAGCCAAGTCCGAAGACGCGGCCAAAGTGGCTGAAGCGATCCACGCCGGTACCTTCAAGACCCCGACTGGTGACCTGAGCTTCGACGCCAAGGGCGACTTGAAAGACTTCAAATTCGTGGTCTACGAGTGGCACAACGGCAAACCGAAAACCGAAGTGTCGCCTCAGTAAGGCACGGCCGGACTGACTGCCAATAAAGCCCACGGCGTGCCGTGGGCTTTGTTTTACGAATGTAAGGGCCGCGCTGGCGTGATCCGCCAGTCTCCCCACCTGAAAATCTCAAAACCGTCATCAGCGGTTCGCTGGCAAACCCCGGATTCGAAGTGGATATAGATCCACGGGGCCGGGCGGGAAAATGACTCCACCAGTGAAATGCGTATCAGGTTTTTAGGAGCGCTGTAATGCCTGACATCTATCACTTCTTCCAACAGCTGGTTAACGGCCTCAACGTTGGCAGCATGTATGCCCTGATCGCCATCGGCTACACGATGGTTTACGGCATCATTGGAATGATCAACTTCGCCCACGGCGAGGTGTACATGATCGGCTCCTACGTGGCGTTCATCGCCATCGCCGGGCTGACCATGATGGGACTCGACAGTGTCCCGCTGTTGATGACGGCGGCGTTCATCGCCAGCATCGTCGTCACCAGTTCCTACGGTTACAGCATCGAACGCATTGCCTACCGCCCGTTGCGCGGCAGCAACCGTCTGATCCCGCTGATTTCCGCCATCGGTATGTCGATCTTCCTGCAGAACACGGTTCTGCTGGCGCAAGACTCCAAGGACAAAGCAATCCCCAACCTGATCCCGGGCAACATTGCCTTCGGTCCAGGTGGCGCACATGAAGTGCTGATTTCCTACATGCAGATCGTGGTGTTCGTGGTGACCCTGATCGC
Source organism: Pseudomonas sp. FW305-7 (assembly GCF_058786735.1). NCBI lineage: Bacteria > Pseudomonadati > Pseudomonadota > Gammaproteobacteria > Pseudomonadales > Pseudomonadaceae > Pseudomonas > Pseudomonas sp. FW305-7. The sequence goes on from NZ_JBYSZA010000046.1 coordinate 17,470, forward strand.
CATGCTCGGCCTCACGCTGTTCATCTCACGCTCCCGCCTGGGCCGCGCCTGCCGCGCCTGTGCCGAAGACATCAAGATGGCCAACCTGCTCGGCATCAACACCAACAACATCATCGCCCTGACCTTCGTTATTGGTGCTGCATTGGCAGCGGTTGCCGCTGTGCTGCTGAGCATGCAATACGGCGTGATCAACCCGAACGCCGGTTTCCTCGTCGGCCTCAAAGCCTTCACCGCTGCGGTACTTGGCGGCATCGGCAGCATCCCCGGCGCCATGCTCGGCGGGCTGGTGCTTGGGGTGGCGGAAGCCTTTGGCGCCGATATCTTCGGCGACCAGTACAAGGACGTCGTGGCTTTCGGCTTGTTGGTTCTGGTGCTGTTGTTCCGTCCGACCGGCATTCTGGGCCGTCCGGAGGTTGAGAAAGTATGACTAGGAATCTTAAACAGGCACTGTTCAGTGCATTGCTGGTGTGGGCCGTGGCCTACCCGGTACTCGGTCTGAAACTGACCATCGTCGGCATCAACCTCGAGGTGCACGGCACCAGCCCGGCCATTCTGGCGACCATCGCCGTGTGCTCGGTGCTGATGTTCCTGCGGGTGCTGTTCAACCAGCAGATCAGCAAGGCGTGGAACTCCTCGCCGGGCCTGCCGCTGATCCCGGCCAAGGCCAGCAACTTCCTGACCCTGCCAACCACCCAGCGCTATTTCATCATTGCGCTGATCCTCATTGCGCTGGTGTGGCCGTTCTTCGGCTCGCGTGGCGCGGTGGATATCGCAACGCTGATCCTGATCTACGTGATGCTTGGCCTGGGCCTGAACATCGTCGTCGGTCTGGCCGGTCTGCTCGACCTCGGTTACGTCGGCTTCTATGCCGTCGGCGCCTACAGCTACGCGCTGCTGTCGCACTACTACGGCCTGAGCTTCTGGATCTGCCTGCCGATTGCCGGCCTGATGGCGGCGACTTTCGGCTTCCTGCTGGGTTTCCCGGTGTTGCGTCTGCGCGGTGACTATCTGGCGATCGTGACCCTCGGCTTCGGCGAGATCATCCGTCTGTTCCTGCGTAACCTGACCGATATCACCGGTGGCCCGAACGGCATCAGCAACATCGAGAAACCGACGTTCTTCGGTCTGACCTTCGAACGAAAAGCCGCGGAAGGCATGCAAACCTTCCACGAGTATTTCGGCCTGCAATACAACTCGATCAACAAGGTGATCTTCCTCTACCTCGTTGCCCTGTTGCTGGCGCTGGCAGCACTGTTCGTCATCAACCGCCTGCTGCGCATGCCGATCGGCCGTGCGTGGGAAGCGCTGCGTGAAGACGAAATCGCCTGCCGTGCGCTCGGTCTCAACCCGACGATCATCAAACTGTCCGCGTTCACCCTCGGTGCTGCCTTCGCCGGTTTCGCCGGTAGCTTCTTTGCTGCCCGCCAGGGTCTGGTGACGCCGGAATCGTTCACATTCATCGAGTCGGCGATCATCCTCGCCATCGTCGTGTTGGGTGGCATGGGCTCGCAACTGGGCGTGATTCTCGCGGCCGTGGTGATGATTCTGTTGCCGGAAATGATGCGTGAGTTCAGCGAGTACCGCATGTTGATGTTCGGTGCCCTGATGGTGTTGATGATGATCTGGCGTCCACAAGGTCTGCTGCCGATGCAACGCCCACACATGGAGTTGCGAAAATGAGCCGCGAGATCCTTAAAGTCGAAAACTTGAGCATGCGCTTCGGCGGCTTGCTGGCGGTCAACGGCGTGGCCCTGACCGTGAAGGAAAAACAGGTGGTTGCACTGATCGGCCCGAACGGCGCCGGCAAGACCACCGTGTTCAACTGCCTGACCGGTTTCTACCAGCCCTCGGGCGGCAGCATCCTGTTGGACGGCGAGCCGATTCAGGGTTTGCCGGGGCACAAGATCGCCCTCAAAGGCGTGGTGCGCACCTTCCAGAACGTGCGGTTGTTCAAGGACATGACGGCGGTCGAAAACCTGCTGATCGCCCAACACCGTCACCTCAACACCAACTTCCTGTCCGGACTGTTCAAGACCCCGGCGTTCCGCAAAAGCGAGCGCGAGGCCATGGAATTTGCCGAGTACTGGCTGGAAAAGGTCAACCTCAAGGAGTTCGCCAACCGTACCGCCGGCACCCTGGCCTACGGTCAGCAGCGTCGTCTGGAAATCGCCCGCTGCATGATGACCCGACCGCGGATCCTCATGCTCGACGAACCGGCCGCCGGCCTGAACCCGAAGGAAACCGAAGACCTCAAGGCGCTGATCAGCGTGTTGCGCGAAGAGCACAACGTCACCGTGCTGCTGATCGAACACGACATGAAACTGGTCATGAGCATTTCCGACCACATCGTCGTGATCAACCAGGGCACGCCTCTGGCCGACGGCACGCCGGAACAGATCCGCGACAATCCTGAAGTGATCAAAGCCTACCTGGGGGAAGCGTAAATGCTGCAGTTCGAAAACGTTTCCACCTTCTACGGCAAGATCCAGGCCCTGCACAACGTCAACGTCGAAGTCCGTCAGGGCGAGATCGTTACGCTGATCGGCGCCAACGGTGCCGGCAAGTCCACGTTGCTGATGACGCTCTGCGGTTCGCCGCAGGCGCACAGCGGCAGCATCCGCTACATGGGTGAGGAACTGGTCGGCCAGGACTCGTCGCAGATCATGCGCAAGAGCATCGCTGTGGTGCCGGAAGGTCGTCGGGTGTTCGCCCGTCTGACCGTTGAAGAAAACCTGTCGATGGGCGGTTTCTTCACCGACAAGGGCGACTATCAGGAGCAAATGGACAAGGTTCTCGGCCTGTTCCCGCGCTTGAAAGAACGCTTCAACCAGCGCGGCGGCACCATGTCCGGCGGCGAACAGCAGATGCTCGCCATCGGCCGTGCGCTGATGAGCAAGCCGAAACTGCTGCTGCTCGACGAGCCGTCGCTGGGTCTGGCGCCGATCATCATCCAGCAGATCTTCGACATCATCGAACAGCTGCGCAAGGACGGTGTGACGGTGTTCCTGGTCGAGCAGAACGCCAACCAGGCGCTGAAAATCGCCGACCGTGCGTACGTTCTGGAGAACGGCCGCGTGGTCATGCAAGGCACTGGTGAAGCGCTGTTGACCGACCCGAAAGTACGCGAGGCATACCTCGGCGGCTGAGTCTTTTCGCCCAACAAAAAACGGCCCTCGGGCCGTTTTTTTTATGCGCACCAAAAATCTCGAACCCACCGAAAATCCCTTGTAGGAGTGAGCCTGCTCGCGATGGCGTCGAGTCAGGCACCACTGATGTTGAATGACACAACACCATCGCGAGCAGACTCGCTCCTACAGTGGAGGGTCAGTACGGATTGCAGTGCTGCGCTACCGCCGTGGCCTGATCGACGTAAGGCCGTGCCGGTTCAAGGTTCCACTCAGGCTTGTTCCTCACAGGTTTGCCGTCGTATGTGGCCGCCAGGTGACAGACCATCTGCCGCCGCAGTGACCCGCCATTGACGCTGTACTCCCGCCACTGCTGATCGTCTTTGTGCTTGTTGTACAGCTCGGCAAACATCCGGTCGGTCTGATCGTCCTTGATTGCACGACCGCAAGCAGTCGGCACCACGGAGAGCGACCAGGTGTTCGGCCCCAGTTTCGGATCAGGCCGTTGTACCCAGGTGCTCGACTCGATGTACTTCTCGCAGAACTGTGGCGCCGCTGGCGTCGAGGTCTGGATGCATGAGAAAGAGGCCTTGGCGACCGGGGTTTTCGGGAAGTCGATCTTGATGATGTTGCGTTCCTTGCCGGTCTTGGCCTTGTAGTCGCGCTGGTTGGCCATCGCATCGTTCAAGCCACGCTGATCACTGTAGAAAAACGCCAGAATCGGCAACTCGTCAGTTTTCGGGTTGCCCAGACGCAGTTCTGTCTGAGTCTGAAACTCGCGGCTGTTGATGACTTTGCGCGCGCCCATGAAGTTGCGGAAGGCGTCGACGCGCTCATTGCTACTCATCGGATTGCGCATGTTGAAGCCGCATTGCAACTGGTCCTGTTGCCGATTGTTGTTGTACCGGGTGAAGTGCGCGACCCAGGCATTCGGACTCAGGATCGGTGGTTTCATGGCCTGGCAGACCGCTTCTGCCGGGGCGGTGTTTTTGTTGTCGCCACAGCCTCGGTCATTGCGAAAGTCAGTCCAGGCATCGTTGGGGAACGCGCAATAGACATGCACCGGGGTCTCGGGGTCGCGAACCAGATCTCTGGGGGTAATCAGATAGCCGTTTTGCGTGCTCATGCCGGGGTCTTCATAACTGATGCCGTCGGCCCGCATGTAAGAAGCGGCAAACGTCCCCAGCTCCAGCGCTTTCGGGCTGGGATTCCAGACGTCCCATTTTTGCCCCTTGGCAGGGTCGGCACGGTGCGTGGCCCGAACCAATAGCCCTGAACAGTCCGACGCGGGATCCTGACCGCAGCTGTCGACGGTTTTGTTGTACAACGATTCGACCTTCCTCAGCGTCTCGTCGCATGACTCGGCATTGGCCCATGTCGCCTGCACCAGCAGCGGGAACATGAGCAATGGAGCGATCCTGTTCAAACGTTTTTTCATGGCTTGCATCTCCTTGATTAGCCAACACACACCCTCAACGCGGGACCGGGTTGCAACCCGCGGCCCGCGTTTCGTTGTCCGATAACGCCGGCCGGAAAGGCTCAAGATTCCACGGCGTTTTGTTGCGGTAATTGAGCAGGACGCAATTCAATTGCTGGCGCATGCTGCCGGCGGATTTTTCGTTGTCCCGCCAGTTGCTGTCCGCGCCTTTGAGCGCCAGCAGTTGGTCGTACAACGCCGCCACCTGCTCGCCGGGCAAGGCACGCCCCGCCGCTGTGGGCACCACGCTAAGGCTCCATTCATCCTTGCCGGTGCCGGGGTCGAAACGTTTGATCCAGTCGGCTGAGGCAATGTATTGCGGTGCCTGAACCGGCAGTGGATTGCAGCCCGCCTTGGCCGATTCCTGCGCACTGACATTGGGCCGGAACGGTTCCAGATTCCATTCGGTCTTGCCCGGATAGTTCTGGATCAGGCAGCTCAATTGCCCGCGCATGCTGCCCGCCGATTTCTCGTTGTCACGCCACTGGCTATCGGCGCCACGCAGGGCGAACAGTTCTTTGTACAAGGCCTCCTGATCACTGGCCTGAATCGCTTTGCCTTGGGCAGTGGGCGTGATCTTGAGTGACCATTCGTTTTTCTTGCTGCCGGGGTCGTAACGTTCGATCCAGACTGCCTCGGCGATGTATTTCTGCGCCGGCGCCGCCGGTGTCGGCTGCGCGCCGCCAGCCGCCGTCAGGTCTATCGCCTGGTCAGCGGCGACATAGCTGAAACGTTGTTCGGCAGGCTTGGTGAAGTCCAGTCGCAGGATCGGCACGCTGTAGCCCTGCGCCTGGAGTTTCTTCTGGAAGTTGCGTGCGCTGTTCAGGCCGTTTTCCGGTTTCGGCGGAGCCTGATCGCCACGGGTGGCGAAGTTCTGGGTGCTGTTGACGTTGTAGATGAAGGCATCGATGTACTTCATGTTTTCGCTGCCGTCGTTAGTCGCGGTAGCGTTCTTCAACATGAACTCGTTGACCTGGGCACTGTAAGCGAACGGGTCTTTGTTGGTGGTGGTTGGCCGGGACTCGTGAACCCGGATCATCGCCTGCCAGTCGCTGGGTTTTTCCGCGTTAAAGGAACACTGGCCGTACTGGATCGGGCCCTTCATCAGCCCGGTGTATTTCTGTGTCCATTGCTCTGCTGTGGTGACTCCGGCTTCCGCACAAGTGCCGTAGGCCAGCGCGGCATTGCGGTTGTTCATCACGCCCTGGGCCGCACGCGGTGGCTCGCGACTGTCGAAGAATCCGCAGCCGTACCACTTGCGTTCCGGCCCGGTACCGCCATCGAACGCGTAGATGCAAGTAAACCCCTGCTCCTTGACTGGCAGGTTCAACGCCGCCGCATCGGTGGGGGTTCGCAGGATCAAACCGGCCGGGTGAATGAGAATCTTCGTACTCAGATCCTTGCGAATCCACGAGTAGGAAGTTGCGCCGATCTTGACCGCGTAGGGGCTGTAGTCCCAAGGATTGAAGGGGCCGTCATTGACCATGCGCAAGGTCACACCACTGCAATAGTAGAGACCACGCGGGGCGCCGGTATCCGGTTCCTGACACTCTTGCTTGAGGGTGTTGTAGTTGTGATTGATCCGCTTGAGCGTGTCCTGTGGATCAAGCAGTGGCTGCGCGGCGAGCGTACTGCACAGCAACGCCAGCGCGCACGCCAAAGCGAAAGATGAAGTCCCGCGCGATAGCACGCGCGAGTCTGAGCGCTCCATTTTCATGAGATACCGTCCTGGTAAATCGGCCTGTCGATGTGGCCGTTGAAATGACTATAGAACACTCAGGGTTTTGTATTTTTTTCTAAAAAAATCCGGCTGCGCTGTAACGCATCGCCATGTCGTTTCTCTAGAGGGACAAGCAAGCGCAAACCGCTTGTAAAACCCAAGCTCAATTCGGAGAAACATCATGACTGCTACCACCCGCACCCTGTCCGCCACTGCACTGGTTCTGGCCCTCGGTTCCGCTCTGAGTATGGCCGCCGTATCGACCGTCCACGCCGCTGACGCCGACATGGAAAAATGCTTCGGCGTGGCAATGAAAGGTCATAACGATTGCGCCGCAGGTGCAGGCACCACTTGTGCCGGCACCGCGAAAATGGACTACCAGGCAAACGCCTGGAAACTCGTTCCGAAAGGCACTTGCACGACCACTGAAAGCAAAACCTCGCCGACCGGCTTCGGTCAGATAGAAGCGTTCAAAGCCAAGTCCTGACCTGCGGCCTGCCTGAGTGACGATCATGTTCACAATCAACAACCCTGCCCTCTCCGACACTCAGGCAGCCCTCACCGGGCTCCCTGCCCGCGCCGGGCTGGGGCTCAAGACCGGGCACTTCAGGGAAGTGCTCGGGGCCCGACCGGACCTCGGTTTTTTCGAAGTCCACGCCGAAAACTACATGGTGGCCGGCGGTCCGTTTCACCATTTTCTCGGATTGATTCGCGAGCAGTATCCGCTGTCGCTGCACGGTGTCGGGCTGTCCATCGGCGCTGAAGGGCCGCTGGATGTGCAACATCTGAAGCGTCTCGGTGCACTGATCGAACGCTATCAACCGCACGCCTTTTCCGAACACCTGGCCTGGTCCAGCCATGGCCCGGTGTTCCTCAATGACTTGCTGCCACTGGCCTATGACACACCGACGCTGCACCGCGTCTGCGAGCATATCGATCAGGTGCAGAACACCCTCGGGCGCCGCATGCTGCTGGAAAATCCGGCGACCTATCTGGCCTTTCAACGCTCGACCCTCGACGAAGCTGACTTCATTGCCGAAGTCATCCGCCGCAGCGGCTGCGGCTTGTTGCTCGACGTCAATAACGTCTACGTGTCGTGCATCAATCATCAGCGCGATCCATTGGCTTATCTCGAAGCCTTGCCATTGCACGCGGTGGGCGAGATTCATCTGGCCGGTTTTGCAGAAGATAGCGACAGTCTCGGCGACCGTTTGCTGATCGACGATCATGGTGCGCCGATTGATCAGGCGGTGTGGAATCTGTACCACCAAGTGCTGGAGCGCACAGGCCCGGTGGCAACGCTGATCGAACGCGACAATCAGGTGCCGGTGTTCAGCGTCTTGCTCGCCGAAGCGCGGCAGGCTGATGACTTGCTGATGCAAGCCGGGGGTCGATCATGACCACGCAAGCGGCCTTCACGGTGGCACTGCTCGATGTGCAATCGCCCTGCCCCGAAGGCCTGTGCAGCGCCAACGGTGCCGATCCCGAGAGCCGTTTCGCGGTGTATCGGAACAACGTGCAGAGTTCGCTGATCAACGCTCTGGGCGACCGTTATCCGGTGGTTGCGCAACTGGTTGGCGAGGAATTCTTCCGCGCCATGGCGGCCGTGTTCATACAGGCTCGTCCACCGCACAGTCCGTTGATGAGCTTCTATGGCGAAGATTTTGCGGATTTCATCGAAAGGTTTGAACCGGCATTCAGCGTGCCCTATCTGGCCGATGTCGCACGTCTCGAGCACCTGCGTACCGTCGCCTACCACGCCGCCGATGCCAGCCCGATACACCCGGAAAAAATCACCGCCGCCCTGTCTGCACCCGACTCTTTGAGCGAACTGTGCTTAGGGCTTCACCCGTCGTTGCGCTTGCTCGACTCAAGCCATGCCGTTGTCGCGATCTGGGCTGCGCATCAACACGACGCAACGCTTGAAGCCATCAACATTCACCAAGCGCAGTACGCCCTGGTCTTGCGTAACCATCTGGACGTCGAGGTGTTTGCCCTCGAACACGGCGCCAGCGTGTTTATCCGTCTATTGCTCGATGGCCAGTCACTGCTGGCAGCGGCGCAAAACAGCCCGGCGTTCGACCTCAGTCAAACCCTGGCCCTATTGATCGCACACAACGCCATCACTCATCTGAACGACAAGGAATCGCCATGAACACGCTCATCCTCCGCGCCATCGCGCTGCTGGAGAAAATCCCCCACAGTCTGATTGCTTTCCTCGCGCGCTTTTCGATTGCGGCCGTGTTCTGGAAATCCGGACAGACCAAGGTCGAGGGCCTGGCCATCGATCTGATTGACGGGACTTTTCAACTCGGCTGGCCGCGTCTGGCGGACTCAACGATTCCACTGTTCAAAAGTGAATACCACGTGCCGCTGCTATCGCCGGAAATCGCCGCGCACATGGCCGCGTTTGCCGAGCACTTTTTCCCGATGCTGATTCTGCTCGGCTTCGCCACACGCTTTTCTGCCCTGGCGCTGCTGGGGATGACGCTGACCATCCAGCTGTTTGTGTATCCGGACGCGTATCCGACTCATGGTACGTGGGCGGCGGTGTTGCTGTTTCTGATGGCTCGTGGCCCTGGCAGGCTGTCGATAGATCACTTGATCGCACGCCGCTTCGCAAAATAAACAAATCCCCTGTGGGAGCGACGTCAGCGCTGGAGGCGATCCAGCGCCTCGCCGCTGCGCTTGAACCAGCCAATCAGATAGTCCGCCAATACCTGCGTGCGTTTCGGCAAGCCGCCTTGATAAGGATGCACTAGGTACATCGGCATGCGCCGGGTCTGGTAATCGCGCAGGAGCCAGCGCAGTCGACCATCGGCCAATTCCGCTTGCAACAGGTACGACGGCAATCGGGCGATACCGGCCCCGGTCAACGCGGCTTTCTTGAGCAAGTTGTAATGGTTGCTGGCGAACGGCCCCGATACCCGCACGCGCAGCAACTCATGTTGCTGGTGATACAGCCACTCCTCGCGACCACTGTAATGGCTGTTGAGCAAACAACGGTGCTCGGCCAGCGCCTGCGGCGTCGCCGGCTCGCCGAAGCGTTCGAGATACACCGGACTGGCGCAGGTCATTTCCTGCCAGGCCAGCAGCGGTTTGGCCACCAATCGTTCGTCATTGGCCACTTCACTGCGGATTGCCAGATCAAAGCCGTCCCGGGACAGATCGCGGTAACTATTGTTCAGCTCCAACTCGATCTGCACCTCGGGATATTTCTGCGAAAACTCCAACAGCAGCCCATCGAAGAAGGTTTCCCCCAGCGACACCGGCACCGTCATACGCACCGGGCCGGCCATGTCGTCCTTCAACCGCGCCAATGCCTGACGCGCCTTTTCTACCTGAACGACCAGTGCCTGGGCTTGCGGCAACAAAGCCGCGCCGGCCGCGGTCAGGCTTAAACGCCGGGTCGTGCGTTGCAGCAGCACCACGGAAAAGCTCGCTTCCAACTGACTGATGCGCTTGGACAACTGGCCCTTGCTGCAACCCAGTTGCTGCGCCGCCAAAGTGAAACTGCCGGCCTCGATCAGAACGGCGAACGCCGCGAGGTCATCCATCTCGCTCATGGATTGTTTCCATTTGAAAACCAAAGGTTGCCCATTAGTGCGCTTATCTACAAAAAAAACCACTCTAGACTGAAACCTCGTTCAATCACTCGAGGCACAGCACGATGAAAATTCTGTTGATAGGCGCTGGCGGCACCATCGGTTCGGCCGTGGACAAAGAACTGTCGCAACGTCATGAAGTCATTCGTATCGGCCGCAACAGCGGTGATTTCAACGTCGACATCAGCGACAGCGCGTCCATCCGCAAGCTGTTCGAACAGACCGGCAAGTTCGACGCACTGGTCTGCGCGGCCGGTAACGTGACCTTCGCCCCGCTGGGTGAGATGACTGAAGACAGCTTCGCCTTGGGCCTCAAAGACAAGCTGATGGGCCAGGTCAACCTGCTGCTGATCGGCCGCGAATTCGCCAACGACGGCGCTTCGTTCACCTTCACCACCGGCGTCCTCAGTCATGACCCGATCCGCAGTGGCGCGTCGGCGGCGTTGGTCAATGGCGCACTGGACAGCTTCGTGCGCGCGGCCGCCATCGAACTGCCGCGTGGACTGCGCGTGAACTCGATCAGCCCGACCGTCCTGCTGGAAGCGATGGGCAGCTATGCGCCGTATTTCCGTGGTTACAAGCCGGTTCCGGCGGCGGATGTGGCTTTGGCCTACGCGAAAAGTGTTGAAGGCTTGCAAACCGGTCAGACATTTCACGTGGGCTAAACCCTTGTGATGAACGGTCAGGCTGCGTAACGTGGCGGCACTTGTCTGGAGAGCCGAAGATGCGTGTTGCCCGTTCGTTAGTCCTTGTTGCCTTGCTGCCATTGTTTGCCGCCTGCCAATTGTTCGATGGCCAGCGTGAAAGTGCCTCGCATGTCGGGCAGACGCGAATGCAGGGGCAACTGACGGCGGTCGACGGCAAACTGGTGTTCCAGCCGTGTCAGGATCAACGCCAATACGTGATCAACGACATCGGCGGCACCAGCATCCTGCAAGAGGCTGCGACCCTCGCCGATGAGCAGGGCAAACTGTTCGCCGACGTACGCGGCAAAGTCGCCGGCGACCGCCTCGACCTCACCCAGTTGTATCGCGTCGAGCGCTCCGGCACTGCGTGCGATGACGCCAATTTCAAACTGCTGATCCTGCGCGCCACCGGCCATGGCCCGGAATGGAACGTCAAAGTCAGCGGCAAAGGCATGGTCATCGACCGTGATGGCCAGCCACCGCTCGCCGTGCCTTATGTTGAAGAACAACTGGGCGACGGTCGCTTCAACCTCAGCAGCGAAGCCAACAACCAGCGCATCGAACTGTGGGTCGCGCCGCAACGCTGTGTCGACAGCAAAACCGGCAGCGTGCAGCACATGAGCGCCGAACTGCGCATCGACGGCCAGGTGCAGCGTGGTTGCGGGTATTTCGGCGGATCGCGCAACGACTGAGCGTTTTAGCCTCACCGGATCCGGCCTTTGCGGCTTATAATCGCGGCCTTCAAACGCCCTGGCGCAGTTGTGCGCCCCGCGAACCCGGATCCTCGCCATGTTACGAATCACTGAACTCAAGCTGCCAATCGACCATCCCGAAGAAGACCTGCGCGTTGCCATCGTGCAGCGCCTGGGCATCGCCAGCGATGACTTGCTCGATTTCACCTTGTTCAAGCGCAGCTACGACGCGCGCAAAAAATCCTCCGAACTCTGCTTCATCTACACCATCGACCTCGAAGTGCGCGACGAAGCCAAGGTGCTGGGCAAGTTCGCCGACGACCGTAACGTCAACGTGGCGCCGGATGTCAGCTACAAATTCGTCGGCCAGGCGCCGAGCGACCTGAGCCAGCGCCCGATCGTGGTCGGTTTCGGCCCGTGCGGGATCTTCGCCGGCCTGTTGCTGGCACAGATGGGCTTCAAGCCGATCATCCTCGAACGCGGCACCGAAGTGCGTCAGCGCACCAAGGACACCTGGGGCCTGTGGCGTAAAAGCGTGCTCAACCCCGAGTCGAACGTGCAGTTCGGCGAAGGCGGCGCGGGGACGTTCTCCGACGGCAAGCTGTACAGCCAGATCAAGGATCCGAAGTTCCTTGGCCGCAAAGTCCTGCACGAGTTCGTCAAGGCTGGCGCGCCGGAAGAAATCCTCTACGTCAGCAAGCCGCACATCGGTACGTTCCGTCTGACCGGCATGGTCGAAACCATGCGTGAAGAAATCCGCGCACTGGGTGGTGAAGTGCGCTTTCAGGAGCGCGTTACTGACGTGCTGATCGACGACGGCCAACTGGTCGGCGTGCAACTGGCGAGTGGCGAAACCCTGCATTCGAAACACGTGGTCCTGGCCCTCGGCCACAGTGCCCGTGACACCTTCCGCATGCTCCACAGCCGTGGCGTGTTCATGGAGGCCAAGCCGTTCTCGGTGGGCTTCCGTATCGAACACCCGCAATCGCTGATCGACCGCGCGCGGCTGGGCAAATACGCCGGCCACCCGAAACTGGGCGCTGCCGACTACAAACTGGTGCACCACGCCAAGAACGGCCGCTCGGTCTACAGCTTCTGCATGTGCCCGGGCGGCACCGTGGTCGCGGCGACTTCCGAGCCGAACCGCGTGGTCACCAACGGCATGAGCCAATACTCGCGTAACGAGCGCAATGCCAACTCCGGCATCGTCGTTGGCATCACCCCGGAAGTCGACTACCCGGGCGGCCCGCTGGCCGGCATCGAGTTGCAGGAGCGCCTGGAATCCCACGCGTTCATCCTCGGCGGCAGCGATTACAAAGCCCCGGCGCAATTGGTCGGCGACTTCATCAACGACATTCCTTCGACCGAACTGGGTGAAGTCGAGCCGTCGTACAAACCGGGCGTAGCACTGGGCGATCTGGCCCTGGCGCTGCCGGACTTTGCCATTGAAGCGATTCGTGAAGCATTGCCGGCGTTCGAGAAGCAGATTCGCGGTTACTCGCTGCACGATGCGGTGTTGACCGGGATCGAGACGCGCACCTCGTCGCCGCTGCGTATTACCCGTAACGAGACGCTGCAGAGCATGAACGTGAAGGGCTTGTTCCCGGCCGGTGAAGGCGCGGGTTATGCGGGCGGGATTCTGTCGGCGGGGGTTGACGGGATTCGCATCGCCGAAGCCGTGGCTCGCGACATTCTGAGCCTGGAAGCCTGATCAGCTAAATCTGCAACAACGCAAAAAACTGTGGGAGCTGGCTTGCCAGCGATGGCGGAAATTCAGTCAACATCAATGTTGAATATGAGTCAGTCATCG
>NZ_JBYSZA010000047.1:0-1513 GCF_058786735.1 Pseudomonas sp. FW305-7
GATCTCGGTGGTCGCGGGGCTGATGTATTTCCTCAGTCCGGTCGATGCAATCCCGGATTTCATCCCGGTATTCGGCATGCTTGATGACATCGCCGTCCTCGCCTGGCTGATGAAAACCCTCGACGATGAACTCAGCGCCTTCAGACTTTGGCGCAATCGCCAGCAGCCGGAAAAACTGGCGGTCGTCGAGCGCCTGCCTGATACCCCCGCGCAACTGCAACTTCAGGGCCCGAAAAAGCCCTGATTCACCCAACCCGCCAACAGATAGATACCCCCCGCGACCTTGGCCGCTGTTAGGATTACACTTCTAGGGAAAAGTGCCGACTCGCTAAGTGTTGTTGTCCTACGGGGTAGTCATGGATATTCAGATAATTGCACGCGATGGCGAACCCGAATACGCGGTTTTGCCATGGGCTCAGTATCAGGCTCTACTGAAAGCAGCAGGCATCAACGAAGCACCGTCGCGGCAGGCTCCAGAGCCAGTCGCGGCATCACCGGACCCGATTCTTCCAGGTCTGGATCAACTACGCAGTTTGCGCGAAGGGAAGGGCATCGCCATCGAGGCGCTGGCCCGCACGGTAGGCATCAGCCCGTCTTACCTGGCCATGATTGAAAGTGGTGAGCGTCTGCCTGACGCCGCGATTCGCCGCAGCCTGGCCTGGGAACTGACGGTGCCAGGGTGGAGGGAAGAATCGTGAGCGTACGCATCAGTCGACAACATTGGGACGGATTGCTGGGGGAGCTGGATCAGGCACGCAGGCAGCGCCATCTGCTGACTTATCGGGCGCTGCTCGAACGTTTGCAATTGCCGACGCCGGCGATGCAGACCCTGACCGCCGCGCTTGAGCATCTGGCGGCACTCGACGCCAAGGCCGAACAGCCGTTGCGCAGCTCGTTGGTAATCAGTCAGGGCGCGAGTCGTCTGCCGCGCACCGGTTTTTTCGAGTGCGTTGAGCGTCTGGGACGTTTTTCAGGGCCGTCCGATGGTGTCGCAGCGGCTTCCTGGCATGCTTCGGAAGTGGTCAGAGTCTTCGAATACGAGTACCCGGAATCGGCGGAGGCCTGAGTGTTTTTACGACTCAAGGCGCAGGCCAGCTACTGGTTGGCGCGCCGGCTGTTTCACTGGTCGTGGTTTGTCCGTCAGCCGCGCGGCTGGCGTTGGCTGGAGGGCCAGTTCGCACGCATGGCCAACCTCGGCGATGTCGGCGCGCAAAGCTTCTACGGACACATCCTGACCTTTCGCGGTGTCGGGCTGGGGGCGCGAGAAGAAGGCGTGCGCCTGTTGCGGTTGGCGGCCCTGGCCGGTGATGGCAAAGCGGCCTATCAGGTCGGTGTGATCAGCCTGGCAGGCACGCCAAGCAAAGCGCCGGATCCTGTCGAAGCCGCACGCTGGTGGAATATGGCGGCCAAGGCCGGGCATCCGTTGGCCGAGCTTAAATTGAAAGAACTGGGGACTGGAGGTTCAACGCAGTAACTTCAAATATGTCTGCCCAATAAACGTGGCGTGAGGGAA
>NZ_JBYSZA010000047.1:1523-25181 GCF_058786735.1 Pseudomonas sp. FW305-7
AGGGAAACCTCACGCCACGTTTGCGTTTATGCCGGTCTGTTTATTTTTTTTGATGTTTTACAGACTAGTCCTACATCCATTGCCTACTTGCCTGACTTCTTTCCTGATTGATCCCCCGCACAGTTCCCGCGCCTAATTTTTGCGCGAGGGAACGTTCATGCTCGACCCGGTCATTCAGTCCACTCCGTACGCCAGCGTACGTTGATGGAAGCCATCACCCGTATCGAGCAAGAGCTCGACAGCTTCCCCGACACCCTCAGCCTCTACCGCGAACAGCTCAAACATTGGGCCAGCCGTACAGCCGATACCGTCAGCCACGCCGCCGATCTGCCGTCGCTGATGGGCATGGAGCGGTTGATCCGCTTCGGTGAAAACACTAGCGCCGTCAGCAGTAGCGACGACCAGTTTTTCTCCCGCGTCGTCCAGTGCCCGAAGGGCGGATTGATGCAGATCGAGAGCAAGTTCGAATCGGTCTATGACATCCCGCTGGGCAACATCGTGGTTGATGTCGTGGCGGTAGATGGTGGCAAAACAGTACCCGTGACCCTTGATGCCCAAGGCCAGGGCGAATTTCGCGGCGAAGAGGGCAAGTTCTATCGGGTGCATGTGCACAGCGCTGTCACCCCGAAACAAGTTGAAGATCTTTTCGAATCCTACGATGGCCTGACCGTTGAGCTGGATGATTGGTTGCGCAGCGAGTGGCAGGGATTCAAGCCGCAGTGGTCGCAGTCGGTGGCGACGGCGGCGGGCAACGGCATGCTCGCCGGCAGTTGGGCGGCGATCGAAGGGGTGTGGGACAGCATTGGGATGCTGTCGGACATTCTCAAGGATCCGGGCGCTTTTGTGGAGCGATTGGGCAGTGGCGCGGCGGATCTGATCGATCTGGCTGCGAACGCTCCCGAGCTCATGGAAAAGCTGCAGTTGCTGGTCAGTGACGAGGCCGCGCTGTGTTTGCTGTTGCGTACGGCCAGCCTTTGGCTGGAGATGCTGCCGCCCAGTGAGGTCTTCGGCAAAACCGCTGAAGCGGTGTCGCTGGTCATCGTGCAATTGTTGATTGATGTGCTGATTGCCGTTGTTCTGACGTTTGCCAGTGGCGGCGCGGGCATCGCTTATCTGACGCTGCGTATGGCGGATCGCGCGGTTCAACTGCTGTCGGCGGTGATGCGGTTGGTGAAGGCGTTGTTCGGCATCGTCAGTGGCTTCATCAAGTACGTTGATAAATACAAGACCGTCGCCGCGCGCGGGATTGCGGCCAGTGTGAAAAAAGGCCGGATGCAATTGCGCTGGAATGCCAAGCGCAACGCTTTGCTGAAGAAAAACGAACACCACGACGACGCGCCGGATCAGGCGAAAAACCCCAACGGTGACAGCGCCGATTGTGTGCCAGGTACGTGCACCAACGGCTGCCCGGTGTCGATGGTCACTGGCGAGGAACTGCTGACCCTGACCGATGGCGTGCTGGATGGGGTGCTGCCGTTCGAGTTCACCCGTTTGTATCGCACCAGTGCCGCCGAGATTGATGTCGGGCTAGGGTTTGGCTGGAGTCACTCGCTGGCCCATCGGCTGGAGTTTGATGGCGATTTTGTGGTCTGGGTTGACCATGAGAACCGCCGTACGCGGTTTCCGTTGCCGGGTGTCGAGCGGCCGGCGATTCACAACAGTTTGTCGCGGGCGGCGATTTTCCTCGGGGATGAGCCGGAGGAGTTGATCCTCGCGCTGGCGGGGGACGCGGCGCGGTTTTATCACTTTCGGGCTGGAAGGCTGGCGGCGGTCAGTGATGGGTATGGCAACCGTCTGCGTATTAGTCGGGATCGTCAGGATCGTGTTCAGCGGCTGGATAACGGGGCTGGGCGGGCGTTGTTGTTGCGCTACGATCGGGCTCATCTGGTTGCGGTGGATTACCAGCGCTTTGATCCGACGCAGAATCTTGCTGAGCCTTGGCACACCGAGCAGACCCTCGTCAGTTACGGCTATGACGCCTATCAGCACCTGATCGAAGCGCGTAACGCCGTCGGCGACAGCGAGCGTTACGACTACGACGATCAGCACGTCATTCTGCAGCGCCAGTTGACCGGTGGCGCGAGCTTCTTCTGGGAGTGGGAGCGCGCTGGCAAGGCTGCCCGCTGCGTGCGGCACTGGGCCTCGTTCTCGCAGATGGACACCCGTTACGTCTGGGACGACGACGGCAGCGTGGCGGTGCATTACGTCGATGGCACCGAAGAAACCTACGTCCACGACGACCGTGCACGCCTGGTGCGCAAGGTCGAAGCCGACGGCGGCGAGCACCTCAAGGCTTACGACGACGCGGGACGTTTGATCGCCGAGCAGGATCCTTTAGGCGCCGTTACCGAATACCGCTACGACGACGTCGGACGGCTGATCGCGCTGCTTCCGCCGGACGATGAGCCGACGTCCTACGAGTACCGCAACGGTTTCCTGCACAGCCGCTGCCGTGGCGAAGCGGTGTGGACCTACCGGCGCAATGCCCAGGGCGATGTCACCGAAGCGGTCGATCCCGACGGGCAGGTCAGCCATTACCACTACGACGCTCGCGGGCAGTTGTTGTCGATCCGTTATCCGGACACCAGTCGGCATGTTTTCGTCTGGAACACGCTCGGTCAATTGACGGAAGAAACCCTGCCCGATGGCGGCGTGCGGCGTTTTTCCTACGACGCGCTGGGGCGGCGGACGACCACTGTTGATGAACACGGCGCGATCACGCGGCAGCACTGGGACGCCGTCGGCCGACTGATCCAGACGACATCTCCTAGAGGTTCCACCCGTGCCTACAGCTACGGCGCTTATGGTCAGGTCACCGCCGAACGCGACGAACTCGGGCGCATCACCCGCTACGAGTATGACGATGACCTGCACCTGGTCTCGCGCAAGATCAACCCCGACGGCACGCGCGTGCAGTATCGCTACGACCATGCGCAGCTGTTGCTCACCGAGATCGAAAACGAGTCCGGCGAAAAGTACCAACTGGACTACACGCCGACCGGACTGATCCGACAGGAAACCGGCTTCGACGGCCAGCGCACGGCCTACGCCTACGACCTCAATGGCCACCTGCTGGAAAAGACCGAGTTTGGCGACGACGGCTCTGTTTTGCTCACCGCTTACGAGCGCGATGCCGCCGGGCGCCTGCTGATCAAGACCTTGCCGGACGGGGTCAAGGTCGAATACCGCTACGACCGACTCGGCCGACTGACCGGCGTCGACGACGGCCAGAAGCACCCGCTGGCCTTTGAATACGACCTGCAGGATCGGCTGATCACCGAGCATCAGGGCTGGGGCACCTTGCGTTACAGCTACGACGCCTGCGGCCAGCTCAAACGCCAGCGTCTGCCGGACAACAGCAAGCTCGACTACCACTACGCCAAGGGCGGCGCGCTCACCGCAATCCACCTCAACGGCGCGCCCCTGACTTCGCATCGCTATGAGTCCGGTCGTGAACAACAGCGCAAACAAGGCCTGCTGCTCAGCAAATATGCCTACGACGATCAGGGCCGCTTGCTCGCCCACGCCGTAGGCCATGAGCACGCTTCGCTGTACCGCCGCGATTATGCCTACAGCGCCAACGGCAACCTGGAGCACATCGCCGACACCCGCCACGGCCAGCGCACCTACGGCTAC
This sequence comes from Pseudomonas sp. FW305-7, assembly GCF_058786735.1. Classification (NCBI taxonomy): domain Bacteria; kingdom Pseudomonadati; phylum Pseudomonadota; class Gammaproteobacteria; order Pseudomonadales; family Pseudomonadaceae; genus Pseudomonas; species Pseudomonas sp. FW305-7. The sequence goes on from NZ_JBYSZA010000047.1 coordinate 5,160, forward strand.
GACGCCCTCGACCGCCTGATCCGCGTGCGTCACTCACGCGACGAACTGCCGGAATCCTTCGCCCACGATCCGGCTGGCAACCTGCTGATGCAGGACCGTCCCGGCCCGACACAGATCAAGGGCAACCGCTTGCTGCTGCAGGGCGATCGCCACTACGACTACGACGCCTTCGGCAACCTGATCCGCGAACGCCGCGGCACCGCGCAGAAACTCGTCACCGAATACAGCTACGACTGCCAGCATCGCCTCATCGGCCTGACCCGCCCCGACGGCAAAACCGCGTCCTACCAATACGACGCCTTCGGCCGGCGCATCAGCAAGACCGTCGACGGCACCACCACCGAGTTCTTCTGGCAAGGCGACCACCTCGTCGCCGAAAGCAGCAAGACCCACCACCGCAGCTACGTCTACGAACCCGGCACCTTCCGCCCGCTCGCGCTGCTCGACGGCAAAGGCCCGAAACGCGCCTGCCCGTTCTACTACCAACTCGACCATCTCGGCACCCCGCAGGAACTCACCGACTACAGCGGCGAAATCGTCTGGTCGGCGCAATACGACGCCTACGGCAAAGTCGCCGCGATCACCTTGGCCGGCGAGGAATACCTGGACCAGCCACTGCGCTTCCAAGGGCAGTATTTCGATGGGGAAAGCGGGCTGCACTACAACCGCCATCGGTATTACGACCCGAGGTTGGGACGGTATCTGACGCCGGATCCGATCAAGTTGGCCGGTGGGTTGAATCAGTACCAGTACGTGCCGAACCCGACGGGGTGGGTGGATCCGTTGGGGTTGACGTCCAACTGCCCGCCGCCGAATAAGCCGGGTTGTGAGGTGCCCGGAGGTAAGGTTGATGACGGTGAGCCAGCGCTGCCGAAGATGACGGCGCAGGAGCGGCGGGCGAGGATTGATGAGTTGGCGGAGGCGAATGCTTATCGACGTTTGGATGAAATGGAAAAAAACACGAGAGACGCACACTTCTTAGAGAAACATGGCAAACAGACTACGCTGGCTTCTCAGCGGGAACGTTCAATTACAGGACGAAACCCAACTACTGGAAACATTGAGGTCTACACCAACGGTAGAAGAGCAGGACAGCCCAAGATACCGAGTGCGGCCACTCATTTTTTTAGTTATCGAGACCAACTGAATGCCATACATCGTGCGCAACTTATTTTTAGGAGAAATGGGCAAATGGCGTCGAGGGAGCCGATGAATATGGGCAAAATTATTGGTGAGGGCTATAAGAGAGGGGGCGTAGATTATGGGCAACAAACACATGCAATAGTAATCCTTGATAGAGCAGGTAAGCCGATAACTTCTTATGCGGAATTTATGCCATGAAACGTAAGCCTGAATATTTTGTCTTGCGTAGTCTGCTTTTTCTATTTGATATAGATAATACTCACGACGACGCACGTGAAAAAATCATTGTTTCAAAGGATGTTAATGATAAAGAGGAGCTTGCTGAGCTTTTTGATATTCTTATGAAGCCTGAGTTTCTTTCTTATAGTGAGCGTGAGCGCGAGTGGTGTATCGAAACGTTAATATACTATTTGGAAATTGATGATAATTTTGATGCGATCTTCACAAAAATCACAACATACTTCGATGACGATGTAGAGGATCAGCGCCAATTCATGCAGGTTTTACTTGAATGCTTAGCGAGATATCAGCATGAACATTTAAAGGATGATAAAGCTTGATGATTGAGGTCATTGAGGTCATTGAGGTCATTGAGGTCATTGAGGACATTGAGGTCATTGAGGGTAGGTGGTCATTCGACGATTTTAAGCGATGGACTCGCGGAGAGTCAGATGCTGAGCTGTTTGGTGACCAGTACCGTGAGGATCCTGAGGCAGTGGAACAGAATATTTTCGGCGAATGCGGAGACGCAGGTTTACTGGAGTTAATCTCAAATCCAGATTGCAGGGAGCGTTTGTATTTTGCAAGTCTTCTAGTTCTTAGTCTTTGTAATGTCTTTAGGTCGGGTCGAAGTTTGCCTTTTCATTTTTCCAGATTTCTTGGTCTTGAAAATCGCGAGGTATATTTTGAGAACGTGGTGGTAGATGCAGTGAGGGTGTACGAAAAGTGTGAAGTGATTAATTCTATGAGTAACTCCAATGATCCGGCTATAACGTCATTTTATAAGCAAGTAATGGATTTTCGACATGACGAGGTCAGTCTTGTGAGTGACTTCTATCTTGATTGCACAGCGCGATTTGATTTGAAACTGTTTGATGATTCTCGAGGCGGTTTTCAAAAAATTGTCAGTAGCGATATAAAGGCTGTTTGAACAGCCCCCTTCGCGGGCAAGCCCGCTCCCAAAGGAATTTTTGGTGTTTGGGGCATCAGCGTTGGCCGATTAGTTGCGGTTTATGCAGTTCAGGGGCAGTGAGGCTATCAAGCAAATGCACGCTATACCCCGGAACATTCTTCGCATGATGCTTCGCTTGCGAAGCCATCTCCGCCAGTTGGCTTGCGTCGAGTTGTGCGCAGGCTTCGGGATGCAGGTGGACGACGCCGATAGACAGTGACAGCAGCGGAAATTCCTGCCGCACCCCTTGGCGATTCGGCGCAATGAAGCAACCTGCTTCAAGATGTTCGGGGCGGTAAAAGCGGCGGCATTGGCTTTGGAAGTCATCAAGCAACTGGTTGAGGCGTTTGCGCCAGTCCTCGGGGCCGAGAACGAGTAGGAAGTCATCGCCGCCGATGTGGCCGACGAAGTCGCGCGACGGGTCGACGCGTTCGTTGAGGCATTGCGCCAGGCACAGCAGGACTTCGTCGCCGCGGCCGTAGCCGTAGATGTCGTTGAAGGGTTTGAAGCTGTCGATGTCGACGTAGCAGATGATCGATTCGCGGCCCTGTTGCAACAGGCGGGTCAGGCATTGCTGAATGGGCACGTTGCCCGGTAGCAGGGTCAGTGGGTTGGCATAACGGGCCTGCTGGATTTTCAGTTCGGTGATCAGTTTGAGTACGTCGATCACGCGCCCGAGGCCGAGGTAGCTGCCGTTGAGGGTGATGATGAAGTCTTCTTCGATGCGCTGGCGGGCGCGGCTGGTGATCAGGCGGCTGACCTGCTGTAGCGACTGGCTCATTTCCACGGCGAGGAAGTCGTCGTTCATCAAGCGGCTGATGGGTTTGCGGGCGAACAGGTCGGTGGCGAAGGGTTTGAGCAGGGCATCCGATAGGGAGTGGCGGTGAACGATGCCGCATGGCTGGCCTTGTTCGTCGAGGACGGCCAGTGAGTTGAGGTTGGCCTGGCGGCGGAAGGCTTCCAGCACAGTGGCGGTCGGCGTGTCGCGATGCACGGCGGGTTGGTCATTGAGCAGGGCGCTGAGGTCGCTGCCTTCATCGTTCAGTGCTACCGCGCTGCTGTCGTGTTTCGGCATCAAGGCCCGGGCGTCGCGGGGCGGATGTTCTTGCGGTCGGCCGAGCAGGTAACCCTGTACCAGATCGACACCCATCTCGGTCAGCACCGCCAACTCTTCCGGCAATTCGATACCTTCGGCAATGACTTGCGCCCGCGAGGCCTTGGCGATTTGCAGGATCGATCCAACAAACTCCCGCTTCAACGCATCCTGATGAATGCCGTCGATGAAGTGCCGGTCGATCTTCACGTAATCCGGACGCAGTTCCGACCACAGGCGCAGGCTGGAATACCCGGCACCGAGGTCATCCAGCGCAATCGAGAAGCCCATGGCTCGATAGTGATGCAGTGCAGTTTGCAGCAATTGGAAGTCGTCGATCGGCGTCTGTTCGGTCAGTTCGATGACTACCTGGCTCGGCGGAATGCCGAAGTCCTGCAGCAATTGCAACGTACGCCCCGGTTGGTGCGCAGCTTCGAGCAAGGACTCCGGCGAGACGTTGAGAAACAGCTTCCCCGGCAGTTGCTGCTCGTTGAAACGGCGACAAGCGCTCTGCCGGCAGGCGATTTCCAGTTCACTCAAACGGCCGGCCTGACGCGCTACGGCGAACAATGCGATGGGTGAATGAAGAGGGCTATTGGACGGGCCACGGGTGAGGGCTTCGTAACCGAGGATGCGTCGTTCGGAGAGACAGATGATTGGCTGGAACAGGCTGTGTAATCCGCTTTGAGTCAGGATCGAGCTCAAGGCACTCAGCTGTTCGGTCGTGGTCATGGCAATCTCTGGCGATAAAAAAAGGACTGGGAGCGCTCTCGATGAAGAGAGTGGCTCCCAGTCCTTTATTGCACGACAGAATGATGACTGTTTGATGACGATCCGGGGATCGTCAGCATTAAATTGCCATCACTTTACTTCTTGGCCACCTGGTTGCTCAACTTCAGGTAATCCAGCAGCACGCGCCCGGTTTCGCTCAAGTAGGCATCGTCTTCTGGTTTGACCTTGTCCGGCTCGGCGGCGGCGAGGGCGTCTTCGTCTTCTTTCTTCAGCTCTTTGAGCGGCTCTTCGCCTTTGGCCTTGCGACGTATGTTTTCCATCGTCAGCTGTTTGGCGTCGATGTCGGCGTGCTGGGCACGACGATCGGCCTCGTTGAGGCTGACGGTTTTTTCTTCCATCAGTTTTTGCGCCAGCGCCAGCTTGTCACGGATGAAGACGAACTCGGCATCCTTGGCGGTGCGCGTGTCGTGCTCGGACTTGAGCTGGGCCAGGAACGGTTTGAACGGATCGGCTGCCGGTTTGATCGCCGCGCGGATGGTGTCCCACGGCATGGCTTCCGGCAGGGCACTCTCGCCGATTTCCTTGGTGTCGATCAGCGACGGGTAGTCGATGTCCGGCAGGACGCCCTGATGCTGGGTGCTCTGACCGGAGACCCGGTAGAACTTGGCCAGGGTCAGTTTCAGTTCGCCATGGTTCAGCGGCTGAATGGTCTGCACGGTGCCTTTACCGAAGGTCTGGCCACCGATGATCAGCGCGCGGTGATAGTCCTGCATGGCGCCGGCGAAGATCTCCGAAGCCGAGGCAGACAGGCGGTTGACCAGCAGCGCCATCGGGCCTTTGTAGAACGCACCCGGGTTTTCATCTTCCAGCACATCGACACGGCCATCGGCGTTACGCACGAGGACGGTCGGGCCCTTGTCGATGAACAGGCTGGTCAGTTCGGTGGCTTCCTGCAAGGAGCCGCCGCCATTGTTGCGCAGGTCGATGACCACGCCGTCGACCTTGTCTTTCTGCAGTTCGGTCAGCAGTTTCTTGACGTCGCGGGTGGTGCTCTTGTAGTCCGGATCACCGGCACGGAACGCCTTGAAGTCGAGGTAGAAGGCCGGGATCTCGATGACGCCGAGTTTGTAGTCCTTGCCGTCCTGTTTCAGGTTGAGGATGGACTTCTTCACGGCCTGGTCTTCGAGCTTCACCGCTTCACGGGTGATCGGCACGATCTTGGTGGTCTGGTCGTTCGGCGCGTTGCTCGCCGGAATCACTTCCAGACGTACGACGGTACCCTTCGGACCACGGATCAGCTTGACCACTTCGTCCAGACGCCAGCCAACCACGTCGACCATCTCTTTGTTGCCTTGGGCAACACCGATGATCTTGTCGGCCGGAGCGACTTGCTTGGTCTTGTCAGCCGGGCCTGCCGGCACCAGACGCACGACTTTCACCTGGTCGTTGTCGCTCTGCAACACGGCGCCGATGCCCTCGAGGGACAGGCTCATGTTGATGTCGAAGTTTTCCGCGTTATCCGGCGACAGATAGTTGGTGTGCGGATCGTAAGACATGGCGAAGGTGTTGATGTACGCCTGGAAGATGTCTTCCGGACGGGTCTGGTCGAGGCGCGACAACTGGTTCTTGTAACGCTTGGTCAGGGTTTCCTGGATCTGCTTCGGCTCTTTGCCGGCGATCTTCATCCGCAGCACTTCGTCCTTGACGCGTTTGCGCCATAGGTCGTCGAGTTCAGCGGTGGATTTGAGCCAAGGAGCGTCCTTGCGATCGATCAGCAAGGTTTCCCTGGTGGTGAAGTCCATCTTGTCGACGCCTTTGTTCAGCTCGGCAAGGGCGAAGTCCAGACGCGCCTTGACGCGGTCCAGATAGCGCTTGTAGATGGTGAACCCGGCGTTGAGGTCGCCGCTTTTGAGAAAGTCGTCAAACTGGGTTTTCCACTTGTCGAATTCGGCGATGTCGCTGGCCATGAAGTAGCTGCGCGACGGGTCCAGCAGCTTGAGGTAGCTGTCGTAGATGATCACCGAGCGCGCATCGTCGAGTGGCGGCTTGCTGTAGTGGTGACGCTTGAGCAACTCGACGACGTTCAGGCTGGCGATGACTTCATCGCGATCAGGCTGCAACTTGTCCCAGCTGTTGGCTGCGAATGTGGTGCCCGACACCGGCAACAGGCCGATACCGATAAAAAGAGCGAGGGCGGTGCTGGGGAGCAAATGCTTCATGCTGATTCGACGCGGGGACAATTGATAACGCATATTAGGCCGTCTTTGAAGTCGCCGGTTCTACGAGAGCCGGTCGCATAATGCAAAAAGCCCGGCGCTACAGCTTCGGGCTCAGTCCAGACTCACTATGGAGGCACTGTGAAGGCATTGCAAGGCGTGGAAGGTCAAGTGGCATGGGTTGAAGAGCCGAGTCCTACGTGTGATGTAGGACAAGTCCGCATTCGAGTGGCGGCAGCCGGCCTCAATCGCGCTGATTTATTACAGAAGGCAGGGCTTTATCCGCCCCCGCCCGGCGCCAGCCAAGTGCTCGGTCTTGAGTGTTCCGGGGTGATCAGCGAGGTCGGTGCTGGCAGTTCGTGGCAGGTGGGCGACCGGGTCTGCGCCTTGCTGGCCGGGGGCGGCATGGCCGAAGAGGTGGTGGTCGACGGACGGCACGTGCTGCCGGTGCCCGAAGGTGTATCGCTGATCGAAGCGGCGGCATTACCCGAGGTTTACGCAACAGTCTGGCTGAATGTGTTTCAACTTGCGGCACTCAAACCCGGTGAGAAAGTTCTCCTGCACGCCGGGGCAAGTGGAATCGGTTCAGCCGCCATTCAGTTGTGCAAGGCGTTCGGCAACCCATGTTGGGTCAGCGTCGGGTCAACCGAGCGTTTGGCTTACTGTGAAGCGCTGGGAGCCCAGGGCGGGGTGGTGCGTACCGATGACCTGGAAAGCCTGCGCGACTTCGGGCCGTTTGATGTGATTCTCGATCCGGTCGGTGGCAGTTATTCGCCGCTCAATCTCAAGCTGATGGCGCTGGATGGACGTTGGGTGTTGATCGGTTTGATGGGCGGCCGCGAGGCCAAGCTGGATCTGGCGCAGGTGCTGGCCAAGCGTGTGCAATTGCTGGGTTCGACGCTGCGCAGTCGTGACGATCAGTTCAAGGCCGATCTGTTCAGTGATCTGAGCCAGCATGTGTGGCCGTTGTTTGCCGAAGGACGGTTGAGTCCGCAGTTGGCCAAGGCTTTTGCGGTGAAAGACGCCGAGGCGGCGTTTGCCGAGCTGGCGAGCAATACGGTTTCGGGGAAACTGGTGTTGGTGATTGACGACAGCCTGAGCTGAGAACGCAAACCCTGTAGGAGTGAGCCTGCTCGCGATGGCGGTCTGTCAGTCAGCATTGATGTTGGCTGACAGATCGCCATCGCGAGCAGGCTCACTCCTACATTTGATCTCCGTTATTTCCAGAGATGAATTGGCCAGCCGGACTTCTCGGCGTGCTCAAGCAGCACCGGATCCGGATTCACCACATGCGGGAAATCCACCTTCAGCAACAACGGCAGATCATTGCGCGAGTCGGAATAGAAACTCGCGCCTTCCAGGTTTTCTTCCTCGGCATCCAGCCATTCCAGCAACCGGGTAATCTTGCCTTCGCGATAGGTCAGGGTGCCCACGGTGTGGCCGCTGTACACGCCATGCGCGACTTCCAGTTCGATGCCCAGCACCTCGTCGATGCCCAGGCGATCGGCAATCGGTTTGACCAGATGTGTACCCGACGCCGAGATCACCAGAATCCGGTCGCCGGCCTTGCGGTGGGCGGCGATGGTTTTGGTCGCGTCGCTGAAGATGATCGGCTCGATGAAGTCTTCGACCCACGGGCCGACAAGGTGCTCGACCTCTTGCGGCGTGCGGCCGATCAAGGGTTCGAGGCTGAACTCCATGTAGTCTTCCATGCGCAATTTGCCATGGCTGTAGGCGTCCATCAGCTCATTGTTCTTGCGCATGAACGACTCGGGATCGACCCAGCCCAGGCGCCCCATCTGCTCGCTCCAGAGGGTGGCGCAGTCGCCGTGGATCAGGGTTTCGTCCAGATCAAAAATTGCCAGGGCCATCAGTGCAGTTCTCTCTTCAACGTCAGCAAAGTCATCAGGCTACCTCACACAGGGCCGTCGGATCGATGGAAAGTGCCAGGCGCTGACCGTCGGGATGCAGATCGGCGGCCGAGCGGTTGAGCACATCCACCACCAGTTCCACGCCGCGCGCTTCGACGCGATAACGGATAACGTTGCCGAGCAGGCTGTGGCTGCGGATCTGTGCGTCGAGTTCGCCGTTGAGGCTCAGTTCGATGGCTTCCGGGCGAATGGCAATGCGGTGACTGATCGGGCGCTGCAACAGCTTCGACGCGTCGTCGGCATCGAGCAGGTTGTAGTTGCCGATGAAGCCGGCGGCGAACACGTCGACCGGCGCGGTGTACAGGGTTTCGGCATCGCCACTTTGCACGATCTTCCCCTGATTCATCAGGAAGATCCGGTCGGACATGGTCAATGCTTCTTCCTGATCGTGGGTGACGAAGATTGTGGTCAGGCCGAGTTCGCGCTGGATCTGACGGATCTGTTCACGCAGGTGTTTGCGGATTCGTGCATCCAGTGCTGACAGCGGTTCATCCAGCAGTAGCAAACGCGGGCGAGTGACCAGCGAGCGGGCGAGGGCAACGCGTTGGCATTGGCCGCCAGAAAGTTGATGCGGATAGCGGCTGGCGAAGTCGTTCAGTTCAACCAGTTTCAACACTTCGGCAACGCGCTTTTGGCTGTCGTCGGCGTTGACCTTTTGCATGCGCAAACCGAAGGCGACGTTCTGTTCCACGGTCATGTTCGGGAACAGTGCATAGCTCTGGAACACCATGCCAATGCCGCGTTTCTGCGGACTCAACGGCACGATGTCGACACCGTCGAGCAGGATCTTGCCGCCATCGACCGGCGTCAGGCCGGCGATGCAGCGCAGCAGGGTGGATTTGCCACAGCCGGACGGGCCGAGCAGGGTGACGAATTCGCCCTTGTTGATTTCGCAGTTGATGTCGCTGAACACCGTGGTGCCCGCGTAGTTTTTCTGCAGATGTTGGACGCTGACATAGCTCATTCGCTTTTGTCCTTGTTCAAGATGTTGGCGATCCAGGTCAGGACCAGCACGAAAAAGAAATACGAGATGACCAGCGCACTGGTGAAATGCCCGCTGCTATTGCGCATGTTGTTCAGGTAAACCTGCAGGGTTTCGTAGCGGGTGCCGACGAGGATGTTGGCGAAGACGAACTCACCGAACAGGAACGAGAACGACAGCAGCAGCGCGACCATCAGGCCTTTACGTAAATTCGGCAGCACCACCAGAAACGCCGCTTGAAAGGTGCTGGCGCCGAGCAGTTGCGCGGCGTCCATCAGGTCGCGCAGGTTGATCGCTTGCAGGTTGTTGGTGATCGCCCGGTACATGAACGGTAGCGCCACGGTGAAGTAGCAACCGATCAGAATCCAAGGCGTACCGACCATCGCCATCGGCCCGGAACCATACAGTTGCAACAGGCCCACCGACGACACCACTGGTGGCACCGCGAAGGGCAGCAGGATCAGGATGTTCATCAGCGCATCGAGTTTCGGGAAGTGGTAATGCACCACGAACAGCAGCGGCAGGATCAGCACCACCGACAGCACCAGCGCGCCGACGCAAACGAGCAGCGACTGGCCAAAGGCGTGGAGAAAGCGCGGGTCGCTCCACAACTGGATGTACCACTTGAAGGTGAAGCCGCTGGGCAGAATGGTCGCCGACCAACTGCTGGCGATCGAATAGACCAGCGTGCCGGCCAGTGGCAACAGGAGGATGGCGAACAGCAGGTAGACCACGACGCGGTGGTAGACACCGGCCGGGCCGGATTCAGCGCGAGACATGGTAGCTCCTCTTCAACAGCAGTTGATGCACAACCGTCACGATGGTCATCAGCGCCACCAGTACCACGGCCAGCGCACTGGCCAGATTCGGATCGAGGGAAATATCCCCGGAGACCATTGCCGCAATGCGGATCGGTAGCACGTTGAAGTTGCCGGTGGTCAGCGCGTACACCGTGGCGTAGGCGCCGAGGGCGTTGGCCAGCAGGATCACGAAGGTGCCGAGCAATGCCGGGGTCAACACCGGCAGGCCGATGTGTCGCCAGAACTGCCAGCCATTGGCGCCGAGCAGCGCTGCGGACTCGCGCCAGTCTTCACGCAAGGCATCGAAGGCGGGGTAGAGCAGCAGCACGCCGAGGGGAATCTGGAAGTAGGTGTAGAGAATGATCAGGCCGGTTTTCGAGTACAGGTTGAAGTCCTGAATGATCCCGGCCTGCTTGAGCATGATGGTGAAGCTGCCGTTGAAACCGAGCAGGATGATGAACGCGAAGGCCAAAGGCACGCCGGCAAAGTTGCTGGTCATGTTGGCGAAGGCATTGACGAAATTGCGCAGTTTGGAGTCGACCCGGCGCAGCGAATACGCACCGAGCACGGCGATGATGATGCCGAACACGCTCGACCAGAAACTGATCTCCAGGCTGTACTGGATCGCTTGCAGATAGAACTTCGAGCTAAAGATCCTGGTGAAGTTTTCCAGTCCCCAACCGAATTCCTCCGATTGCAGGCTGTTGATCATCACCCAGATCAGCGGAGCGATTTCGAAGACGATAAAGAACAGGGCGAAGGGCACCAGACACAGGGCCGCCAGCCATTTGCCGCGAGTCATGGCATTCACTTGAGCAACTCCCGGCACACAGGTTTGTCGTGGGGTACGCCGAGCAGTTCGCAGACCGTGCCGCAAATTTCCGTCTGTTTCGGTGTGGCGTTTGCGTCGAGGCTGAAGGCGTCACCGAGGACGAACAACGGCACCTGACGTTCTTCGGGAAGCAGGCCGTTGTGCGAGCGGTCGTTGTTCATGCCGTGGTCGGCAGTCACCAGCACCTGATAACCGGCGTCGAGCCAGCCCTGTACATAGTCGGCGAGATAAATGTCGGCAAAACGTGCGCTGTTGCGGTATTGCGCGGTGTCGAGGCCGTGCTTGTGGCCGGCGTCGTCGATGTTCATCGGGTGGATCAGCAGGAAGTCCGGCGCGTGGCGCAGGCGCAGGTGTTCCGCGTCGGCGAACAGGTGCGAATCCGGGTAATGATCCTGCCAGTAGAAATGGCCGTGCTGGATCGGCAGCGTCGGATCGTCGGTGTGACGGTCGCGGGCGGCCACGAACGGCGAGCGGTTGTACAACTCGCTGACCCAGTGATACGCGGCAGCGGCGGTTTTCAGCCCAGCGTCGCGCGCGTAGTGATAGATGCTGCGCTGGTTGGACAGGCGCGAGACGTTGTTGTGGACGATGCCGCTGTCAATCGGCGGCACGCCGGTGAGGATGCATTCGTAAAGCGGTCGGGACAGGGCCGGCAACTCGCACTCCAACTGGTAGAGCGCGGCGCGTCCTGCGCCAACGTAAGCCTGCAGATGCCCCATGGCGTGACGCGCGACTTCATAGTTGAGGCCGTCGAGCACGACAAGGATGACGTTGTGCTTCATAGGGGCAAAAACTCCGCGAAACAATAAATCGGAAAACTCGAAATCGACACGGATCCTGTGGGAGCGGGCTTGCCCGCGATGGCGTCATGTCATTCAACCGATGTGTTGAATTTGAAATTGCCATCGCGGGCAAGCCCGCTCCCACAGGGTTTTGCGTCAGACCCATTGGGGATCTACAGGGTTACTTCATCTCTACGATGACTTCTTCGTTCCACTTCTGCGGCAGGGCCTTGGAAGTTTTTTCCCACGCATCGGCGTCTTTGATCGGCGTGACCTTTTTGTACTGCTCGTTCGGCAGCAGCTTGGCTTTCACGTCTTCCGGCAGTTGCAGGTGCTCGGCGCGGATCGGACGGGCGTTGCCGCGGGCGAGGTTGGTCTGGCCGGCGTCGCTGAAGATGTATTCGCGGGTCAGCTTGGCGGCGTTAGGGTTTTTCGCGTATTTGTTGATGATCGTGGTGTAGCCGGAAATCACCGAACCGTCGGACGGAATCAGCACCACGTAGTCATCCGGGTTGGCCATCTTGGCCTTGTAGCTCAGGCCGTTGAAGTCCCAGACCACACCGACTTCGATCTCGCCTTTTTCCATGGTGGCGATGGTCGGGTTGGCCATCGACAGGCGACCTTGCTTGGCGATGTCGGCGAACAGCAGCAGCGCAGGCTGGATGTTTTTCTCGTCGCCACCGTTGGCCAGTGCAGCGGCGAGTACACCGTTGGCGGCTTGTGCGGCGGTGCTCACGTCACCAATGGAGACCTTGTATTTGCCGCCCTTGAGGTCAGCCCATTTGGTCGGTACCTCGGAACCGTGCAGCAGTTTTTTGTTGACGATGAAGGCGATGGTACCGGTGTAGGCCAGCGCCCAGTTGCCGTCCTTGTCCTTGGCCCAGTCCGGGACTTGATCCCAGGTGCTTGGCTTGTACGGCTGCACCACGCCTTGCTTGACCGCGATCGGGCCGAAGGCTGCACCGACGTCGCCGATGTCGGCGCTGGCGTTGTCTTTTTCGGCAGCGAACTTGGCGATTTCCTGAGCCGAGCTCATGTCGGTGTCGATGTGTTTCAGGCCATAGGTCTTGGCCAGGTCTTCCCAGGTGCCTTTCCAGTTGGCCCAGTCATCGGGCATGCCGACACTGTTGACGGCGCCTTCCGCTTTCGCAGCGGCTTCGAGGGTTTTCAGATCGGTGCCTGCCGCCATGGCGGAGGTGCACATTGCAATGGTCGAGCCTAACAGTGTTGCCAGGAAAAGCTGTTTCATTCCGAAGCTCCTTGGTCGTGTTCAACGCTGCGATTGCGGTTTGTGTTGGTCTAGGTCAGCAATACCTGAGCCAATTTAAGGGGGCTGGATGACACTTTGATGTCGGCGGTCGCCGGACAAGCCTTTTATTTGCCCGGTTTCGACGGCTGCCCGCTAAGCGTAGACCATGCTCAAAGCCCCGGAGAGCAAGGGACTTGGCCGATGTATTGCAAGTCGTTTAGCCGACCGTTCAGCAGGTTTGTCATCTCTCGGTCATCTGCACTGCCTAGGCTTGCAACACACGAATGCGGTGAGATCGCCGTGCGGTTTTGCCCCGAAACAGTGCTGGTCTAGTCCAGATAGGTAACGTTGATGCGCGATGAGGCAACAAAAGCGGTGACAGCGATTGGCCAGGTGTTGCAGGAGCAACTTGACCACGGGCTATTGGCGCCCGGCAGCAAGTTGCCGGCCGAGCGCAAGCTCAGTGAGTTGTTCGGCACGACGCGGATTACTGTGCGCGAGGCGTTGTTGCAACTGGAGGCGCAAGGGCAGATTTATCGTGAGGAGCGGCGGGGCTGGTTCGTTTCGCCGCCGCGTCTGGCTTATAACTTGATGCAGCGCAGTCACTTTCACGCGATGGTCAGTGCGCAGGGGCGGGTCCCGTCGACCGAGGTGATTTCGGCTCGACTGCAACCGGCGTCGGCGGCGGTCTGTGCCTGGCTGCAGTTGCCGGCACTGTCGAGTGTGATTCAGATTTGTCGGTCGCGGCGGATTGATGGGCGGCTGGTGCTTTATGTGGAGCATTATCTGAATCCGCAGTTTTTTCCGGGAATTCTGGATTTTGATTTGAATCAGTCGATTACCGAGTTGTATGCGCGGCATTACGATTTGCACTACGGGCGGGTGCGCTTTGAGATTGTGCCTACGTCGTTGTCGGTGGATGCGGCGGCGGCTTTACGGGTGTCGGTGGGGAGTCCGGGGTTGCGGATTGCTCGGGTCAATTATGATCAGCATGAGCGGTTGATTGATTGTGATCTGGAGTTTTGGCGGCATGATGCGATTCACGTTGGGGTTGATGTGGTTTGATCGTTTTTGGGGGCATATCCGTTGCTTCGGGTGTTGCTGATTAGGGTTCCGCCCTTACGGCGGGTCACTTTGGCAAACGCCCCAAAGTAACCAAAGGTCTGTGCCCTGACGTTCGGCCCTCGCTGTGGCTCGGGTTCCTTCGCTGCGGGATTGATCCGGGGGGGCATCGCCTCCGGTTTGCTGCGCTGCACCTCCTCTCGATGTGCTTGGCTTCGCCAAGCGGTCGCTGCGCTCCCACCCCCGGATCAATCCCTCCGCTCAGCCTGCCGATGGGCGCTCTAGATCAAAAGCGGTACTCGAGCTAACGCTCATTGTGTTGAGTGGGGCGGCATGCGCCGCGTTTCGGGTGTACTCATTTTCTTGTGGGAGCTGGCTTGCCAGCGATGGCGGCCTGACAGCCGACCTGTTTCTTGCGGATGTACTCGATCCCTTGTAGGAGTGAGCCTGCTCGCGATGGCGGCCTGAGAGCCGACCAATTTCTGGCAGACTGCACACGGTCCAAATGTGGGAGCGAGCTTGCTCGCGAAGGCACTCCCACAGTCACCCCCTCTCTACTTACCCGCCCCCGCATTGGCATACAAAAAATCCGTCGCCAGCGACGCCAATGTCCTCACGCCCACCACCAACGCCGACTCATCCACAAAGAACCCCGGATTATGATTCGGTGCTGCCTTGCTCATGTCCTGATCCCGTGGCGTCACGCCCAGAAACACAAACAACCCCGGCACTTCCTTGGCATAGAACGAAAAGTCTTCCGCGCCCCCCACCAGCGGTGCATTCACCACATCATCCTTGGCTGCCCACTTCAACGTCGGCAGCATTTTTTCGGTCAGGGCCGGGTTGTTAATCGTGGGGTCGTATTTTTCGATGATGGTGACATCAGCTTTCGCGCCGCCGCTCTCGGCGATTTTCTCGACGGTCTGGCGCACGTCCGCATGCAGTTTCTGGCGAATGCCGTAGTCGTAAGAGCGGATGGTGCCGGTCATGTCGACGGATTCGGGAATGATGTTGTAGCGGGTGCCGCCGTTGATGGTGCCGATGCTGACCACTGAGGGGTAAGACGAGATGTCGGTACGACGGCTGACCACGGTTTGCAGGCCGACGATGGTTTGGGCGCCGACGGTGATCGGGTCGATGCCGTCCCAGGGACGGCCGGCGTGGGTTTGTTTGCCGAGGATTTTGATGCGCAGGTCGTCGGAGCTGGCGAGGGTGGCGCCGGGGCGGTAGGCGATCTGGCCGGCGGGGATGCCGGCCCAGACGTGCAGGCCGAAGACAGCGTCGGGTTTGGGTGATTTCATTACGCCTTCTTCGACCATCATTTTCGCGCCCCAGGTGTTTTTGCCGTCGGGGATGAAGTCGCTAGGGCCTTCTTCGGCGGGCTGGAAATAGAACACCACGGTGCCGGGCAGGGTGTCGCGCATGCCGCTGAGGATTTTTGCCGTGCTGAGCAGGATGGCGGTGTGGGCGTCGTGGCCGCAGGCGTGCATGACATCTACCTCTTTGTCGAGGTAGGTGCCTTTGGCTTTCGAGGCGAACGGCAGGTCGGAAACTTCCTTGACCGGCAGGGCGTCCATGTCGGCGCGCAGGGCTACGGTCGGGCCGGGCAGGGCGCCTTTGAGGACGGCGACCACGCCGGTGCGGGCGACGCCGGTTTTGACTTCCAGGCCCATGGCTTTCAGTTGTTTGGCGACCAGTTCCGACGTGCGTTTTTCGCTGTTGCCGAGTTCCGGGTGGGCGTGGATGTCGCGGCGGGTTTCCAGCAGTTCGGGTTCAAGCTGTTTGGCTTGCGCGGCGATCTGTTCGCGGGTGCTGTCCATTGTCGCCGCGACGGCGTTACTGGCGATCAGAGTGAGCAGAAGGGCTTGGGCAATGCTTGTCAGCTGCATCGGGTTTCTCCATGGTTATTGTTTTTCTGGCTTCCCTGCCTGTGACCCGAACGTCCTGCCTAAGTGCTATTCCTTCGGCTGGCCACCACCGGCAGTGATCACTTGCACACTCATTCTCGGCGTCGCCAGATCCAGCCCTGCCTCGTCCAGATGCCGTTTGAGCGACAGGTTGAAGGCCCGGGAAACTTCCCATTGTTTGATCGGCGCGGTCTTGAAGCGGGCGCGCAGAATCGCGCTGCCGGACTCGAAACTCTCGACACCCTGAATCTCCAGCGGCGACCAGATGTTGCGCCGTTGCAGTGGATCGGTGCGCATCTTCTGGCCGACTTCGCGCATCAGTTTGATCGCGTCGTCGATTTCCATGTTGTATGGCACAGCTACGCGGAAGATCGCGTAGCCGAATTCCCGCGAGTAGTTCTTGATGCTTTTGATTTCGCTGAACGGGATCGTGTGGACGATGCCGTCGATGTCGCGCAGGCGCACGGTACGAATGGTCAGGCCTTCGACGGTGCCGAGGTGGCCGCCGACGTCGACGTAATCATCGATGGCCAGCGAGTCTTCGATGATGATGAACAGGCCGGTGATCAGGTCCGCGACCAGTGACTGCGCGCCGAAACCGATCGCCAGACCGATGACACCGGCACCGGCCAGCAGTGGCGTGACGTTCATGCCCATGTTCGCCAGGGCGACGATCAGCGCAATGATGAAAATCGCCACGAACAGCACGTTGCGGATCAGCGGCATCATCGTCTGCGCGCGTGCGTTGGCCAGGCCTTTGCGCGAGCGGGTGAGGGCGTGATGCACAGCGGTGTCGGCGAGGATCCAGATCAGCCAGGAGAAGATCAGTGTGC
This sequence comes from Pseudomonas sp. FW305-7, assembly GCF_058786735.1. Lineage (NCBI taxonomy): Bacteria > Pseudomonadati > Pseudomonadota > Gammaproteobacteria > Pseudomonadales > Pseudomonadaceae > Pseudomonas > Pseudomonas sp. FW305-7. The sequence continues at coordinate 21,893 of NZ_JBYSZA010000047.1, forward strand.
CGATCAGGCTGAACAGTTTGACGCTGACGTCATGCCCTTCGCCTTCGGCAAAACCGATCAGCGACTGGCCCCACACCCGCAGGCCGAGTTCGATGAACACCAGCCACACCAGCAGGTGCGCGAGTGTGTAAAAGAAGCTTTTCAGGCGCTCGGAGTAGAGCGCGTGGCGTTTCGCTCCGCGTTGCGGTTTGAGCGAATGCCGGCGTACCAATCCATTGATCACCATGCACAACACCAGCAGCACGGTGCAGATCAGCGACTGGCGCAGCGCGGTGCTGGTGTCGCCGGCGGAAACAAACGTGGCGAACAGCGAAATGCCGACCAGTACCAGCGCCGGCACGTACCAGAAGGTCCCGAGGATTTCGATGGTGTCGCTGAGGGCGCGGCGGGTCAGACGCCGGGATAGCGGCTGATTGCGGATCAGGTGCGCGATCGGCCGGCGGAAACGCAGGATGAACAGCCCGGTTGACAGCGCGGCGAGGACATTGGCGACAGTCGCCGCCGTGTGTGCCAAGTGCACGCCGAGGCTCTCGATCAGACGCGGGTCGTTCAGCGCTTCACCAAAAGCGGCGAAGCTACCGATCAGCCACAACGGTCGGAACGCCTGATGGCGCAGGATATAGAGCGCGCGATGGCGGTGCGGGCCGTCGAGCAGGGAGAATGCGATCACGCAGATCGCCGAGAAACAGGTGCCGACCACCAGCGCATAGGCCAGCACCATCGCCAGGCTTTTGCCCAGTGACGAGGGAAGGGCGTAGCTCATGTAAACGGTTATCACCAAGGCGATCAGCCACGGCCCGAGTTTGCGCAAGGCGAAGCGCAGCATATCGAGAGCCTTGGGGTGTTGCGGCAGTTCTTCGGTGAGACCAAAGCGCATGCGCACCCGGTGGCCGAGCCAGATCAGCGCGGCGGCGAGCAGGCTCCAGACCATCAGAATCACCGCGAAGCCGAAGATGATCGGCAGCCATTCACTGGCCGGGAGCAGCATGGCTTTCAGCTCATCTTTGGCCAGATCGAACTCGTTGGACCAGCGATTGAGCGGGCTGTCGGCGCCGGAGAATTGTTTTTCGAAACTGGCCAGCGTGCCGCCGATCAGGCCGAGAACGCCTTCTTCCGGTGAGGCCTGGGCCTTTTTCGTGGCGTCGCGCAGCTTTTTCAGATCGGTCAGCAACTGCGCACGTTGCTTGTCGTTTTCCAGCGACTTGATGACTTCATCGAGGGATTGCCCCAGCGGTTCCTGGGCTTCGGGCTGCGTCTTGGTGGTGTTGAGCAGGCCCGGCAGACCGACCGCGTGGGCAGGCGCCACGGGCAGCAGCGTCATCAGGCAGATGAGGAACAGGCAGGGTAGAGCAAACAGACGAGCAAACACTAGGCGGTCAACCTCGCAAGGGGCGGATTCGCTGGAGTGTACGAGCCCGCCTGATTCAATGCGAGCCGGGCGCGGATTTATTCGTTGAGTTTGGCGAGGATCTTGTAGACCACGGTGGCGAGGATCATCAGCATGCCGATCCACATGGCGAACACCCCGGCGTTCTTGTCGCGGAAGTTGAAGCCGATGGCCAGCAGGATCATTCCGCACAGGATCGGAATGAGCATGGCGTGGAAGGAGGACATCGAGATCATGGTGACTGCCTTGTCGGGAGGGATGATTCAAGTCTAGGTCGGTTTCTGACGCGGGTGGTGATGTGTGTCAGCAATGAACCGCTCTTTGCTCGATGTTGTGGCGAGGGAGCTTGCTCCCGCTCGGCGGCGCTGCCGTCGTAAATTCTGAGCACACGATCATGCTGACTCTACGCGTGCTCAGGTTTTGGGGCCGCTTCGCAACCCGGCGGGAGCAAGCTCCCTCGCCACAAATACTGCTTACGGCAATTCGCGGCAGGCGTAGAACGCGCTCAGCACTTTCACCAGGTGCGCCAGGTCATGGCTGCCGCACAACTCGCGAATCGAGTGCATGGCGAAGGTCGGCAGACCGATATCGACGGTGCGCACACCCAGATGGCTGGCGGTGATCGGGCCGATGGTCGAGCCGCAGCCCATGTCACTGCGTACCACGAAGCTTTGCACCGGCACTTCTTCGGCCATGCACAGATGACGGAAGAACCCGGCGGTTTCGCTGTTGGTGGCGTAGCGCTGGTTGCTGTTGACCTTGATCACCGGACCGGCATTGAGTTTCGGGCCGTGGTTGGCGTCGTGTTTCTCGGCATAGTTCGGGTGTACGCCGTGGGCGTTGTCGGCCGAAATCAGCAGGGATTTCTGGATGGTGCGGACGAACTCGTCACCTTCCGGCAGCAGGCGGCGCAGGGTCTGTTCGAGCATCGGGCCGTCGGCACCGCAGGCCGAGCAGGAGCCGACTTCTTCGTGATCGTTGCACACCAGCACGCAGGTTTCGTCGGTCTCGGCAGTGAGTAAGGCTTGCAGGCCGGCGTAGCACGACAACAGGTTGTCGAGACGCGCGCCAGCGATGAAGTCGCCGTTCAGGCCAATCACTGCAGCACTTTGCGTGTCGTAGAAACTCAGCTCGTAATCGAGCACGACGTCGGCGTTCAAGCCATGTTCGCGGGCCAGTTGATCGGTGAGTACGGCGCGGAAGTCGACGCGCTCGTCACCGGCAAATTGCGCGAGAATCGGCGGCAGTTCGGTCTGCGCGTTGATTGCCCAGCCTTGATTGGCTTCACGGTTGAGGTGAATGGCCAGGTTCGGAATGATCGCGATCGGCGCCTTGAAGTCGATCAACTGGCTTTCGACCTTGCCGTCGCGGCGGAAGGTCACGCGGCCGGCCAGCGAAAGATCGCGGTCGAACCACGGGGCCAACAGCGCACCGCCGTAGACTTCGACGCCCAGTTGCCAGAAGCCCTGACGCTGCAGCTCCGGTTGCGGCTTGACCCGCAGGCACGGGCTGTCGGTGTGCGCGCCCACCAGGCGGATACCGCCGTGCAGTGGCGAAGTGCGGCCCATTTTGATCGCGACGATCGAGGAGTCGTTACGGGTGACGTAATAGCGGCCGTTAGGCTCGGTGGTCCATGGCTCGCGCTCGTCGAGGCGCACGAAACCGGCGGCCTCCAGACGTTGAACAAGGCTGGCAGTGGCGTGGAACGGGGTAGGGGAGGCCTTGAGAAAGTCGATCAGGCCTTGGTTCAACTCTTCGCGCATAAGAAACTCCAGACAGCAATGGGCGGGAGTTTAACGCATCGGCCGGGGAATTGAATCTGCACCGGATCCCTGTAGGAGTGAGCCTGCTCGCGATAGCGGTGTGTCATTCAAATAATTCTGGTCTGACACACCGCTATCG
>NZ_JBYSZA010000048.1:0-21452 GCF_058786735.1 Pseudomonas sp. FW305-7
CCTCAAGGGTGGGCGGGCCGAGCAGCGCCGGGTCGATGCCGTAACTGTCGCCACGCATTTCGTCAAACTGATCCGGGGTAATGTCGTCGTCCCACATTTGCAACGCACCGCCCTCGGTCGGCATGTTCAGATAGACGTTGCAGGCGAACTGCGCTTCGAGGCTGCGCGCCTGAAAGCTCTCCGGCGCGTCCTTGGCGAAAATGTCGTGATGGGCGAGGAAGCACACGCCGGGTTTCACCACGCGAGACAGGCCGACATACATTTTGCGCCCGTAGAGGTTTTCCAGATGCGCACCGGCCGGCCAGGATTCGTCGAGCATGCAGCGCAGCGTGTCGACCGGCGAGGAGTAGGGCGCACAGCGATTGCGCAGTTCGGCGATGTTGCTGGTAGCGCGTTCGAAGTAATCCTCGATCAACAGCGGCTGGTTTTCCGCCTCATAAAACGCCATGCCGATACGGCCGATACTCGGTGCGTTGATGTAGCCCTCAAAGCCTGGAGCGAGAATCTTGTCGCCAATCTGGATCGCCAGCGGTTCGGGCAAAAAGCCTTTGACGCGGATGGCGAGGACTTCTTCGTTGGCCAGTTTTTTTATGCACATCTCATCGAGACGCTCGACGTCTAGCATCATGTTATTTAGGTCCATCTATCGATAGTCAACGGAACCGGCGAGCGCGGTTCCCCGGCGCCGGACGCTGCGCGGGCAGCGTCCGAAATGCTCAATCCACGCTGTAGTGGACGGACAACGTGCCTTTCTTCTGCGAAAGGGACGCGATCGTGACTGTGCCCAGATCCTTCAGGCTACGTACATGGGTGCCACCGCAGCCGTAGGCAGGCAGATCACCAAAGCCGATTTCCCGCGCGCCTTCGCGCAGCGAAGTCAGGCGCGGCAGATCGTGCTCAATCCACTGGCCGATGCCGTGTTGAACGCTGTCTGCGTCAACTTCCTGAGCGGCGTCACCCGGCTTGAATTGCACCCGGCCCTCGTCCGGCCAGTGGTGTGCCTTGATCGGCGTCCAGCCCAGCGCTTGCACGAAATGCCCGATCAGGTGCCCGGCCGAGTGCATGCGCGTGTTGAAGCAGCGACGCTGTTCATCGATGCGGATCATGGTCATGCCGAGTTTCACCGGACGATCAACGTAATGAATGATCCGATCGGGTTCCTGGACGACGCGCAGTACCTGGCTTTCGCCGATCCAGCCGGTATCGCAGGGTTGGCCGCCACCTTGCGGATGAAACAGCGTGGCGCGCAGCACTACGGCAAATTCGTTCTCGTGGGGCGTGCAGTCGAGGACTTCCACATTGGCCTTGAGGTCATCACTATGGAAAAAGAGGCGAAGCGTCATATTCCATGCCCTTATTAAAGTTTCTATTTTTATTATATGAATCGTGTAATAACGTGATAATCCGTTCAAACATCAAAGGACTTGTGCGCTGTGAGCATAAATCTCCCGTTACCCCTGCTCGGCGAGATGGCGATATTCGTCAAGGTCGTGGAGACCGGCAGCTTCTCTGAAGCGGCGCGGCAGCTCGGATCTTCACCGTCGGCGGTGAGTCGCAGCATTTCGCGATTGGAAAAGGCCTTGGCCACGCGCTTGCTCCAGCGCACCACGCGCAAGCTGCGCCTGAGTGATGGCGGTGAAGAGGTGTTCAAGCGCTGTCAGGAGATGGTCAGTGCGGCCAAGTCAGTGATGGAGATCAGTGGCCAATTCACCCATGAAGCCGAAGGACTGGTGCGGGTCAGTGTGCCGAAGGCGGTGGGACGATTTGTCATTCATCCGCACATGCCTGAATTTTTGCGCCGTTATCCCAAGGTCGATGTCGAGCTGCTGCTGGAAGATCGGCAGGTCGATCTGATCGATGATCATGTCGATCTGGCGATCCGCATTACTGATCGCCCTCCGGCCGGGCTGGTCGGGCGGCAACTGCTGACCATCGATCATTTGCTCTGCGCCACCCCGCAATACCTCGCCGAACACGGCACGCCGACGCATCCACATGATTTGCTCAATCACAGCTGCATCTATCTGGGCGAAACCCCGAGCGATGCGCGCTGGAAATTCAAAAAGGGCAGCAAAGTGGTGACGGTTGGGGTGCGCGGGCGGTATGCGGCCAACCACACGGGCGTGCGTCTGGGCGCGGTGCTGCAGCACATCGGTATTGGCAGTCTGCCGTATTTCACCGCGCGCTATGCGCTGGAGCAGAAGTTGGTGGTGCAGGTGCTGCCGGACTGGACGTTTCTGGCGTCCTACCACGGAGGGCTCTGGTTGCTGCATTCGCCGACGCGTTATCTGCCGCCGAAGCTGCGGGTGTTTATCGATTATCTGGTGGAGTGCCTGGAGAAAGAACCGACCCTGAGCAAGCCAGGCAAGTCGGGTGGCGTGATCAACGCCGCGATGGCTTATGAGTTGCCGGAGAGTGAGGGGCTGCTTTAACCGCGCAGATAAAAAAAGGCCCGCATGGACAACTATGCGGGCCTTTTCATGAGCAGTTGAAAATCAGTGCTTGCTGTCCTGAGCGGACATGGCCATCAACTGTTTTTCCTGATTCCAGTCGAACGGCTCATCGTTCTGTTCGGCTTCGTAGCGGCGTTCTTCCAGTGCCTGATACATGTCGATCTCTTCATCGGACAGGTAGTGCAGGCAGTCGCCAGCGAAGAACCACAGCAGATCCCGCGGGATCAGGTGAGCAATTTGCGGGTAACGGGTAATCACTTGAGTCAGGATGTCCTGGCCCAGGTATTGGCTTTCGATCGGGTCGATCGGCAGGGACGCCAGCAGTTCATCGAAGCGCTCGAGGAACAAGGCATGGCTTTCTTCGGGAACCTGTTCGGCCTCACCTACGGCGACCAGGATACTGCGCAGATGGTCGAGCAAAACCAGATGATCGGCAACGACGTTGGACACGAGATAAGTCCTCAAGAGCAAAACGGGCGCAGGAGTATAAAGCTCCCGCGCCCATTTTTCACAAATAACAGCTACGTGGCTGTCGGGATCAGCGGACTTTACCCTCCGCCTGTTTCAGCTCTTCCTTGTCGAAGTCATCGACATCGATCACCTTGCGTCGCGCCGCTTCGGCTTCGCGCAGGTTCTGCGCTTCTCCGGGTTGCAACACCCCGGCTTCCAGCGCCGCGTCGATGGCATGCTCGCCTGCGACCGGTTTGACCTGACCGCTTTTCAGCGAGGTGTGCAGCTTTTTATGCAGCGGTTGCGCAGCGTTCAGCAGATCGCTGGCGTGTTGCAGCGCACCCACCGCATCGTCTGGCGATTGCGGGCGATAGCAGCCAGCGAGCAATTCTTCCAGCGCCGGATCGCCTTTGGCCCGGCCGATAACGCCGGCCACTTCGGCACCGAGTTTGTCCGATGGTCCTTTGTGACGACGGCCGAACGGGAACACGATCACCCGCAACAGACAGCCGAACACCTTGTTCGGGAAGTTGCTCAGCAGTTCATCCAGCGCGCGCTCCGACTGGCCGAGGCTTTCCTCCATGGCCCAGCGGAACAACGGCTCCATGTACGCCGGCGAATCCAGGTCGTGGTAGCGCTTGAGCGCGGCAGAGGCCAGATACAGGTTGCTCAACACATCGCCCAGGCGGGCTGACAGACGTTCGCGACGTTTCAGTTCGCCACCCAGCAGCATCATGCTGAAGTCGGCCAGCATCGCGAAAGCCGCAGCCTGGCGATTGAGTGCGCGGAAGTAACCTTGGCTGATCTTGTCGCCAGGCGCATGTTCGAAGTGGCCGAAACCAAGGTTCAGCACCAGCGTGCTGGCCGCGTTACTGACGGCAAAGCCGATGTGTTTGAGTAGCAGGCCGTCGAATTCTTTCAGCGCCTGATCCTTGTCTTCCCGCCCGGCCAAGGCCATTTCCTTGAGCACGAACGGATGGCAACGAATCGCGCCCTGACCGAAGATCATCAGGTTGCGCGAGAGAATGTTCGCGCCTTCCACGGTGATGAAGATCGGCGCACCGTTCCAGCTGCGTCCCAGGTAGTTATTCGGACCCATGATGATCGCCTTGCCACCGTGGACATCCATGGCGTGGCTGATGCACTCGCGACCGCGTTCGGTGAGGTGGTACTTGAGGATTGCCGACAACACCGACGGTTTCTCGCCCAGGTCCACCGCGTTGGCGGTCAGCATGCGCGCGGCGTCCATCATCCAGGCGTTGCCGCCGATGCGCGCCATCGCTTCCTGAATCCCTTCGAAGGCCGACAACGGTACGTTGAACTGCTCACGAATCTGCGCGTACTGTCCGGTGACCAGGCTGGTGAACTTGGCGGCACCCGTGCCAACGGCCGGGAGCGAAATCGAACGCCCGACCGACAGGCAGTTCATCAGCATCATCCAGCCTTTGCCGAGCATTTCCTGACCGCCGATGAGGAAGTCCAGCGGGATGAACACATCCTTGCCGGAGTTCGGGCCGTTCATGAAGGCTGCGCCCAATGGCAAATGCCGACGGCCGATTTCCACGCCTGCGGTATCGGTTGGAATCAGCGCGAGGCTGATGCCGAGGTCTTCCTTGTCGCCCAACAGGTGATCCGGGTCATAGGCCTTGAAGGCCAAGCCGAGAAGGGTGGCTACCGGGCCAAGGGTGATGTAACGCTTTTCCCAGTTCAGACGCAGACCAATGACTTCCTGTCCCTCCCACTGGCCTTTGCAGATGATCCCGGTGTCGGGCATCGCGCCGGCATCGGAACCGGCGAGCGGGCCGGTGAGGGCGAAGCAGGGAATATCATCGCCGCGGGCCAGACGCGGCAGGTAGTGATTGCGTTGTTCGTCGGTGCCGTAGTGCAGCAGCAGCTCGGCCGGGCCCAGGGAGTTAGGGACCATGACCGTTGATGCGAGGTCGCCGCTGCGGGTCGCGAGTTTCATTGCTACTTGCGAGTGGGCGTAAGCGGAGAAACCTTTACCGCCGAATTCTTTTGGAATGATCAGGGCGAAGAAGCCGTGTTCCTTGATATGGGTCCACGCTTCGGGCGGCAAATCCATCGACTGGCCAATCTGCCAGTCAGTGACCATCGCGCAGAGTTCTTCGGTCGGGCCATCAATGAACGCCTGCTCCTCTTCGCTCAATTGCACCTTGGGATAGGCGAGCAGCTTGTCCCAGTCCGGCCGGCCGCTGAACAGTTCTCCGTCCCACCACACCGTGCCGGCATCGATCGCGTCGCGTTCGGTCTGCGACATCGGCGGCAGGGTTTTCTGGAACCAGTTGAACAGCGGGGCGGTGAAATGTTTGCGGCGCAGGTCAGGCAGCAGCAACGGTGCTGCGACCACCGCCAGCACAATCCAGAAAATCAGCAGCAGCCAGCCCGGTGCGTGACTGAATATACCCATCGCCAGCAGGTAAACGGCAACGATGCCCAGCGCGGGCAGCGGGGCGATACGCCGGTGGGCGAGGTACGCCACACCAATGATCAAAACCAGTATCCACAACAACAGCATATTCAGTCCTCCGTGAACCAAGGCAAATCGACCCTCCAGAGCTTAGACGGCATCTGCAAAACCGGGTGGTCAGAGCAAGGTGATTGATATCGTGGGAAACCCCGGATGGTTTTCGTAGGTTCAGTGGGCAACACGTGTGGGAAATCGTTCGCCGATCCCGCGTCTTTGCGTCCAAGTTTGGCCGAAACGTCGTTATCTCTGTGCTTGAGCTGTCGCTAGACTCGGGACTCACCCAGGAGATCTGTCGTCATGCGCGAGTATCTGAGTCCCGGCCGCTTCATCGATAGTGACCACCCGGCGGTGGTGGAGTTCGCCGAACAACATCGTGGTGCCAGCCGCGATCCGCTCGAGCAGGCGATCAATCTGTATTACGCCGTGCGCGAGGCGGTGCGATACAACATGTACACCTTCAGCCGCGACCCGCAGACCTTGCGCGGCAGCTACGCGCTGGCGGCGGGTGAGAGTTATTGCGTGCCCAAAGCCACGCTGCTGGCCGGTTGTGCGCGGCATTGCGGGATCCCGGCGCGCATCGGTCTGGCGGACGTGAAAAACCATCTGTCGACGCCGCGCCTGCTGGAGCTGCTGAGAAGCGAAGTGTTCGCCATGCACGGTTACACCGAGCTGTTTCTGAATGATCGCTGGGTAAAAGCCACACCTGCGTTCAACCAGAAACTTTGCGAAATGTTCAACGTTGCGCCGCTGGAGTTCGACGGCATCCACGACAGCGTTTTCCACCCGTACAACAGCGATGGCGCGTTGCTGATGGAGTACCTGGTCGATCACGGCCAGTTCGCCGATGTACCGGAAACCTTGTTCTTCGAGCATCTGGAAAAATGCTATCCGCACCTGTTCAACGATCAACAGACGCCCCTGTCGGCTGACATGCGCAGTGATGTCGGCGGTCGCTGAACCGGCGTATGCTGCTTGGCCACTTGATTTGAAAAGAGGCGGTCATGCTGAAAATCTGGGGACGTAAGAACTCATCGAATGTCAGGAAACCGCTGTGGGCTGCCGAGGAACTTGGCCTGGCCTATGAGGCGATCGATGCCGGTGGTGCGTTCGGTGTGGTCGACACGCCCGAGTACCGGGCGATGAACCCGAACGGGCGGGTGCCGGTCATCGAAGATGACGGTTTCGTGCTCTGGGAATCCAACGCCATCGTCCGCTATCTGCTGGCCAGGCATGCGCCGAACACGGCGTGGTATCCCGCCGATCCGCAAGCGCGGGCCATCGCTGACAAGTGGATGGACTGGACCACCTCAAGTTTTGCAGGGCCTTTTCGCACCGTGTTCTGGGGCGTTCTGCGCACCCCGGCCGACAAGCAGGACTGGCCTGCGATCAACGCCGCCATCAAAGAATGCAATGAGTTGCTGAACATGGCCGATCAGGCTCTGGCCAGTCAGCCATACTTGTCCGGCAGCGAAATCGGCATGGGCGACATTCCCCTCGGCAGTTTCATTTATGCCTGGTTCGAGATGCCCATCGAGCGCGCCCCGCAACCGCACTTACACGCCTGGTACGAGCGGCTGAAGCTGCGTGCGGCGTATCAAAAAGCGGTCATGACCGCGTTGACTTGATAATAACTATCGACACACTTGACTGTACTTGTGTGGCGAGGCCAAGCACCATTGCGTTCATGCGCCGCGGTTGCATCCCTCGCCGCCCGCCCTTGTTTATCCCTTCCTTTCCTTCATGGTGCGTAAATCAGATATGAGTTCCGCTCTGTCCATCCGGCAGCTAACCAAAACCTACGGCAACGGGTTCCAGGCCTTGAGTGGTATCGATCTGGACGTCGCCGAAGGTGACTTTTTCGCCTTGCTCGGCCCCAACGGTGCCGGCAAATCCACGACCATCGGCATTCTCTCCACCCTGGTCAACAAGACCAGCGGCACGGTGAATATCTTCGGCAATGACCTGGACAAAAACCCGGCAGCGCTCAAGCGCTCGATCGGCGTGGTGCCCCAGGAATTCAACTTCAATCAGTTCGAAAAGACCTTCGACATCGTCGTGACCCAGGCCGGTTACTACGGCATTCCGGCGAAGATCGCCAAGGAACGCGCCGAGCAGTACCTGACTCAGTTGGGCCTGTGGGACAAGCGTGATGTGCCGTCACGGTCGCTGTCCGGCGGCATGAAGCGGCGGCTGATGATCGCCCGTGCACTGGTGCATGAACCGCGCCTGCTGATCCTCGACGAACCGACTGCCGGGGTGGACATCGAATTGCGCCGTTCGATGTGGACATTCCTCACCGAGCTGAACCAGAAAGGCATCACCATCATTCTCACCACGCACTATCTGGAAGAGGCTGAGCAGCTGTGCCGCAACATCGGCATCATCGACCACGGCACGATTGTCGAAAACACCAGCATGCGTCAGCTGCTTGGTCAGTTGCATGTGGAAACTTTCCTGCTCGACCTGAAAGGTGATCTGGCTACCGCGCCGCAACTGGTCGGCTATCCGTCGCGCCTGGTGGATGCGCACACGCTGGAAGTGCAGGTCGACAAGTCGATGGGCATCACCGCACTGTTCGGTCAGTTGGCGTTGCAGAACATCGAAGTGCTGAGCCTGCGCAACAAAACCAATCGCCTCGAGGAGCTGTTCGTGTCCCTGGTGGAGAAAAATCTGTCGAAGGTGGCGGTATGAGTTCCGAATTCCGTCCCAATCTCGTCGCGCTCCAGACCATCGTTTACCGCGAGGTCAAACGCTTCACGCGGATCTGGCCGCAGACCCTGCTGCCACCTGCGATCACCATGGTTCTGTACTTCGTGATCTTCGGCAACCTGATCGGCCGGCAGATCGGCGACATGGGTGGCTTCACTTACATGGAGTACATCGTGCCGGGGCTGATCATGATGTCGGTGATCACCAACTCCTATGGCAACGTGGTGTCGAGTTTCTTCGGCAGCAAGTTCCAGCGCTCGATTGAAGAGTTGATGGTTTCACCGGTGTCGCCGCATACGATATTGATCGGCTACGTCTGTGGTGGCGTGCTGCGTGGTTTGATGGTCGGCGTGATCGTGACAATTCTGTCGCTGTTCTTCACCCATTTGCAGGTGCATCACCTTGGCGTGACCATTCTGGTGGTGGTGCTGACAGCGACGATCTTCTCGCTGCTGGGCTTCATCAATGCTGTGTTTGCACGCAATTTCGATGACATCTCGATCATCCCGACTTTCGTGCTGACGCCGCTGACCTATCTGGGTGGCGTGTTCTATTCGATCACGTTGCTGCCACCGTTCTGGCAGACCGTGTCGCTGGCCAACCCGGTGCTGCATATGGTCAATGCCTTCCGTTACGGCATTCTGGGCGTGTCGGATATTCGCATCGGTATTGCGATCACCTTCATGTTGGTGGCGACGGTGGTGTTGTATTTCGGCTGCGCGCGCTTGCTGGTGAGCGGGCGCGGGATGCGTACCTGATACCCAAACCGCGGCGCTGCTATCGCGGGCAAGCCCGCTCCCACAGGGTTTGGTGTCGGTCACAAAAAATCGAGCAACCCGGATCATGTGGGAGCGGGCTTGCCCGAGATGACGTCTTACCAGACGCCACACAGTAAAACGGCCTCCCATTGCGGAGGCCGTTTTGCATTCAAGACATTCGTTTCTTCTTGCGCCGCGCCCACTGCCGCGCCACCCACCAGCGCCAGTACATCATCACCACGAAGTAGGCGAGGGCGCCAAGCACCAGCCCGACGACTACGGAACCCAACAAAAACGGTTGCCACAACGTCGACAGTTCGCCGCTGATCCATTCCCACGTCAGTTCATCCGGCAGATGCCGTGCGGGCACATCCATCAACCACGCTCCGGCCTGATACGTACAGAAAAATACCGCCGGCATGGTGATCGGATTGGTCAGCCACACCAGGCTGACAGCGATTGGCATATTGCCGCGAACGATGATGGCCAATGCGGCCGCCACCAGCATCTGCGCCGGAATCGGCAGGAATGCCGCAAACAATCCGACCGCCATCGCACGGGCAACCGAGTGGCGATTGAGGTGCCAGAGGTTCGGGTCATGCAGCAACTTGCCGAGAAAGCGTAAGGATTTGTGTTCCCTGATGCTCGTCGGGTCGGGCATGTAACGTTTGAATAAGCGCCGGGGCATAAGGCTTCTCGGTCGGTTAAGGCGGCAAGTATGTCTGGATTCTATGAACCGCCCATTCAGACTTTGTGACAATTGTTGACGACGCTCGTGCCCGACACCCGCTATGCCTAATGCAGGGACTCTCAAGGACGGGCTTATGCGCACAGGGATGATGGCGCTGGCAGTCGGTCTGCTGGCTCCGGTTTTTATGTCGGCGTTACCGCCGGTCTGGTTGATGGTGTTGCTGCCGGTTGTGGGTTTGATGTTGCTGCCGTTTCGCAGCTACCCGCTGGCGTTTTTGCTGTTCGGCTTTACTTGGGCCTGTATCAGCGCGCAATGGGCCTTGAATGACCGGTTGTCCGTTGAGCTGGATGGAGAAACCCGCTGGGTCGAAGGGCGGGTGATCGGTCTGCCGCAGCACAGCGATGGCGTGGTGCGATTCGAATTGGCAGATGCACGCTCGCGTCACGAAAAACTGCCGACATTGATGCGCCTGGCCTGGTACGCCGGGCCGCCGGTCAACAGCGGCGAGCGCTGGCGTCTGGCCGTCAAACTCAAACGCCCGGTGGGTTTGCTCAATCCTGATGCGTTCGACTACGAAGCCTGGCTGCTCGCGCAACGCATCGGCGCAACCGGCACGATCAAGGATGGCGAACGTCTGACAGCCGCGCGCGGGGCCTGGCGCGATGGCATTCGCCAGCGCTTGTTAACGGCGGACGCGCAAGGCCGGGCCGGGGCGCTGTCCGCGTTAGTGCTGGGTGATGGCTCAGGACTCAGTCGCGAGGACTGGCAGATTCTGCAAGACACCGGCACCGTGCATTTGCTGGTCATTTCCGGTCAGCACATCGGGATGCTGGCGGCGGTGATGTACTTGCTGGTCGCAGGTCTTGCCCGTTATGGGCTGTGGCCGCTGCGCTGGCCGTGGCTGCCATGGGCTTGTGGTCTGGCATTCGCGGCGGCGCTCGGTTACGGGCTGCTCGCCGGGTTCGATGTGCCGGTGCGACGCGCCTGCGTGATGGTCGGCCTGGTACTGTTGTGGCGCCTGCGCTTTCGCCATCTCGGTGCGTGGTGGCCGCTGTTATTGGCATTCGACGGCGTGCTGTTGCTTGATCCGCTGGCCAGTCTACGTCCTGGTTTCTGGTTGTCCTTCGCCGCGGTGGCGGTGCTGATTTTCACCTTTGGCGGGCGCCTCGGGGCATGGCGCCGGTGGCAGACATGGACACGAGCGCAGTGGCTGATTGCGATCGGTCTCTGTCCTGTGTTGTTGGCGCTTCACTTGCCAATCAGCCTGAGCGGGCCGTTGGCGAATTTGTTGGCGGTGCCCTGGATCAGTCTGCTGGTGCTGCCGCCGGCATTGCTCGGGACTTTGCTGTTACCGGTGCCGTATGTCGGCGAATGGCTGCTGTGGCTGGCGGGTGGTTTGATCGATTGGCTGTTTCAGGGTTTGGCCGTGATCGCCGGGCAATGGCCCGCGTGGATTGCACCGTCAATTCCCGAGTGGGCGTTGCTGATGGGCAGCCTCGGCGCTGTGCTGTTGCTATTGCCGCGCGGCGTGCCGATGCGTCCGTTGGGCTGGCCCCTGCTGCTGGTACTGGTAGTTCCGCCACGCGAGAAACCGGGCGAAGGGTTGGCCGACATCTGGCAACTCGATGTCGGCCAGGGGCTGGCGATTGTGGTCCGTACCCGTCATCACGTTTTGCTCTACGACGCCGGGCCGCGTTTCGGTGATTTCGATCTCGGTGAGCGCGTGGTGCTGCCAGCCTTGCGCAAGCTGAATGTCGAGAAACTTGACCTTATGCTGCTCAGTCACGCGGATGCCGATCACGCCGGCGGCGCTTTGGCCGTGGCGCGTGGTTTGAAAGTGAATCGAGTCATCAGTGGCGACTCACCGGGACTGCCGGCCGAGCTAAACGCTGAAGCCTGTGAAAGTGGCCAGCAATGGCAGTGGGACGGTGTCAGTTTTCAACTCTGGCAATGGACAGATGCCCATGACAGCAACCAGCGTTCCTGCGTGTTGCAGATCGAAGCCAATGGCGAGCGCCTGTTGCTGACGGGCGATATCGACACTCACGCCGAACGTGTTTTGCTGCAAAGCCCTCTGGCTGTTGAAACGCAATGGCTGCAAGCACCGCACCATGGCAGCCGCAGTTCCTCATCCATGGCCCTGCTCAAGACATTGAAACCTCAGGCCGTGCTGATTTCTCGCGGTCACGGCAACTCGTTCGGCCATCCGCACCCGACGGTTCTGGCGCGGTATCGCAAACAAGGCCTGCGCATTTACGACAGTGCCGAGCAGGGTGCCATTCATCTGCAATTGGGTACCTTCAAAGCGCCATGGGCGATGCGCCAGCAGCCGCGTTTCTGGCGCGATCCGCCCGCACTGGCCCGTTGATCGGGCGCGCGCGCCTGCGACATCACGGTCGTCGGGGCGGCGGGTCCTGATCGCGAACCGGTATGGTAAAGTGGCGCACTTTTTCGAGGGGACTGTCACTGTGTGGGAATTGGTCAAATCCGGCGGCTGGATGATGTTGCCGATCATTCTGAGTTCCATCGCGGCCATGGCGATTGTCGCCGAGCGCCTGTGGACCCTGCGCGCCAGTCGCGTCACCCCCGAGCATCTGCTGGGCCAGGTCTGGGTCTGGATCAAGGACAAACAGCTCAATAAAGAGAAGCTCAAGGAATTGCGCGCCAATTCGCCGCTGGGGGAAATCCTCGCTGCCGGTCTGGCCAACTCCAAGCATGGTCGCGAGATCATGAAAGAGTGCATCGAAGAGGCCGCCGCTCGGGTCATTCACGAGCTCGAGCGCTACGTCAATGCTCTGGGCACCATCGCCGCGATGTCACCGTTGCTCGGTCTGCTAGGTACGGTGCTGGGCATGATCGATATTTTCAGCGCCTTCACCGGTTCCGGCATGACCACCAATGCTTCAGTCCTGGCCGGTGGTATCTCCAAGGCGTTGATCACCACAGCCGCAGGCCTGATGGTCGGTATTCCGGCGGTGTTCTTCCACCGTTTCCTGCAACGTCGCATCGACGAGCTGGTGGTGGGCATGGAGCAGGAAGCGATCAAACTGGTTGAAGTGGTGCAGGGCGACCGTGACGTCGATCTGGCTGAGGGCCGCGCGTGAAATTCCGTCGCAAGCCTCGGGAAACGATCGACATCAACCTCGCGTCGCTGATCGATGTGGTGTTCATCCTGCTGCTGTTTTTCGTCGTGACCACTACGTTTACCCGCGAAACCCAGTTGCGCGTTGATCTGCCGGAAGCCGTCAGCGGCTCGCCGGCCGAAGATCAGCAGCTCAAGCAGATCGACGTGGCCATCAGCGCCGAAGGGGTGTTTTCGGTGAACAACAAGGTTCTGCCGAAAAACGATCTGGCGACTCTGATGGACGCCATGCAGAAAGAATCCAACGGTGATACCAACATGCCGTTGTCGATCAGTGCCGACGGCAAGACTCAGCATCAATCGGTGATCACCGCCATGGACGCGGCCGGCAAGCTCGGTTTCAGCCATTTGCGCATGACCACGGTCGAGGCGGCGCCCAAGTCCTGATGAGCCTGTCCGATCGTTTGCTCGCCGCGTGGTATCAGGGGCACCCGGCCCTGACGCTGCTGCGGCCGCTGGAAATGCTCTATCGCCGCGTCGTGGTGGGCAAACGCCAGCGCTTTCTTGATGGCCAGGGCGAGATCTATCAGCCGCCAGTGCCGCTCATTGTGGTCGGTAACATCACTGTCGGCGGTACTGGCAAGACGCCGATGATCCTCTGGCTGATCGAGCATTGCCGCCGCAGCGGTTTGCGTGTCGGCGTGGTCAGTCGTGGCTACGGTGCCAAACCGCCGCAGTTGCCTTGGCGAGTGGAGGCCGAGCAGAGCGCTGATATTGCCGGCGACGAACCCCTGTTGATCGTCCAGCGCACCGGCGTGCCGCTGATGATCGACCCCGATCGCAGCGCAGCGGTCAAAGCCTTGCTCGCCAGCGAACCGCTGGATCTGATTCTTTCCGACGACGGCATGCAGCATTACCGCCTCGCACGGGATCTGGAGCTGGTGCTGATCGATGCCGCCCGTGGCCTCGGTAATAAACGTTGCCTGCCGGCTGGGCCGTTGCGCGAGCCGATCGAGCGCCTGCAAAGTGTCGACGGCGTGCTGTTCAATGGCGCGACGGCTGATCGTGAAGACGGTTTCGCCTTTCGTCTGCAACCCACGGCGCTGGTCAATCTGCGCAGCGGCGAGCGCCAGTCGCTCAAGCATTTTGCGCCGGGGCAGAGCGTGCACGCGGTGGCCGGGATCGGCAATCCGCAACGTTTCTTCAATACCCTCGAAGCGCTAGACTGGCGAGCAGTCCCGCATGCGTTTGCCGACCACGCCGAATACAGCGTGCAGGCCTTGAATTTCACACCGTCATTGCCAGTGGTGATGACCGAAAAGGACGCGGTGAAGTGCCGTGCCTTCGCTGCTGCCGACTGGTGGTATCTGGCGGTCGATGCCGTGCCGTCGCCGGCCTTCGTGGCCTGGTTCGACACACAGCTGATGCGCCTGTTGCCGGATCGTCTTTTGCCTTAACTCTTCTATCCAGGGAATGTTCATGGACACCAAATTGCTCGACATCCTCGCGTGCCCGATCTGCAAAGGCCCGCTCAAGCTCAGCGCCGACAAGACCGAGCTGATCAGCAAAGGCGCCGGCCTGGCCTATCCGATCCGTGACGGCATCCCGGTGATGCTCGAAAGCGAGGCCCGTACCCTGACCACTGACGAGCGTCTGGATAAATGACCACTGCCTTCACCGTTGTCATTCCGTCGCGTTTCGCCTCGACCCGTCTGCCGGGCAAGCCGCTGCTGGACATCGCCGGCAAACCGATGATCCAGCACGTCTGGGAACAGGCGAGCAAAAGCAGCGCCGCCCGCGTGGTGGTTGCGACTGACGATGCGCGCATTGTCGAGGCCTGCAAGGCCTTTGGCGCCGAAGTGGTGCTGACCCGTGAAGATCACAACTCCGGCACCGATCGTCTGGCTGAAGTTGCGGCGAAACTGGGCCTTGAGCCCGACGCGATCGTGGTCAACGTGCAGGGCGATGAGCCGCTGATTCCGCCAAGCGTGATCGATCAGGTCGCCGCCAACCTGGCCGCCCACACTGAAGCGCGCATGGCCACCCTGGCCGAGCCGATCGAGGATGTGCAAACCCTGTTCAACCCGAACGTGGTCAAGGTCGTCAGCGACATCAATGGGCTGGCGCTGACTTTCAGCCGAGCCACCTTGCCGTGGGCTCGCGACGCGTTCGCAAAGAGCCAAGAGCAATTGCCCGAAGGCGTGCCGTACCGTCGGCACATCGGCATTTATGCCTACCGCGCCGGGTTCCTCCAGGACTTTGTGAGCTGGGGTCCGTGCTGGCTGGAAAACACCGAATCCCTCGAGCAGTTGCGTGCCCTGTGGCATGGCGTGCGCATTCATGTGGCTGATGCGTTGATCGCACCGCCAACCGGCGTCGACACCGTCGAAGACCTTGAGCGCGTTCGACGCCTGCTGGAGGCCTGATGCGGGTTCTGTTCGTGTGCCTGGGCAACATTTGCCGGTCGCCCACTGCCGAAGGCGTATTGCGCCACAAACTGCGGGAAGCAGGGCTGGCGGATCAGGTCGAAGTGGCCTCTGCCGGCACTGGCGACTGGCACGTCGGCAATCCACCGGACAAACGCAGTCAGGCTGCGGCCAAACTGCGCGGTTATGATTTGTCGGCGCAGCGCGCCCAGCAGGTCAGCCGCGCCGACTTCGCCAGCTACGACCTGATTCTGGCCATGGACAACAGCAACCTGCGCAATCTCAAGGCGTTGCAACCGTCCACCGGCAAAGCCGAGCTGGACCTGTTCCTGCGACGCTATGCCGGGCTGGTCGATGAAGTGCCGGATCCGTACTACGACGGTGATCAGGGCTTTGAGCAGGTGCTGGACCTGATTGAAGCAGCGTGTGACCAATTGCTGATCGAAGTGAAGGGCCGGTTATGAGTTTGCAGGTGCAGTCCCGGGTTTCCCTGAAACCGTTCAACAGTTTTGGCGTCGACGTTAACGCACAACTGTTCGCCGAGGCCCACAGCGACGCAGATGTACGTGAAGCGCTGACTTATGCCACAGCGCACGACGTGCCATTGCTGGTGATCGGCGGTGGCAGCAACTTGCTGCTGACCGCAGATATTCCCGCGCTGGTGCTGCGCATGGCCACTCGCGGAATCCGCGTGATCAGTGATGACGGCAGTCGCGTGGTGATCGAAGCCGAGGCCGGCGAACCTTGGCATGCCTTTGTGCAGCACACCTTGGCGTCGGGTTTTTCCGGTCTGGAAAACCTAAGTCTGATTCCCGGCACCGTCGGCGCCGCGCCGATGCAGAACATCGGCGCTTACGGGGTCGAGATCAAGGATGTGTTCGCCGGGCTTACCGCGCTGGATCGCCAGACTGGCGAGCTGCGCGATTTCAGCCTGGAAGACTGCAACTTCGCCTACCGTGACAGCCTGTTCAAGCAGCAGCCGGGACGCTGGTTGATTATGCGGGTGCGGTTTGCGCTCGACCGCGTCGCTCATTTGCATCTGGAATATGGCCCGGTGCGTCAGCGCCTGACCGAGCAGGGCATTGAGCAGCCAACACCCACCGACGTCAGCCGCGCAATCTGCAGCATCCGCAGTGAAAAACTGCCGGACCCGGCGGTGCTCGGCAATGCCGGCAGCTTCTTCAAGAATCCGTTGGTGTCGGCGGCACTGGTGGCGCAGATCAAGGAGCAGCACCCGGATCTGGTAGCCTACGCGCAACCGGATGGGCAGATGAAGCTGGCTGCCGGCTGGTTGATCGAGCGTGCTGGCTGGAAAGGTTTCCGTGAGGCCGATGCCGGCGTGCATAAATTGCAGGCGCTGGTGCTGGTCAACTACGGCGCAGCCACCGGCCTGCAACTGCTGGATCTGGCGCAACGCATCCAGAAAGATATTGCCGAACGTTTCAATGTCGAGCTGGAGATGGAGCCCAATCGTTATTGAGACTACGCTTCAGGTCGGTATCCAAAGCCCTGCACTGATAAAAAAGTGCAGGGCTTTTTTGTTAATCGCGGGTTAACGTAGCCAGCTAACGATAACCGTCATTTGCTCCATCAAAGGCCCGGTGCAGACGTCGCCGTCAGCACAAGAGAGCCTGTGCCAACCACATATCAGTCAGCGATGACCCCTGTGGCGAGGGAGCAAGCTCCCTCGCCACAGGATCAGTGTTCAGCTTCACTGATGTGTATCGGCCGATTAGCCTGAGTCGATCTGCGCGAACCACACCGCTGATTTCCGGCGGCAGATTGCTCGACCCCATAACCACTAGAAATATGCGGGCGTGCCCATGATTACCCTGAAACTCAACGGTCAAGACCATCCCCTCGATGTCACCGAAGACATGCCACTGTTGTGGGCGATTCGTGATGTCGCCGGTTACAACGGCACCAAATTCGGCTGCGGCATGGGCCTGTGCGGCGCCTGCACCATTCATATCGATGGGTTGCCTGCACGCAGTTGCATCACGCCGATTGGCTCAGTGGTCGGGCAGAACGTCACCACTATCGACAACTTGCACGCTGACCCGGTCGGGCAAATCGTTCAGCAAGCCTGGCTCGACACGGCTGTCGCGCAATGCGGTTTCTGTCAGGGCGGGCAGATCATGTCCGCGACGGCGCTGCTCAAAACCAATCCCAACCCGAGCGACGAGCAGATCGAAGAAGCGATGGTCGGCAATGTTTGCCGTTGTGGCACCTATAACCGGATCAAAACCGCGATCCGTCAGGCCTCCACTCATCTGAAGGAGGTCAAGGCATGAGCCGTCTACCGAACGATTTCGCCCTGAGCAATCTCAGTCGCCGAGGCTTTCTCAAAGGCGTCGGGGCGACTGGCGCGCTGGTGCTGGCCGCCAGTTGGGGCTGGCAGGATGCGCTGGCCGACGAGAAGGAAAAGAAATTCGGCGCCGATGGCATGCCCAACGGCTGGATCGATGATCCGAAGGTCTACGTCAGCATCGCCGCTGACGGCACTGTGACAGTGGTGTGCAACCGCTCGGAAATGGGCCAGGGCGTGCGCACCAGTCTGACCATGGTGGTTGCCGACGAACTTGAGGCTGACTGGGCTCACGTCAAAGTGCAGCAGGCCCCGGGCGATGAAGTACGTTTCGGCAACCAGGACACCGACGGTTCACGCAGCATGCGTCACTGGTACGAGCCGATGCGTCGCTGCGGCGCCGCTGCCCGAACCATGCTTGAGCAAGCCGCCGCCGACCAATGGAAAGTGCCAGTCGGCGAGTGTCACGCGCAGTTGCACAAAGTCGTTCATAAACCGTCCGGTCGCGAGCTGGGTTATGGCGAACTCGCCGCCGCGGCCAGTGCGTTGACGGTGCCGGCGCGTGACAGCCTGCGGCTCAAGCAGCCGTCGGAATTTCGCTACATCGGCAAAGAAGGCAACAAAGCCATCGACGGTGACGACATCGTCAACGGCCGCGCGGTGTACGGTGCCGACGTGCATTTCGACGGCATGCTCTACGCGACCATCGCCCGTCCGGCAGTGTACGGCGGCAAGGTCAAATCGCTCGACGACAGCGCCGCGCTGAAAGTCCCGGGTGTGCTTAAAGTGATTCAGATCGAAAACCGTCCGTTGCCTTCGGAGTTCCAGCCATTGGGTGGCGTGGCGGTCGTCGCGAGCAATACCTGGGCGGCGATCAAGGGCCGCGAGGCGCTGAAGATCGAATGGGATGATGGCCCGAACGCCAGTTACGACTCGATTGCCTACCGCAAGGAGTTGGAAGCCGCATCGCTGAAGCCCGGCAAAGTGGTACGCAACACCGGCGATATCGACAAGGCCTTGAGCGGCGCTGCCAGCAGCCTTGAGGCTTCTTACTACCTGCCGCATCTGGCGCAGGCACCGATGGAACCGATGGTTGCCATTGCCCGTTACAACAATGGGGTTTGCGAAGCCTGGGCGCCGAGTCAGGCGCCACAGGTCACCCGTGAGCGGATCGCCGAACGCCTCGGTTTGCCGTTCGATAACGTCACCTTCAATGTCACGCTGCTGGGTGGCGGTTTCGGGCGCAAGTCGAAGCCTGACTTCGTCGTTGAAGCCGCGATCCTCGCCAAGGAATTTCCGGGCAAAGCGCTGCGGGTGCAGTGGACGCGTGAAGATGACATCCACAATTCGTATTTCCACACCGTGTCCGCCGAATACCTGAAGGCCGGGATCGGCAAGGACGGCATGCCGTCCGGTTGGCTGCATCGCACCGTCGCGCCAAGTATCACCGCACTGTTTGCCCCGGGCATGAACCATGAGGCGGCGTTCGAGCTGGGCATGGGTTTCACCAACATGGCTTATGCCATCCCCAACGTGCGTCTGGAAAATCCCGAAGCCACTGTGCACACGCGGGTCGGCTGGTATCGCTCGGTGTCGAACATCCCCCACGGTTTTGCGATCCAGAGTTTTGTCGATGAACTGGCGCACAAGGCCGGTGTTGATCCGTTGAAGTACCAGATCAAACTGCTCGGCCCGGATCGACAGATCGATCCGCGCACCCTGAGCGAAGAGTGGAACTACGGCGAATCCCCCGAGCGTTATCCGATCGACACCGGACGTATGCGCACCGTGCTGGAAACCGCGGCCAAGGCAGCCGGTTGGGGACGTCAATTGCCCAAGGGGCGCGGCCTCGGTCTGGCGGTGCATTACAGTTTCGTCACCTATGTGGCGGCGGTCATTGAAGTCGAGGTCAAAGACGATGGCACGCTGATCGTGCACAAGGCGGACATCGCCGTGGATTGCGGGCCGCAGATCAACCCTGAGCGCATCCGTTCGCAGTTCGAGGGGGCCTGTGTCATGGGGCTCGGGAATGCGGTGCTGGGTGAGATCAGCTTCAAGGACGGCAAGGTGCAGCAGGATAACTTCCATATGTACGAAGTCGCGCGCATGTCGCTCGCGCCGAAAGAGGTTGCGGTGCATCTGGTGACGCCGCCGGGCGATGTGCCGTTGGGCGGTGTCGGTGAGCCGGGTGTGCCGCCGATTGCGCCGGCGCTGTGCAATGCGATCTTCGCGGCCACCGGTCAGCGTATTCGCAATCTGCCGGTGCGTTATCAGTTGCAGGGCTGGCAGAAGGCCAAAGCCTGATGGACAGCGCTGATCTCAATGTTCTGCGCAGCGTGCTCGAATGGCGCCGCGCCGGTCAGCGGGTGGTGTTGTTCAGTGTGGTGCAGACCTGGGGCACCGCGCCCCGGGCTCCCGGCGCCATGCTGGCGTTGCGCGAGGACGGCGTGGTGATCGGCTCGGTGTCGGGCGGGTGTGTCGAGGATGACTTGATTGCCCGCCTGCACGACGGACGGATTGCCGCTGACGGGCCGCCGGTGCAATTGATCACCTATGGCGTCACGCGGGAAGAGGCGGCGCGCTTCGGCTTGCCGTGCGGCGGTACGTTGCGTCTGACCGAGGAGCGGGTCGGTGATCCGGCCTGGGTCGCCGAGCTGTTGGCGCGTTGCGAAGCCCATGAGATCGTCGCCCGTGAGCTGAATATCGAAACCGGTGAAGTGGTTCTGACGGCCGCGAGCAAATCCGACTCGCTGGAATTCGACGGCAAGACCCTACGCGCGATTTATGGCCCGCGCTGGCGGCTGCTGTTGATCGGTGCCGGTCAGTTGTCGCGGTACGTGGCGGACATGGCGCGACTGCTGGATTTCGAGGTGCTGATCTGCGATCCGCGCACCGAGTTCGTCTACGGTTGGGAAGAGCACCACGGTCGTTTCGTCCCCGGCATGCCGGATGATGCGGTGCTGAGTATTCAAACCGATGAGCGCACGGCGATTGTCGCGCTGACTCACGATCCGCGCCTGGATGACATGGCATTGCTTACCGCGCTCGATTCGCCGGCCTTTTATGTCGGAGCGCTGGGCTCGCGGGTCAACAGTCAAAAACGCCGGGAGAATCTGGCTCAGCTAGGCTTGTCTGTACAGGCCATCGCTCGTTTGCACGGGCCGATCGGCTTGCACATCGGCAGTCACTCGCCGGCGGAAATCGCTTTGTCCTTGCTAGCGGAAATTGTTGCGATCAAGAACGGGGTCGAGTTGAAACAGAAGAAAACAGTGGAGGGCGCATGAGTCTATCTATCGGCGTAGTGGTGCTGGCAGCGGGCGAGGGCAACCGCTTCCGCCAGGTTGCCGGTGCGGACAAGGACAAGTTGCTGGCCGATTGCACCGGGCGCGATGGCGCCGTGCGTTCGGTGATCGAGCAAGTGTTGGTCAATCTGCCGGCCAGTCTCGACAAGCGCGTGCTGGTGACCACTGAAGCGCGGCCGCAGGCAATGCGCATGGCTCAGGCGTATGGGTGTGAGGTGGTTTCGATCGAGTCTACCGGGATGGGCGACAGCATTGCAGCCGGTGTGGCGGCGTGCCCGGAAGTGGATGGCTGGTTGATCGTGCTGGGGGATATGCCGTTTATCCTGCCGTCGAGTATCGAGCGGGTGGTGGCGGCAATGGCTGACGATGCGGTGAGCGTGCCGGTGCAGGCTGGCGAGTTTGGGCATCCGGTGGGGTTTGGGCGTTCGTTTGGTCCGGGCTTGCTTGCGTTGAACGGTGATCGCGGGGCTAGGCCGTTGTTCAAGCAGGGGCGGGTGGTTGAGGTTGCAGTGGATGATCCCGGAGTGTTGTGGGATATCGATGTGCCTGAAGCGCTGGTGTTCGCTCGATAGCCCTCACCCTAACCCTCTCCCGGAGGGTAAGGGGACTGACCGAGGTGTTCTTTGGAGAGATACCGACTAAACATCAAGTCGAACTCAGGTTTTGAACAGCACGAAAATCGGCTCCCTTTCCCCCTCTCCCTCTGGGTGTATGTACCGGAGACATGGTGGACAGGTGTTCGGAGACATGGTGGACACTTTTTAATAGACACATTGCTCATCACC
>NZ_JBYSZA010000049.1:0-20617 GCF_058786735.1 Pseudomonas sp. FW305-7
GTACGTCAGGGAGCAGCCCTTTTGGTTACTTTTGGGGCGTTTGCCAAAAGTGACCCGCCGTAAGGGCGGAACCCTAAGCAGCCATCACCGCAGCAACGGATATGCTCACAACCCCCAACCCCCAGACAAACAAAAACGGCCTCCATATAAATAGAGGCCGTCCCCGTTACAAACTTAAGACGTCATCGCAAGACAAGTCTTACTTGCGATCTTCCAGCTTGGTAATGTCACGCGACTCGTAACCAGTGTACAACTGGCGCGGACGGCCAATCTTGTACGGGCTGGAGAGCATTTCTTTCCAGTGGGAGATCCAGCCAACAGTACGCGCCAGCGCAAAGATCACGGTGAACATGCTGGTCGGAATGCCGATCGCCTTGAGGATGATCCCCGAGTAGAAGTCGACGTTCGGGTACAGCGAGCGTTCGATGAAGTACGGGTCGGTCAGCGCGATCTCTTCCAGGCGCATCGCCAGTTCGAGTTGCGGATCGTTGTTGATGCCCAATTCCTTCAGTACTTCGTCGCAGGTCTGCTTCATTACAGTCGCGCGAGGGTCGCGGTTCTTGTAAACGCGGTGACCGAAGCCCATCAGTTTGAACGGATCGTTCTTGTCCTTGGCCTTGGCGATGAACTTGTCGATGTTCGAAACATCGCCAATCTCGTCAAGCATGGTCAGAACGGCTTCGTTCGCGCCGCCGTGGGCAGGGCCCCACAGTGCGGCGATGCCGGCGGCGATACAGGCGAACGGGTTGGCACCCGAAGAGCCGGCCAGACGCACGGTGGAAGTCGATGCGTTCTGCTCGTGGTCGGCATGGAGGATGAAGATCCGGTCCATGGCCTTGGCGAGTACCGGGCTGATCGGTTTGATCTCGCACGGGGTGTTGAACATCATGTGCAGGAAGTTTTCCGCGTACGTCAGGTCGTTGCGCGGGTACATCATGGGTTGGCCCATGGAGTACTTGTAAACCATCGCTGCCAGGGTCGGCATCTTGGCAACCAGGCGGATCGCGGAGATTTCGCGATGCTGCGGGTTATTGATGTCGAGGGAGTCGTGGTAGAAGGCCGAGAGGGCGCCGACTACGCCGCACATGACGGCCATCGGGTGGGCGTCGCGACGGAAGCCGTTAAAGAAGGTTTTCAGCTGCTCGTGAACCATGGTGTGGTTCTTCACGGTGCTGACGAACTGGGCCTTCTGTTCTGCTGTCGGCAGTTCGCCGTTGAGCAGCAGGTAGCAGGTTTCCAGGTAGTCCGACTTTTCAGCCAGCTGTTCGATCGGGTAGCCGCGGTGCAACAGAATGCCGTTGTCGCCGTCGATATAGGTGATCTTCGATTCGCACGAGGCGGTCGACATGAAACCAGGGTCGAAAGTGAAGCGGCCCGTGGCCGTCAGGCCCCGAACATCGATTACATCGGGACCAACGGTGCCGGTTAAAATGGGCAGCTCGACGGGGGCTGCGCCCTCGATGATCAACTGCGCTTTTTTGTCAGCCATGTGGCCTCCTATTTATGCTTGAACCATCAGACAGACCCCCCACGCAGGGCCCGCACCACTATAGTGAGATAAATTCGAATGTCAATTTGCCTAAAGTCTTGCTCCAGAAGGCTTTAAGCGTACTTTTTCCTCGAAATTGACTGCCATTTACGCCTTTTATACGACTTGTGCAATCAGCTATTTGGGGTAGGTGATTGCGTTGTCATTAGTAGCCTAACTGTCTATACTCGGCCACCGACCGCCAAGGGCTTTTGGGCCTGCTTTATTGGGGGTCGCATCCCTGGGTGGTGGTTACCTGACCAGTGCACTCCCCAACAACTTTGCCCTGATTGTTAGGGGCTCTTCAGTGTGAAAAAAAAGCCGTGAAAAGCCAACGACCTGTAAACCTAGACCTAAGGACCATCAAACTCCCCATCACCGGCGTTACGTCGTTTCTTCACCGTGTTTCCGGCATCATCCTCTTCCTGGGCCTTGGCTTCATGCTTTATGCATTGGGCAAATCCCTGGGTTCCGAGGAAGGCTTTGCCGAAGTGAAGGCATGCTTGACCAGCCCGCTGGCCAAGTTCGTAGCATGGGGCCTCCTGTCCGCTCTGCTGTATCACCTGGTAGCCGGTGTGCGCCACTTGATCATGGATATGGGCATCGGTGAGACGCTGGAAGGCGGCCGCCTGGGCTCGAAAATCATCATCGCCATTTCCGTGGTGCTGATCGTTCTGGCAGGAGTTTGGATATGGTAACCAGCGTTACGAACCTTTCGCGTTCGGGCCTCTATGACTGGATGGCGCAACGTGTGTCTGCGGTTGTTCTCGCGGCTTATTTCATCTTCCTGATCGGATACCTTGCAGCGAATCCGGGCATTGGCTACGACCAGTGGCACGGCCTGTTCGCTCACAACGGGATGCGTATCTTCAGTCTGCTGGCCCTCGTTGCCCTTGGCGCTCACGCCTGGGTCGGCATGTGGACCATCGCGACCGACTACCTGACGCCAATGGCGCTGGGCAAGTCCGCGACCGCAGTACGTTTCCTTTTCCAGGCAGTTTGCGGCATCGCGATGTTCGCTTACTTCGTCTGGGGTGTGCAGATTCTCTGGGGTATCTGATTCATGGCTAACATTCCAACGATTTCTTTCGACGCCATCATTATTGGTGGTGGCGGTGCCGGCATGCGCGCTGCGCTGCAACTGGCACAGGGTGGTCACAAGACTGCCGTGATCACCAAGGTTTTCCCGACCCGTTCGCACACTGTATCCGCCCAGGGCGGCATCACTTGCGCGATCGCGTCCGCTGACCCGAACGATGACTGGCGCTGGCACATGTACGATACCGTCAAGGGTTCCGACTACATCGGTGACCAGGACGCTATCGAGTACATGTGTCAGGAAGGCCCGGCTGCCGTTTTCGAGCTGGACCACATGGGTCTGCCGTTCTCGCGTACCGAGCAAGGCCGTATCTACCAGCGTCCATTCGGTGGTCAGTCCAAGGACTACGGTAAAGGCGGTCAGGCTGCACGTACCTGCGCAGCTTCCGACCGTACCGGTCACGCGCTGCTGCACACCCTTTATCAGGGCAACCTGAAAGCCGGTACCACGTTCCTGAACGAGTACTACGCTGTTGATCTGGTGAAAAACCAGGAAGGCGAATTCGTCGGTGTGATCGCAATCTGCATCGAAACCGGCGAAACCACCTACATCCGCGCCAAGGCCACCGTATTGGCTACCGGCGGTGCAGGTCGTATCTACGCTTCCACCACCAACGCCCTGATCAATACCGGTGACGGCGTCGGCATGGCTCTGCGTGCTGGCGTGCCGGTACAAGATATCGAAATGTGGCAGTTCCACCCGACCGGCATCGCCGGCGCCGGTGTTCTGGTAACTGAAGGTTGCCGTGGTGAAGGTGGTTACCTGATCAACAAGCACGGCGAGCGTTTCATGGAGCGTTATGCTCCGAACGCCAAAGACCTTGCCGGTCGTGACGTGGTTGCTCGCTCGATGGTTAAAGAAATCATCGCCGGCAACGGTTGCGGTCCGAATGGCGACCACGTAATGCTCAAACTCGACCACTTGGGCGAGGAAGTGTTGCACAGCCGTCTGCCAGGCATCTGCGAACTGTCGAAGACTTTCGCTCACGTTGACCCGGTGGTTGCTCCGGTTCCGGTTGTTCCGACTTGCCACTATATGATGGGCGGCGTTGCCACCAACATTCATGGCCAGGCGATCACCCAGAACGCCGAAGGCGTGGACCAGATCATTCCTGGTCTGTTCGCGGTAGGTGAAGTGGCTTGCGTATCGGTTCACGGTGCCAACCGTCTGGGCGGCAACTCGCTGCTCGACCTGGTGGTATTCGGCCGCGCTGCCGGCCTGCACCTGGAAAAAGCGCTGACCGACGGCATCGAATACGACGACGCTACCGAAGCCGACATCGAAGCTGCCCTGTCGCGTCTGAACGCGCTGAACAGCCGTACTGATGGCGAAGACGTGGCAACCCTGCGCCGCGAGCTGCAAAGCTGCATGCAGAACTACTTCGGCGTATTCCGTACCGGCGAATACATGCAGAAAGGTATCGCTCAGCTCGCTGATCTGCGTACCCGCATCGCCAACGTGAAGATCAACGATAAGTCGCAGGCGTTCAACACTGCCCGTATCGAAGCGCTGGAACTGCAAAACCTGCTGGAAGTGGCTGAAGCTACCGCCATCGCTGCCGAAGTACGTAAAGAGTCCCGCGGCGCTCACGCCCGTGAAGACTTCGAAGATCGTGACGACGAAAACTGGCTGTGCCACACCCTGTACTTCCCGGGTGACAAGCGCGTCACCAAACGTGCCGTGAACTTCTCGCCGAAGACTGTTCCGACTTTCGAACCTAAAGTCCGGACTTATTAAGGGTGACCGCCATGTTGCAAGTCAGTGTTTATCGCTACAACCCTGATCAGGACGCTGCGCCGTTCATGCAGGAATTCCAGGTCGATACCGGTGGTAAAGACCTGATGGTGCTGGATGTGCTGGCGCTGATCAAAGAGCAGGACGAGGGTTTCTCCTATCGTCGCTCTTGCCGTGAAGGCGTCTGCGGCTCCGACGGCATGAACATCAACGGCAAGAACGGTCTGGCGTGCATCACGCCGCTGTCCGCCGTTGTAAAAGGTAACAAGTTGATCGTTCGTCCACTGCCAGGTTTGCCGGTTATCCGTGACCTGGTCGTCGATATGAGCATCTTCTACAAGCAATATGAGAAGGTGAAGCCTTACCTGCAGAACGACACGCCGGCTCCGGCCATCGAGCGTCTGCAGTCGCCAGAAGAGCGTGAAAAGCTCGACGGTCTGTACGAGTGCATTTTGTGCGCTTGCTGCTCGACCTCTTGCCCGTCCTTCTGGTGGAACCCGGACAAGTTCCTGGGTCCAGCTGCACTGCTGCAAGCCTACCGCTTCCTGGCAGACAGCCGTGACACCAAGACCAACGAGCGTCTGGCTTCGCTCGATGACCCGTTCAGCGTATTCCGCTGCCGGGGCATCATGAACTGCGTCAGCGTATGTCCGAAAGGCCTGAACCCGACTAAGGCCATCGGTCACATCCGTAACATGCTGCTTTCGAGCGGCGTGTGATTCAGCTGCTGTAACCGTAGAACCGCTGTACCGAAGAGGCTGTGGCGCGGGCTTCAACCCGCGTCATGGCTATAACCAGAGCAGCAGCCATAAGCTGCGGCTCTTATTTTGAAGAAATGAGACAAGCAGGGGCATCCGGGCTGGTACCCGGACTATCAGCGTGATCCTAGGTGGCTTGTTTTGGTCGCTGCATTCGGACTTCTGCAAGTTTGCTCGGTGTCGACGCCGATGGTGTTCCCCTAACCGAGGGTGACCAAGCATGCAAGAAAGCGTGATGCAGCGCATGTGGAACAGCGCCTACCTTTCAGGTGGAAACGCTGCCTATGTGGAAGAGCTTTATGAGCTCTACCTGCACGACCCTAACGCTGTGCCAGAAGAGTGGCGCACCTACTTTCAGAAGTTGCCTGCCGACGGCAACTCTGCCACTGATGTTTCGCACTCCACAATTCGCGATCATTTTGTGCTGCTGGCAAAGAACCAGCGCCGCGCCCAACCGGTTTCCGCCGGCAGCGTGAGCAGTGAGCACGAGAAGAAGCAAGTTGAAGTGCTGCGATTGATCCAGGCCTACCGTATGCGTGGCCACCAGGCAGCCCAGCTTGACCCGCTGGGGCTGTGGCAGCGTCCTGCACCTGCAGACCTGTCGATCAATCATTACGGCTTGACCAATGCCGATCTTGATACGACCTTCCGTGCCGGCGACCTGTTCATCGGCAAAGAGGAAGCGAGCCTACGCGAAATTCACGAAGCGTTGCAGCAGACATATTGCCGCACCATCGGCGCTGAATTTACGCATATCACCGATTCCGAGCAGCGCCAGTGGTTCCAGCAGCGTCTGGAAAGCGTGCGTGGTCGTCCGACGTACTCCGCCGACATCAAGAGCCACCTGCTTGAGCGCGTGACTGCCGGTGAAGGCCTGGAAAAATACCTGGGCACCAAATACCCGGGCACCAAGCGTTTCGGTCTGGAAGGCGGCGAAAGCCTGATTCCGATGCTCGACGAACTGATCCAGCGTTCCGGTTCCTACGGCACCAAGGAAGTCGTCATCGGCATGGCCCACCGTGGCCGTCTGAACGTGCTGGTCAACACCTTCGGCAAGAACCCGCGCGAGCTGTTCGACGAGTTCGAAGGCAAGAAGAAGGTCGAGCTGGGTTCCGGTGACGTTAAATACCACCAGGGCTTCTCGTCCAACGTGATGACCACTGGCGGTGAAGTTCACCTGGCCATGGCGTTCAACCCGTCCCACCTGGAAATCGTTTCCCCGGTGGTCGAAGGTTCGGTTCGCGCCCGTCAGGATCGTCGTAACGACCAGACCGGTGAGAAGGTTCTGCCGATCTCCATCCACGGTGACGCTGCATTCGCAGGTCAGGGTGTGGTCATGGAAACCTTCCAGATGTCGCAGACCCGCGGTTTCAAAACCGGCGGCACCGTGCACATCGTGATCAACAACCAGGTGGGTTTCACCATCAGCAACCCGCTGGACTCGCGTTCCACCGAGTACGCCACCGACGTTGCGAAGATGATCCAGGCGCCGATTCTCCATGTGAATGGCGATGATCCGGAAGCCGTGTTGTTCGTGACCCAGCTGGCTATCGACTACCGCATGCAGTTCAAGCGTGACGTGGTGATCGACCTCGTCTGCTACCGTCGTCGCGGCCACAACGAGGCCGACGAGCCTAGCGGCACCCAGCCGCTGATGTATCAGCAGATCACCAAGCAGCGCACCACCCGTGAGCTGTACGCTGATCGTCTGACTCAGTCCGGTGTACTGGACGCTGAGCGTGTTCAGGCCAAGGTCGACGAGTATCGCAACGCGCTGGACAACGGTTTGCACGTTGTGAAATCGCTGGTCAAAGAGCCGAACAAAGAGCTGTTCGTGGACTGGCGTCCGTATCTGGGCCACGCCTGGACTGCGCGTCACGACACTCGCTTTGATCTGAAGACCCTGCAAGAACTGTCTGCCAAGCTGCTGGAAATTCCGGAAGGCTTCGTGGTTCAGCGTCAGGTTGCGAAGATCTACGAAGACCGTCAGAAGATGCAAGCCGGCGGCCTGCCGATCAACTGGGGTTACGCCGAAACCATGGCATACGCGACCCTGGCGTTCGAAGGTCACCCGATCCGCATGACGGGTCAGGACATCGGCCGCGGTACGTTCTCGCACCGTCACGCTGTTCTGCACAACCAGAAAGATGCCGGCACCTACATTCCGCTGCAGCACCTGTACGACGGTCAGCCACGTTTCGACCTGTACGACTCGTTCCTGTCGGAAGAAGCGGTATTGGCGTTCGAATACGGTTACTCGACCACCACGCCAAATGCGTTGGTGATCTGGGAAGCTCAGTTCGGCGACTTCGCCAACGGTGCACAGGTTGTTATCGACCAGTTCATCACCAGCGGCGAACACAAGTGGGGCCGTCTCTGCGGTCTGACCATGTTGCTGCCACACGGTTACGAAGGCCAGGGTCCCGAGCACTCCTCGGCACGTCTGGAGCGTTACCTGCAGCTGTGCGCCGAGCACAACATTCAGGTAGCCGTACCAACCACGCCGGCACAGATCTACCACTTGCTGCGTCGTCAGGTGATTCGCCCGCTGCGCAAGCCGCTGGTCGTGCTGACGCCGAAGTCGCTGCTGCGCCACAAGCTGGCCATCTCGACGCTGGAAGATCTGGCCGAAGGTTCGTTCCAGACCGTGATCCCGGAAATCGATGCCCTGGACCCGAAAAAGGTCGAGCGTGTTGTTCTGTGCAGCGGCAAGGTTTACTACGACCTGCTGGAAAAACGCCGTGCCGAAGGCCGCGAAGATATCGCCATCGTGCGTATCGAGCAGTTGTACCCATTCCCTGAGGACGACTTGAAAGAAGTCCTGGCTCCTTATACCAACGTCAAACATGCCGTTTGGTGTCAGGAAGAGCCGATGAACCAGGGCGCCTGGTACTGCAGCCAGCACCACTTGCGCCGCAGCATCAGCAACCTCAACAAATCTCTCGTACTTGAGTACGCGGGCCGTGAGGCTTCTGCTGCACCTGCTTGTGGTTACGCATCGATGCACGCCGAGCAGCAGGAAAAACTGCTGCAAGACGCGTTTACCGTTTAACGCCTTCGCGCACCTGAAACCGAATTTAAGGAACCACAGATAATGGCTATCGAGATCAAAGCCCCCACTTTCCCGGAATCGGTTGCCGATGGCACCGTTGCCACCTGGCACAAAAAACCGGGCGACGCTGTCAAGCGCGACGATCTGATCGTAGACATCGAAACTGACAAAGTCGTACTGGAAGTTCTGGCTACTGCCGACGGCGTGCTGGGCGCAATCGTCAAGAACGAAGGCGACACCGTTCTGTCCGACGAAGTCCTGGGCTCCATCGAAGCGGGCGGCGCTGCTGCCGCTGCTCCAGCCGCCGCTGCTGCTCCGGCCGCTGCTGCCGCTGCACCGGCTGCTGCCGAAGGCGAAGACGATCCTGTTGCTGCACCGGCTGCGCGCAAGCTGGCTGAAGAAAACGGCATCAACATCGCTTCCGTTGCCGGCACCGGCAAAGGCGGTCGTGTGACCAAGGAAGACGTGGTTGCAGCTGTTGCTGCCAAGAAAGCCGCTCCGGCTGCCGCGCCTGCCAAGGCTGCTGCTCCTTCGGCTGCCGCTCCTGTGTTCGCCGCTGGCGACCGCATCGAGAAGCGCGTACCGATGACCCGCGTGCGTGCCACCGTGGCCAAGCGTCTGGTTGAAGCTCAGTCGAACATGGCGATGCTGACCACTTTCAACGAAGTCGACATGACCGAAGTCATGGCTCTGCGTTCGAAGTACAAGGACCTGTTCGAGAAGTCCCACAACGGCGTACGCCTGGGCTTCATGTCGTTCTTCGTGAAAGCAGCTACCGAAGCGCTGAAACGCTTCCCGGCTGTCAACGCGTCGATCGACGGCGGCGACATCGTTTACCACGGCTACGCGGACATCGGCGTTGCCGTTTCCAGCGACCGTGGCCTGGTTGTTCCGGTTCTGCGTAACGCCGAACTGATGAGCCTGGCTGAAATCGAAGGCGGCATCGCCACTTTCGGCAAGAAAGCCCGTGACGGCAAACTGTCGATGGACGAGATGACCGGTGGTACCTTCACCATCACCAACGGTGGTACCTTCGGTTCGATGATGTCGACCCCGATCGTCAACCCGCCGCAGGCAGCGATTCTGGGCATGCACAACATCATCCAGCGTCCTATGGCCATCAACGGTCAGGTCGTTATCCGTCCGATGATGTACCTGGCACTGTCCTACGATCACCGTCTGATCGATGGCAAAGAAGCTGTAACCTTCCTGGTGACCATCAAGAACCTGCTGGAAGATCCGGCTCGTCTGTTGCTGGATATCTGATAGAAGCAGTCGCGGGCTTCAAGTTTCAAGCTGCAGGAAAGGGCAGCTTGGCTTGGAGCGCGCGGCTTGAAGCTTTTCGCTAAAGAGGATTTTTTGAATGTCGCAGAAATTTGACGTAGTAGTGATCGGTGCCGGCCCTGGCGGTTACGTAGCTGCCATCAAGGCCGCGCAGCTGGGTCTGACCACTGCCTGCATCGAGAAGTACACCGACGCCGAAGGCAAGCAAGCCTTGGGCGGTACCTGCCTGAACGTCGGCTGCATTCCTTCCAAGGCGCTGCTGGACAGCTCCTGGAAATACAAGGAAGCCAAAGAAAGCTTCAACGTTCACGGTATCTCGACTGGCGAAGTCAAAATGGACGTCGCTGCGATGGTTGGCCGTAAGGCTGGCATCGTCAAGAACCTGACCGGCGGCGTTGCCACTCTGTTCAAGGCCAACGGCGTTACTTCGATCCAGGGCCACGGCAAACTGCTGGCTGGCAAGAAAGTCGAAGTCACCAAGCCCGACGGCTCGGTTGAAGTCATCGAAGCTGAAAACGTGATCCTGGCTCCAGGCTCGCGTCCAATCGACATTCCACCGGCTCCGGTTGACCAGAAAGTCATCGTTGATTCGACTGGCGCACTGGAATTCCAGACCGTACCTAAACGTCTGGGCGTGATCGGCGCTGGCGTGATCGGCCTGGAACTGGGTTCGGTATGGTCGCGTCTGGGCTCCGAAGTGGTTGTTCTGGAAGCACTGGACACTTTCCTGATGGCAGCGGACACCGCTGTTTCCAAGGAAGCGCTGAAAACCCTGACCAAACAAGGTCTGGACATCAAGCTGGGCGCTCGCGTAACCGGTTCGAAAGTCAACGGCGACGAAGTCGTTGTCAACTACACCGATGCCAACGGCGAACAGACCATCACTTTCGACAAGCTGATCGTAGCCGTTGGTCGCCGTCCGGTGACCACTGATCTGCTGGCTGCCGACAGCGGCGTGACCCTCGACGAGCGTGGTTTCGTGCACGTTGACGATCACTGCGCCACCACCGTACCGGGCGTTTTCGCCATTGGTGACGTGGTTCGCGGCATGATGCTGGCTCACAAGGCATCCGAAGAAGGCATCATGGTTGTCGAGCGCATCAAGGGTCACAAAGCCCAGATGAACTATGACCTGATCCCTTCGGTTATTTATACTCACCCGGAAATCGCGTGGGTTGGCAAAACCGAGCAGGCCTTGAAAGCTGAAGGCGTTGAAGTTAACGTCGGCACCTTCCCGTTCGCCGCTTCCGGCCGTGCCATGGCCGCCAACGATACCGGTGGTTTCGTCAAGGTCATCGCTGATGCCAAGACTGACCGCGTATTGGGCGTGCACGTGATTGGCCCGAGCGCTGCAGAACTGGTTCAGCAGGGCGCGATCGGTATGGAATTCGGCACCAGCGCTGAAGACCTGGGCATGATGGTTTTCTCCCATCCGACCCTGTCTGAAGCCTTGCACGAAGCTGCTTTGGCTGTGAATGGCGGCGCCATCCACATTGCCAACCGCAAGAAGCGTTAAGACACAATAAGAAACCACGGCGGTAACGGCCCGTCGTGAGCCTTGCGAGCAAGTCTCACCGCGGAATGTCCGCTGGACGCAGTCTTGCGTAGCTGCACCGGGTATCCGGAAAGGCTACGCAAGCAGCAGTCACAGGTGGCGCGGCACTCAAATGAGCGCAGCGCCGAATGCGCAGTACCTAACGAAGACGGTAAAAAGCATGAATCTTCACGAGTATCAGGGTAAGCAGCTGTTCGCTGAATACGGCCTGCCAGTTTCCACTGGTTACGCAGTAGACACCCCGGAAGCAGCAGCAGAAGCTTGCGACAAAATCGGCGGCAGCGAGTGGGTTGTCAAAGCCCAGGTCCACGCCGGTGGTCGCGGTAAAGCGGGCGGCGTTAAGCTGGTTCGCAGCAAAGAAGACGCCAAAGCCTTCGCACAGCAGTGGCTGGGCAAGCGTCTGGTGACTTACCAGACTGACGCCAATGGCCAGCCAGTCACCAAGATCCTGGTTGAATCGTGCACTGATATCGCTAAAGAGCTGTACCTGGGCGCTGTCGTTGACCGTTCGAGCCGTCGCATCGTGTTCATGGCTTCCACCGAAGGTGGCGTGGACATCGAGAAAATCGCTCACGACACTCCAGAAAAAATTCTCAAGGCCACTATCGATCCACTGGTTGGCGCTCAGCCATTCCAGGGTCGCGAGCTGGCATTCCAGCTGGGTCTGGAAGGCAAGCAGGTTGCTCAGTTCGCCAAGATCTTCGTAGGTCTGGCCAAACTGTTCAAGGATCACGACCTGGCTCTGCTGGAAGTGAACCCGCTGGTGATCAAGGCTGACGGCGATCTGCACTGCCTGGACGCCAAGATCAACATCGACGCCAACGCAATGTACCGTCAGCCTAAGCTGAAGACTTTCCACGATCCGTCGCAAGACGATCCGCGCGAAGCGCACGCTGCCAAGTTCGAACTGAACTACGTAGCACTGGAAGGCAACATCGGCTGCATGGTCAACGGTGCTGGCCTGGCCATGGGTACCATGGACATCGTCAACCTGCATGGCGGCAAGCCAGCCAACTTCCTCGACGTAGGTGGTGGTGCTACCAAAGAACGCGTTACCGAAGCGTTCAAGATCATCCTGTCCGACACCAACGTCGCTGCAGTACTGGTCAACATCTTCGGCGGCATCGTTCGCTGCGACATGATTGCCGAAGGCATCATCGGCGCTGTGAAAGAAGTCGGCGTGAAAATCCCGGTTGTTGTTCGCCTTGAAGGCAACAACGCTGAGCTGGGCGCTAAAGTACTGGCAGAAAGCGGTTTGAACATCATCGCTGCTACCAGCCTGACCGACGCTGCTCAACAAGTTGTCAAAGCTGCGGAGGGCAAATAATGAGCGTCCTGATCAATAAAGACACCAAAGTTATCTGCCAGGGTATTACCGGTTCGCAAGGTAGTTTCCACACCCAGCAAGCCATCGAATACGGCACCAAGATGGTTGGTGGCGTAACTCCAGGCAAAGGCGGCACCGAGCACCTGGGTCTGCCAGTGTTCAACACCGTTAAAGACGCAGTAGCGGCCACTGGCGCTACCGCCAGCGTGATCTACGTTCCGGCTCCTTTCTGCAAAGATTCGATCCTGGAAGCTGCTTTCGGCGGCATCAAGCTGATCGTCTGCATCACCGAAGGCATTCCTACCCTGGACATGCTGGACGCTAAAGTTAAGTGCGACGAGCTGGGCGTAGTCCTGATCGGCCCTAACTGCCCAGGCGTGATCACCCCAGGCGAATGCAAGATCGGCATCATGCCAGGTCACATTCACTTGCCAGGCAAGGTCGGTATCGTTTCGCGTTCCGGCACCCTGACCTACGAAGCTGTGAAGCAGACCACTGACGCCGGTTTCGGTCAGTCGACTTGCGTCGGCATCGGTGGTGACCCGATCCCGGGTTCGAACTTCATCGACATCCTGAAGCTGTTCCAGGAAGACCCGAAGACCGAAGCGATCGTAATGATCGGCGAGATCGGCGGTTCGGCTGAAGAAGAAGCGGCTGCCTACATTAAGGCACACGTGACCAAGCCGGTTGTTTCCTACATCGCTGGTGTGACTGCTCCTCCGGGCAAGCGCATGGGCCATGCTGGCGCAATCATCTCTGGCGGCAAAGGCACTGCAGACGAGAAATTCGCTGCTCTGCAAGACGCAGGTGTAAAAACCGTGCGTTCGCTGGCAGACATCGGCAAGGCCCTGGCCGAGCTGACTGGTTGGGCTGTCAAGTAAGCCTCGTGCTTAGCTGACGCTTTACCAAACAAAGGCCACCTTCGGGTGGCCTTTGTCGTTTCTGGCATTTAGAGGGATAGGAGGGCTTCTGTGGCGAGGGGATTTATCCCCGATGGGCTGCGAAGCGGCTCCAAGCCCGATGTATCCAGCCAATCGAAAAGCGCTAGAAGTTCTCAATCAGGGCTGCTTCGGCTCATCGGGGATAAATCCCCTCACTACAGGGTTCGTGCTCTACCTACAGAGTTCCATGTAGGAAAAATAGATACGTAAACGCGACAAAGACACGTCGCGTATCGGATAGTTCGCCCCCAAACAGTGCGTTTGTCAGACAAATTCGTTAGGCTAGCAGCCATTTTTGCGTCTGCCGCCCACAAGGCATGCAACGCGCTAAACGGGTTGATCCCATACGGATCGACAGCATTTCCCTAACCCCACAGGGAAATCCCCTCCTAAATTCCGATTCAGAGTGTGGTTTCCTTAATGAAAGTTTTGAAAGGTCAGGACATCCTGGCACTTGGTTTTATGACATTTGCCCTGTTCGTCGGGGCCGGTAACATCATCTTCCCGCCTATCGTCGGTTTGCAGGCCGGACCTCACGTCTGGATGGCGGCGCTGGGCTTCCTGATCACCGCTGTCGGCTTGCCGGTGATCACCGTCGTTGCACTGGCCAAGGTCGGTGGAGCGATGGATGCGCTGAGCAGCCCGATCGGCAAGATCGCTGGCGGCATTCTGGCTGCCGCGTGCTATCTGGCGGTCGGTCCGCTGTTCGCGACACCGCGTACCGCGACCGTGTCGTTCGAAGTGGGCCTGGCGCCGCTGACCGGCGAAAGCCCGCTGGCGCTGTTCCTCTACAGCTCGGTGTACTTCCTGCTGGTGTTCTTCATCTCGCTCTACCCGGGCCGTTTGCTGGACACCGTGGGGCGCTTCCTCGCGCCGCTGAAAATCATCGCCCTGGCGGTACTGGGCATCGCGGCATTCGCCTTGCCGGCCGGTGATATTGGTCAAGGCACAGCGGAATACGTGGCGGCACCGTTCTCCCAGGGTTTCATCAATGGCTACCTGACCATGGATACCCTCGGGGCCCTGGTGTTCGGTATCGTCATCGTTAACGCGATCCGCTCCCGTGGCGTCGAGTCGCCTGCGCTGATCACCCGTTACGCGATCATCGCCGGGTTGATTGCCGGTGTCGGTCTGGCGCTGGTGTATGTCAGCCTGTTCCGCCTCGGTTCCGGTAGCCACGAAGTGGCGGTCGGTGCTACCAACGGCGCGGCGGTACTGCACGCTTATGTTCAACACACCTTCGGTTCGCTGGGCAGTGGTTTCCTCGCGGTGCTGATCTCGCTGGCGTGCCTGGTGACGGCGGTTGGCCTGACCTGCGCCTGTGCCGAATACTTCAGCGGTGTGGTGCCGCTGTCTTACAAGACGCTGGTGATCATCCTGGCAGCGTTCTCGCTGCTGGTGTCCAACCTGGGCCTGACCAAGCTGATTGCGTTTTCGATCCCGGTGCTCACCGCGATCTATCCGCCATGCATCGTGCTGGTGGCACTGAGCTTCTGCAAAGACTTCTGGCATGAGCATGGCCGTATTCTCGGGCCGGTAATGCTGGTGTCCTTCCTGTTCGGCACCATCGATGCACTCAAGGGCGCCGGTCTCGCTGACTGGATGCCTTCGCAACTGTCCCACTTGCCGCTGAGCGAGCAGGGCCTGGCATGGCTGGTGCCGTGTGTGATGACTCTGGTGGTCGCGGTGGTTTGCGATCGTCTGCTGGGCAAGCGCAGCGAAGCCATTGCTTAAAGCTTCGTGATCCGCCACAAGCGGGTTTGCAACGCTTAAACAGAAATGCCCCGTATCAATCGATACGGGGCATTTTTTATGGGCGTCAGGCAGTGTCTTTTTCCCTGAGCTAACGTCGAAGCAATGCACAGGTTTTACCTGGAACAGCTTCCATTCATCACAGGGACCCGCATGTCGTTCATCCACGCCAACCTGATCCACCTGCTCGCCGCACTCTGGTTTGTCATCTGCTGGGGCGGTTACACCCGCTACGCCAGCTGGAAGGCTCGCGACACCGCGTGTCTGGCCAGCGTGTTGCATCTCTACCGCGAAGACTGGATGCGCCGCATGTTGCTGCGCGACAACCGCATTGCCGACGCCAGCGTGATCGGCAATCTGGAGCGCAACGCCTCGTTCTTCGCATCCAGCACCCTGATCATTCTTGCCGGTATTCTCACCGTGCTCGGTGCCTCCGAGCGGGCGGTGTCGTTGCTGGCTGACATCCCGATGGTGCAGCAGGCCTCACAGGGCATGTCGGAGATCAAGTTGCTGTGCCTGGCGCTGGTGTTCGTCTATGCGTTCTTCACGTTCAGTTGGTGCATGCGCCAGTACAACTTTGCCGCCGTGCTAGTGGGGTCGGCGCCGATGGTGGGTGAACGGCATGTGTCGGAGCAGGAGCGCAAGGCGTTTGCGTCAAGGGCGGCCCGTGTGATTTCCATGGCGGCCAACCAGTTCAACTTTGGCCTGCGTTCCTATTATTTCGGCATGACCATGCTGGCGTGGTTCGTCAGCCCGTGGCTGTTCATGCTGATGAGTGCTGGCGTTGTGCTGGTGTTGTATCGCCGTGAGTTTCATTCCGACGTTCTTGATGTAATGGTCTATACCCCTACAGAAGCGCCCATTCCCGAGGCAAACAAAGAGGTCGTTTGATGAGTATTCCGTTCTGGTGTGTGTTTATCAGTGCGCTGTTGATCTATATCGCGCGCCTGCCGGTGGGCAAGGCCATGAAAGAGCAGGGCGGCTACAACAACCATCTGCCACGCCAACAGCAGGCGCAACTCAGCGGTTATGGGGCCAGAGCGCTGGCGGCGCACCAGAACAGTATCGAAGCATTCATCTTGTTCGCAGTCGGTGTGCTGATGGCGCATACCACGCAAACCCAGGGATGGTTGATAGATGCCTTGGCGATCATCTTTGTGATCGCGAGGATCCTCTATTTGTGGTTCTACCTGGCTGATATTCCAAAGCTGCGCAGTCTGGTCTGGCTGGTGGGCCTGATTTGCTCTTTGTTGTTGATGATTAGTCCGACTTTTAGAACTGTGCTGCTCTAAGCGGCATTAGCGACAAATGACAGGCAAAAGAAAACCCGCACTTGGCGGGTTTTCTTTTTTACACCGAAAGCAAATTATTGCTTTTTGGCGGCTTCTTCTTGAGCAGCTTGATTCGATTCAGCCTGAGCTTTGGCAGCTTCGGCGTTTTCTTTTGCTGCGTCGTTCACTTTATCCTGAGCTTTGTTCATGTCTTGCTGAGCCTGCTCAGCATGTTGGTTGGCATCTTGAGCTTTGTCCTCGGATTTTTTATCGCAGGCAGCGAGACCGAGGGAAGCGGTCAACATCAAGGCAATAGCTAAAGTCTTACGCATGGGGTGTTTCTCCTTATGGAAAATAACTACTGGCCTTAAGAACGTTGCCCGCAACGTTAAGTTCCTCATTTCTTTCGGATATATAAGTTTGTTTTTACATGGAACTTTTGCGGTATTCCTTACTACTGGCAAAAGGCTCTAACGAGAGTAATTATCAAATGGCCGAAAACCCCGTTTTT
This sequence comes from Pseudomonas sp. FW305-7, assembly GCF_058786735.1. Taxonomy (NCBI): domain Bacteria; kingdom Pseudomonadati; phylum Pseudomonadota; class Gammaproteobacteria; order Pseudomonadales; family Pseudomonadaceae; genus Pseudomonas; species Pseudomonas sp. FW305-7. The sequence goes on from NZ_JBYSZA010000049.1 coordinate 16,813, forward strand.
GAGCGTGCGACGCGATTTCTGTCGGCGTTGCGTCACTGTCAGGTGTTGGGTTTAAAGGTGCACAGCGCCTCAGGCGAGGGGCTGACGGTGATCCTGCCGTACAGTCCGCAAATCGTCGGTAATCCGCAGACTGGTGTCATTCACGGCGGAGCGATCACCTCGTTGATGGACACTGCTTGCGGCATGTCCACCCTGTGCGTGCTGCCGGAATTCGAAGTCTGCCCGACCCTCGACCTGCGCATCGATTACATGCACGCCGCCGAGCCCAATAAGGATGTCTACGGCTTTGCCCAGTGCTACCGAGTGACGACCGATGTGATCTTCGCTCGCGGTTTCGCCTATCAGGATGATCCCGAGCAGCCGATTGCCCATGTCGTCGGCACCTTCATGCGCATGGGCAAAAATATAAAAGGAACAAAAGGTTTCGGCGGTGCCATCAAGAGGGGAGGCCAATGAGCAACGACCTCAAGGAACAACTGCTACAGGCTCATGCGCAGGGAGACTATGCGCCGTTGCTGAAACTGATCCCGTATGCCGGGCTGATTGGCATCGAATGCTCACGCGTCGGTGACGAGCTGCTGTTCAAGCTACCGGCGAACAAGGACAACATTGGTAACCCTTTACTTCCAGCGATCCACGGTGGGGTTATTGCCGGGTTCATGGAGCTCGCAGCGGCGTTGCATCTATTGATCTTCACTGGTGCGCCGGGTGTGCCGAAGATCATCGACTTTTCCCTTGATTACCTGCGCGCCGGGCAGTTTCGCGACACCTGGGCCAAGTGTCAGGTGTGCCGCCAGGGGCGGCGGGTGGCCAACGTTGCGGTCACGGCCTGGCAAAGCACCGAAAGCGAACCGATTGCCACCGCCCGCGCGCACTTCAAAATTGAAGAGCCCTTGAAATCCTGAACACTGCCCCAAACTCAGATGACAACCCGCCGTAGACCATTTCGGGTCACGGCCACTGCCATCTGATTGGAGTTTGATGACCATGAGTGTGGAAACTCAAAAGGAAACCCTGGGCTTCCAGACCGAGGTAAAGCAGCTGCTGCACCTCATGATCCATTCGCTGTATTCCAACAAGGAAATCTTCCTTCGCGAATTGATCTCGAACGCCTCTGACGCTGTCGACAAGCTGCGCTTCGAAGCCCTGGCCAAGCCTGAGTTGCTCGAAGGTGGCGCAGATCTGAAAATCCGTGTGAGCTTCGACAAGGACGCCAAGACCGTCACTCTCGAAGACAACGGTATCGGCATGAACCGTGACGATGTGATTACCCACCTGGGGACCATCGCCAAGTCGGGCACCGCCGATTTCATGAAGAATCTCTCGGGCGATCAGAAGAAAGATTCGCACCTGATCGGTCAGTTCGGCGTGGGCTTCTACTCGGCGTTCATCGTTGCCGACCAGGTTGACGTGTACAGCCGTCGTGCCGGCACCCCGGCCAGCGAAGGCGTGCACTGGTCGTCGAAAGGCGAGGGCGAATTCGAAGTCGCCACCATCGAAAAACCTGAGCGCGGTACTCGCATCGTTCTGCACCTGAAAGCGGCTGAAGACGAGTTCGCTGATGGCTGGCGTCTGCGCAACATCATCAAGAAGTACTCCGACCACATCGCTTTGCCAATCGAGCTGCCGAAAGAAGCGGCTGCTGCCGAAGGCGAAGAAGCCCCGGCCGTTGAATGGGAAACCGTCAACCGCGCCAGCGCCCTGTGGACCCGCCCTCGCACTGAAGTGAAGGACGAGGAATATCAGGAGTTCTACAAGCACATCGCTCACGACTTTGAAAACCCGCTGGCCTGGAGCCACAACAAAGTCGAAGGCAAGCTCGAATACAGCTCGCTGCTTTACGTGCCGGCTCGCGCACCGTTCGACCTGTACCAGCGTGAAGCGCCGAAAGGCCTGAAGCTCTACGTGCAGCGTGTGTTCGTGATGGACCAGGCTGAGTCGTTCCTGCCGCTGTACCTGCGCTTCATCAAAGGCGTGGTCGATTCCAACGACCTGTCGCTGAACGTGTCGCGTGAGATCCTGCAGAAAGACCCGATCATCGATTCGATGAAGACCGCGCTGACCAAGCGTGTGTTGGACATGCTGGAAAAACTGGCGAAGAACGAGCCTGAGCAATACAAAGGCTTCTGGAAAAACTTCGGTCAGGTCATGAAAGAAGGCCCGGCAGAAGATTTCGCCAACAAGGAAAAAATCGCCGGTCTGCTGCGTTTCGCATCGACCAATGGCGACGACGGCGAGCAGATCGTCGGTCTGGCCGACTACCTGGCACGCGCCAAGGAAGGTCAGGACAAGATCTACTACCTCACCGGCGAAACCTACGCGCAGGTCAAGAACAGCCCGCACCTGGAAGTCTTCCGCAAGAAAGGCATCGAAGTGCTGCTGCTGACCGACCGCATCGACGAGTGGCTGATGAGCTACCTCAGCGAGTTCGACGGCAAGACTTTTGTCGACGTGGCACGCGGTGACCTCGATCTGGGCAACCTGGACTCGGAAGAGGACAAGAAAGCCGCAGAAGAAGTCGCGAAATCCAAAGAAGGTCTGGTCGAGCGTCTGAAAACCGCGCTGGGCGATTCCGTGGCTGAAGTGCGCGTTTCCCATCGTCTGACCGATTCGCCGGCCATTCTGGCCATCGGCGAGCAGGACCTGGGTCTGCAAATGCGTCAGATCCTCGAAGCCAGCGGTCAGAAGGTGCCGGATTCGAAGCCGATCTTCGAATTCAACCCGAGCCACCCGCTGATCGAGAAACTCGATGGCGAGCAGAGCGAAGAGCGTTTTGGCGACCTGTCGCACATCCTCTTCGATCAGGCAGCCCTCGCGGCTGGCGACAGCTTGAAAGATCCGGCCGCTTATGTGCGCCGCCTGAACAAGCTGCTGGTTGAACTGTCGGTTTGATCACGTTGTAGGAAAAACCCGCTTCGGCGGGTTTTTTCATTCTGGTGTTTAACAAATCAGGAGTCAGAAATGAGCCAAGTCACTGTACGTTCCGTGGTCTATCAGATTGATGGCCAGCCGTATGAAGGTCGTCTGGCGTTCGACGCCGAGCATAAACACGCGCGCCCGGGTCTGTTGATGGCGCCGAACTGGATGGGCGTCAGCGCCGGTGCCGAAGAAATCGCCAAGTCGGTGGCGGCCAAGGGTTATGTGGTGTTGATCGCTGACGTTTACGGCCAGGCTGTGCGTCCGCAGAACGCTGATCAGGCCGGTGCGGCGATGATGCCGCTGAAGGATGACCGCGCATTGCTGCGCAAGCGTATGCAGGCGGCTTTCGAGCAGTTGCAGAAGCAGGGTGAGGCGGCAGTCGATACCTCGAAACTGGCGGTGTTCGGTTTCTGCTTTGGCGGTTGCTGTGCGCTGGATCTGGCGCGCACTGGCGCGGCGGTGAAAGCGGCGGTGTCGTTCCACGGCACACTGGATTCGCCGAACCCGGCCGATGCGAAAAACATCAAAGGCTCGGTGCTGGTGCTGCACGGCGCTTCCGATCCGTTGGTGCCGAAAGAGCAGTTGCCGGCGTTTGAAGATGAGATGAACGCAGCGAACGTCGATTGGCAGTTGCTGAGCTACGGCGGTGCGGTGCATTCGTTCACTGATCCGCATGCGAATGTGCCGGGCAAGATGATGTACGACGCGAAGACTGCCAAGCGCGCTTTCAAGTCGATGCATGATTTGCTGGATGAAGTGTTCAAGGGTTGATTCTGGTGACAGGCACTCACTTTTGTGATGCCTTACAGGGCCCCATCGCTGGCAAGCCAGCTCCCACAGCGATGGTGGTGTTTGGCGAGTGATCGTACAACCCGCTTGCGCTATG
>NZ_JBYSZA010000050.1:0-19612 GCF_058786735.1 Pseudomonas sp. FW305-7
GCGTCGAGAATGGCGGGATGGGTCATGGGCATTCCTTCTGGCTGGCCCAGCGCTGCGCCAGATCAGCGGCCAACGCAACGCGCTCGCCCGGTGATTGCAGTGAGGGCGAATGCAGCAAGTGATGGATTTTTGGGTGTTGGTCGATATCGCTGCCGTCAAGCCACACCATCAGGTTGGCGTAGTTGAACAACTCGGATGGGCTGCTCAGGCCAAGCGCGCGGGCTTGGCTATCAATTTGCTCAAGGGTTGGCCAGCGCTGACTCAGCGCTCCTTCGAGAGGAAATCCGGGAAAGTGCTTCAACAAATGCGCATTGAGTTCCAGCAAGGCGCGACGCCGATCAACCCGGTCCAGCGCTGCGTCCAGTTCAGGGCTCAGGCAATAAGGAACGCCAAGCACCGGGCACTCCGCCCGTCGCGGTCGATGGCTGTGCCAGACCGCGTTGACGCAATCGGCAGTCACCACGCAACTCAAAGGCCCGAATAAACACTGATCGCCACTGGCAAACAGGGCATGAGCAACCGCCGCATCGGCCAGCCGCAGCATGGCCGACTGGCCGGCCGGCAACTCGACGCTGACCAGTTTGCGCAAGTGCTCGGCCACGCTGTGCGCAGGCGCCGCGCTGAACAACAAAACGCCCCACTCCTCAGCCGCGTGTTGCAGATAGAACAGCGCCAGCGGATCGTCCGCCGGCTGGATTTCCACCAGCAACGGCGAGATGTCGCGCAATGCAGAAAAGGACGTCTGGTCGAACAAGGCAAACGTATTGGCCGCCGGGCTGAGCTGCCTGACCCGCGCAGGCAAATCGCTGATCGTTGCGCCATCCAGCAACAGCAAGGCCCGTTGCTCGCTCCAAGGCAAATCATCGGGAAAAGAAGTCAGAACGCTCATGCTTGGGCCGCCTCGCAGACCAGGCACCGCGCGTCACGGTTGGCAGCCAACGCATGGCGTTGCTGAAGCGGATCAGACGCCACTTTCAACGACGGCAACGCTCCCGGCACCAACGGTTCTGCTGCCAGGCCAACCGCAGGCGCGCCACCCTGAACGATCGGCACGCTGCTGCAGATGCCCTCCGGCCCCAGCGTCAACCAGTGCCCGCCGGCCATGATCGTCACATGGGTGCCGCCATCGATAACCACTTGCTGACCGGCGCCGAGGTGGATTTGCTGGCCGGCGCTGAGTCGCTGACTGGCGACCCGGATGTGCCGGTCGCCTTGCACCCACAGGTGGTCGTCCTGCTTGAGTTCGGTCAGGCGATTGCCGTGGGTCAGATGATGCTCATCACTGCGCAGATCAAGACTGCAAAGACCGCCGACGACCATCGTGTGTTGGTGGTCGACCTGCACGCGTTGGTCATTGAGCACCAGTTGAGCGAAGTCACGCTGGGCGCGAATGGCAATTTCTTCAGCTCCTTTTCTGTCCTCGATGCGCAACTCGTTATAGCCGCCACCGCCCGGACTGCTCTGGCTGCGAAAGATGCTGCGCGTGTGTTCCGCCGGCAGGTCCAGTGGCACCGGCGTCGCCGCGTTGGGCAAGCAGCCGGCCACGAACGGTTTGTCCGGATCGCCCTCGGTAAACCCCACCAGCACTTCCATGCCGACGCGCGGAATCTGCACGCTGCCGTAACGGTCATGGGCCCAGCCCGTGGCCACGCGCAGCCAGCAACTGGATTGCTCGTTGAGCTGACCGTCGCGATCCCACAGCAGTTGTACTTTCACCCGGCCATAGGCGTCGCAGTAGATTTCCTCGCCGGGCGGCCCCGTCACCACGGCGTGCTGGTGGCCGGTCATACGTATTTTTGGATGCTCCAGCGCGGGGCGAAAATTCACCTCCCAAGGCGTCGCGACGAAGTGATTGCGATAGCCCTGACTGAAACCATCGTCGGTAGCCGGGACGCTTGACGATTCCTCCAGCACTTGCGGTTGCAGGCCGATGTGCTCAACGCGGGTCAGCAGCCACAGGCCATTGCAGTCGGCGCGCGGGTGCTCGCTCATGTCGACGAAACTGCCACTGCGCATCAGGCTTTGGTCGCTGCGGCCATGGGCTTGACGATAATCGGCGCGATGCCGCTCAAGGGCGCGCTGGCTCAAATGTCTACCGTGATCACGGTGGCTGAACTGTCCCGGAAAGCGGTAATCCTCAAGCGCTGGAAGCCGGTTTTCTTTGGCCTCGGCGTCGAGTTGCACCGTGGGTTTTTCAAAGTGATAGTCGCGGCGACTGACGTGGCTGGTGCGGGTTTCGAGACGAACCTTGAAGCGGTCGATCACCGCCGCTTCGGCGACCATGCCGCTGCCTTGTGCATAGGCTGTCGGCACGTCAGGTGTGGGGAAGACCGTCTGGTCGTCGCCAAACACCAACAGATGCCCATCGTTGCGGTGCTGGAAATGAAAGTGCAGGCCTTCTTCCTCGCACAAACGCTGGATGAAGTGCAGATCCGACTCGTCGAACTGCACGCAATACAGGCGCGGCGGGTACTCGGCACTGAGTTGAAAACGCCAGGCATCGGGCTGCATGCCGTGGTCACTCAACACGCTGGCGATGATTTGCGGCACGCTCTGGTGCTGAAAGATCCGTTGATTATGGCGATGCGCAAGGTAAGCCAGACAGGGCACCAGAACGATCTGATAGCGCGTCAGACGGGAAGCGGAATCACCTTGGGCGATTCGATAAATCTGCCCGTGAAGACCGGCGCCGTTCGCACAAAACGAGAGAAATGCCGGACGGTGCAGCAAGGACTCGAGATCCAGGTCACGGCGTTCGCTGACCAGTTCAAGGTCGATCTTGTAGGTTTGGTTGAGCGCCTCGGTAGCCCGGAATTCGGCTACCTGCAGATCGTGGGGAAAACCTTCGATGTCGAGTCTGAAAACAACGGAGCGGCCGGCGGTAAGCATCCACATATCCCTGTGTCTGTTTAAGGCACAGGACTGTGAGGCGTGATGGCTAAATCGGTGAAGTCAGATGAATCGATGTTTGATGTAGGGCGTTTCCATTTGGGAAAAAGCGGACGGTTCCAAAACGAATTTCCTACAGAAGTTACTGAGACCTTTGCTCCGGCAAAAAAAAACCGCCCTCGCGGGCGGCTAAAAGTGCTTCGACCCTAATTCAGAAGCCAAGGCTGAAGCTGATGGTCATCGCGTGATCGTTGTTGTCGTTCGACAGTTGCCCCGAGTAGCCGACCCCGAGCTTGCCGGTCGGGCTGATCTGGAAGTCCACGCCCGCTTCAACGATGGCGCTGTCCTTGGCAATCGGCACACCTTGAGTGCTGAACGAGGCGCCGCCGTCGATGAAGGTCAGGTCGGCGTCAGGCTTGGTGTCGCCGAACGCATGCCGCCAGCCCACAGCCGCGCGCGGGGTAAATTGCCCGCCGTTGCTCAGGGTGATGACTTTGCCGGCGCGCAGGCCGAGGGTCGAGAAGGTGATGTCCTGATCGGCATCCGCCTTCAGGCGCCCTACTCCGCCCTTTTCCTTGGCCTTGTCGGTGTCGTAGTTGACGTAGGCCAGACCGGCGAACGGCTCCAGAGCGATACCGGCGGCGTCAATGGTGTAACCGACTTCGCCGAACACCTGTGCGCTGCGTGCGTCGTAGTTGGCTTTCAAGCGATCGTTGTAAGTACCGACGCTGACGTCGCGTTTGGTCTCGATGTCGTGCCAGCTGTAAGCCGCGCCGAGGCGCACGGCCAGTGCATCGAACTGCGAGTTGAGGTACGCCGCCAGGTGGTAGCTTTCGACCGTGGCATCCGAGCGACGATCATGGGCATCCAGATCGCTGCGGGTGTAACCGGCGGCCATGCCCACGCGCCATTGGTCATCGATCTGCTTGTCGGTGCCGAGCAGGAAGCCGCTGAGGTTGCGATCGAGTTTGGCGCTGTTGCTGTCGCCATCCGATTCACCCCAGGCACCCAGTGCGCGGGCCCAGCCGACCATTTCGCCGTGGCAGCCGTTGCTGCTCAACTGGTTCTCGCTTGGCGCCAGGGCACGGCGTGGATCATCCGCCGCGCTGCACGACGGCTGGCGCATGCGATCGTTGACGGCCTCACGCACGTAACGCGAATCTTCGAGAATCGCGCTGGCGGTGCTGGCGTGGATTTCGCCGGACAGGCTGTCAAAGGCACTGCGCGCACCGGCCACGCTGAGGTTGACGATCTGGTTCTGCAACGCCGTACCCGCTGCACCGTTACGCGACAACGCCGAAGCGGTAGCGCTCTGGTTGCCGGTCGCAGCGACATCGGCGAACGAGTTGTCGTTGCGGCTGACCGCCAGGGTCACCGAATCGGCACCGTAAACCAGCGAGCTGTCGAGGAAGGCGTACTGCGGCAGATCTGCGCTGCTGAAGGTGCCAGTCACACCACCGCCCGCCGTGATCAGCGAGTACACGGTATTGCCGGTGAACGGTGCCAGCGAATTGACCTGCAAACCACCGCCTAGCGCTGCGGTACCGCCGACCGCCAACGGTGTCGCGGTTGGCGAACTGATGGTCAGCGCCAGCACACCGTCGGCGGCATTGGTCAGGTTGCCGGCCACGCTCAGAGTGCCAGCCTCTGCACCCGATGCCACCACACCGTGGTTGACCAGCGAACCGACGCTGCCGTTACCGCTCAGACCGGCGCCGTTGGCCACGGTGACTTGCCCGCCCAACGAAGCCCGCGCGGCGCGGCTGCCGACTTGCAGCACGCCTTGATCCACCGACACGGCGCCGCTGAATGGATTGTCACCGGTCAACAGCAATGTCCCGGCGCCACGTTTAAGCATCGCGCCCAGTCCACGCAGCGAACCGTTGAACTGGCCATTGGCGTTCTGCTGGAACACCAGCGAAGCGTTGTTGAGGATGTTGCCTTGCAGGCTGGTGGTGTTGCCGATCAGCGTACCGCCGCTGACCGTGGTGCCACCGCTGTAGGTGTTGGCGCCGCTCAGCACCAGGGTTCCGGCGTCGAGTTTTTCGATGCCGCCAGTCCCGACCAGTGGTGTGGAAATCTCCGCACTGGCCCCGGCGTTGACGCGCACCGGCGCAAGGCTGCCGTCAGAACCGTTGACCGGCGTCAGGGTGCCGCCCGCCCCTGGCACCAGGCTGTAGCCGTTGGTGAGGAATTGCAGGCCGGTGAAGTTCTGATTGCCCTGCACAGTCACCGTGCCGCTCTGCCCGCCAAATACGGCGAACTGACCGTTGGAGGCCAACGCTTGCGTGCCGCTCGGATCGGTCCAGTTGGTATTCGGCCCCCACACACCGCTACCACCATCGATGCTGCCATCAGGATTGGTGGTGCCGCCGTTCCAGAACTGCACCTCTCCCGGAGTGCCTTGCACCAGCAGATTGATCTGGTTGGCGATGGCGGTTTGCAGGGTCAGATTGGCCGTCGACACCGGCAGGCTGCCGTAAACCAGCCCGTTGTCAGTCAGGCTGCCGCCGTAGCTGAACAGTTGGTAGACCCCGGTGCCGAAGCCGCCGGCGTTGCTGATGTTCAGCGTGCCGTCGAGGGTCAGGTTGCCAGCGACGTTGACCACTGTGGTGGAGCTGGCCGCCGAGCCAAGACTGAAGTCAAGATTCGTGCCCGAGGACAACGCCAGCGAACCGACCGACAACGGCGTCGCCGTGCCGCCACCGAGCAAGGTCGCGCCGTCGGCCAGTTGCACCGCCCCGCCGAACTGACCGCCGCCACCGATTTTCGCACCACTGGCGACATTGACGTTGGCGCTGTTGAACACACCGTTGACGAGCAGATTGCCGGCCTGCACCGACGTGTTGCCGGTGAACGTATTGTTGCCGGTCAACAGCAATTGACCGCTGCCGGTTTTGTTCAGCGTGCCGCTACCGGTGAGGTTGCCGGTGTAGCTGCCGTCAGCGTTCTGCTCGAAGGTCAGCGCCGCGTTGTTGACGATTGCGCCTTGCAGGCTGCTGGTGTCGCCGCGCGTGCTGCCGCCGTTCAGCGTGGTGCCACCGCTGTAGGTATTCGCGCCGCTGAGCACCAGATCACCCGTGCCGTTTTTCAGCAGACTGCCGCTGCCGGTAATCGCGCCGATCAGGGTGGTGTTCTGGTTACCGGCGAGCGTCAGTTGCGCGCCGAGGTTAATGGCGTTGGCCAGTTGCAGCGCCGAGGCACTGTCGAGGCTGCCGTTGCCGGTCACACTCAACGCACCGCTGCTCAGTGCGCTGTTATTGCCGAGGATCAGCGTGCCGCCCCCCAGTTGGGTGCCGCCGCTGTAGGTGTTGCTGCCGTTGAGGGTCAGGCTGGAAGCGCCGGTCTTGATCAGACTGCCGCTGCCGCTGACCACGCCGCCGAGGGTCAAGGCATTGGAGCCGGCAACGTTCAGGCCACCGTTGAGGACCACGTCGTTGCCGAGGCTGACGGCGGTGTTGCTGTCCAGCGCGGTGCCGTTGGCCGCCGTCAACACGCCAGTGCCGAGCGCCGCGTTGTTGCCGACCACAATCTTGCCGCCATTGAGCGCGGTGCCGCCGGTGTAACCGTTGGCGGCGTTGAGCACCAGCGTGCCGGTGTCGTATTTGCCGAGGGTGCCGGCGCCGTTGAGTGCCACACCGATGGTCGCCGTTGTGTTCGGATCGACGCGCACCGAGGCGTTACCCAGCGAACCGTTGACCAGATTCAGCGACCCCGCTGTGCCGTTTTGCAGGCTGTAGCCATCGGTGACGAACTGCATGCCGGTGATGGTTTGCGCGCCGTTGACCGTGACCGTGCCCGCCGTGCCCTGGAACACTGCGAAGTTGTTGGTCCAGGCCTGATTGGTGGTGCCGTTGACGTCGGTCCAGTTGGTGGTGCCGGTGCCCCAGGTGCCACTGCCGCCGTCCACCGAACCGTTGGCGATCAGTTGATTGCCGTCCCAGAATTGCACGGTGACGCCCGGTGCAGTGACCAGCAGATTGATCTGGTTGGCCAGCGCGGTTTGCAGGGTCAGGTCGCCCGGGGTGACGCTGCCCGGTACCGTGCCGATCAGCATGCCGTTGTCGGTGAGGCCGCCGGTGTAGTTGATCAGGCGATACACGCCGCTGCCGAAACCGCCGATGTCGCTGACATTCAGCGTGCCGTCGAGGGTCAGATTGCCGCCGACATTCACCAACGCATTGCCGCCACCGGACACCGGGGTGCCGAGGCCGACATCGAAGTTGGAGTTGCCGTTGAGCACCAGCGAATTCACCGACAAGGTGCTGCCGGTAGCGCCTGCCAGATGACCGCCATCCACCACCGTCACCGCACCGGTCAGGGTGCCACTACCGCCAAGGGTGCCACCGTTGTTGACCAGCACATTGCCGCTGGCCAGCGAGCCGTTGACCTGCAAGGTGCCGGCGTTGACGTTGGTGTCGCCGGTCAAATCGCTGACGCCGCTCAGGGTCAGGGTGCCGCTGCCGAGTTTGGTCAGTCCGCCGTCACCGCTGAGGATGCCGGCGAAGGTGCTGCTGACGTTGTTGCCGCCCAGGCTCAGCGTATTGCCGGTGCCGACCAGCGCGGTGCCGTTGCCAGTGAGGCTGGCGAGGCTGCCGGAAGCACCGAGGTTGAGCGCCGTGCCGCCAGCGAGATTGACCGTGGCGTTGTTGCCCAGCGCCGTACCGTTGAGGGTGGTCAAGCTACCGGACAACACGTCGAAGGTGCCGCTAAAGGTGTTGTTGCCGCTCAACGTGAGGTCGGCCAGACCGTTTTTCGTCAACGTACCCGCCCCGGCGATCACGCCGCCAAGGGTCAGGTTGTTGTTACCGGCCAGGCTCAGATTCGCATTGACGTTAACGTTGTTGGCCAGCACCAGCGGTGCGGAGTTATCGAGAGTCGATGCACCCGCCACGGTCAGTGCGCCGGAACCCAGTGAAGAGCCAGTGCCGAGGGTCAACGTGCCGGCGTTCAGCGTGGTACCTCCGCTGAAGGTGTTGATGCCGTTGAGCGTCAGGTTCGACGCGCCGTTCTTGATCAGCCCACCCGCGCCACTGACCACACCGGCGAGGGTCAGGTTGTTGCTGCCGGTGTTGCTCAGGTTGGCGTTGAGCACGACGTTGTTGCCCAGGCTCAACGCACTGCTGCTGTCCAGCGCCGAAGCGCCGGCGACGGTGAGGTTGCCCAGGCCCAGCGCCGAGTTGCTGCCAGCGGTCAGGGTGCCGGCACTGAGGTTGATGCCGCCGAGGAAGTTGTTGTTGCCGCTGAGGGTCAGGTTGGCCGCGCCGTTCTTGGTCAGGCTGCCGGCGCCGTTGATCGTGCCGGCAAGGGTCAGATCCGCTGCACCGCCGATGCCGAGGTTGCCGGCCAGATTGACCGCGTTGTTGACCGAAACGGCGGTGGCGGCATCCAGCGCGGTGCCGCCCGCCGCGTTCAGCGTGCCCGAGCCCAGCGCCGAGTTCGACGCCAGAATCAGTCCACCCGCGTTCAGCGCCACTGGCCCGAGGAAGGCGTTATTGCCGCCGAGGGTCAGGTTGGCCGCGCCGGTTTTGATCAGACCACCGGTGCCGCCGATCACGCCGTTGAGGGTCAGCGCATTGCTGCCGACCACGGTGAGGTTGCCGTTGAGTGTCGCCGCGTTGCCGAGGGTCACCGCCGTGTTGCTGTCCAGTTGCGTGCCGGCATTCGCCGTTAACGTTCCGGTGCCGAGTGCGGTGTTGCTGCCGACGATGATCTTGCCGCCGTCCAGTTGCGTGCCGCCGGTATAAGTGTTGGCACCACCGAGCACCAGCGTGCCGGCGTCGAGTTTATTAAGGATGCCGCTGCCATCGATATTGGCATTGATGGTCGCCGTCACGCCCGGATCGACGCGCAACGAAGTGGTGCCGCCGGTGCCGTTGACCGCTGTGAGTTGTCCCGCTGCACCGTTGACCACGTTGTAGCCGTCGGTGAGGAACTGCATGCCGGTGAAGGCTTGCGTGCCGTTAACCGTCACCGTACCGGCCGTACCCTGGAACACCGCGAAGTCGCCAGCCCATGGCTGATTGACCAGTCCGTTGGCGTCGGTCCAATTGGTGCCGACCACGTTCCAGGTACCGCTGCCGCCATCGACAACACCGTTGGCAATCGTCTGACTGCCATCCCAGTAACGAATATTGGAGTTCGGCGCCGACACTTGAATGTTGATCTGATTGGCCACGCCCGTCTGCACAATCAAATCGCCGAGGCCGTAGCCGACCGGCACGCTGGCGACATCAAGACCCAGATTGGTCAGCGCACCGGTGTAGTTGAACAGGCGATACACGCCAACGCCGAAACCGCCGGCGTCGGTGACGTTGAGATTACCGTCGAGAGTAAGGTTGCCACCGACATTCATCAGCGACGCGGTCGAAGGGGTTCCCAGCGCCACATCGACGTTGCTGCCGGCCGCGAGGGTCAGCGCACCGGCGGACAGTTGGTTACCCGACGACAACGCCAGATGCCCACCGCTGTTGACGTTGATGGCACCAAGCGCCGAACCGGTACCGGTCAGGGTGCCGCCGGTATTGACGTTGACCTGCGCGCTCGCCAGCGAACCGCTGAGACTCACGGTGCCGCCGTTGATCGCGGTGTTGCCGGTGATGCCGTTGATCCCGGTGAGGTTCAGGGTGCCGGTGCCGACCTTGATCAGGCCACCGCTGCCACTGAGGCCGCCGTCGAACGTGCTGGTGAGATTGCCGTTGCCGACGGTCAGCGTGTTGCTGCCGGTGAGCTGCACGTCGCCGCTGCCGGTCAGCGCGCCGAGGCTGGCGTCGCTGCCCAGATTCAGACCGGCGCCAGCGCTGATATTCACACCAGAGGTGTTGCCCAGCGCATTGCTGTTCAACGTGGTGACGCTGCCGGAGACAATGTTCACCGCGCCCGTGAACGTGTTGTTGCCGGCCAGCGTCAAGTCAGACAGACCGTTTTTGGTCAGGTTGCCGGCGCCGTCGATGATGCCGTTGAGGCTCAGGTCGTTGTTGCCCGCGACGGTGAGACCGGCGTTCAACGTGATTGCATTGCCGATGCCGAAGGAAGCGCTGTTATCCAGGGTCGCCGCGCCGCCAACAATCAACGCGCCGCTGCCCAAACCGTTGGCATTGCCCAGAGTCAGGGTGCCGGCGTTCAGAGTCGTACCGCCGCTGAAGGTGTTGTTGCCGTTGAGGGTCAGATTGGCCGCGCCATTCTTGATCAACTGGCCGGTGCCACTGGTTACGCCGCCGAGGGTCAGGTTTTGCGTACCCCCCACGGTCAACGCCGCATTGAGGGCGACCGCGTTGCTTAGCGAGACCAGCGGCGAATTGCTGTCCATCGTCGCCGCGCCCGCGACGGTCAGTGCGCCGGAGCCCAACGCCGAACTGTTGCCCACCGTCAGCGTGCCGGCGTTGAGGGTGGTGCCGCCGAGGAAGTTGTTCGCCGCGTTGAGAATCAGATTGGCCGTACCGTTTTTCACCAGACTGCCGGCGCCGCTGACCAGACCGGTCAAAGTCAGATCCGCCGTGCCACCGACATTCAAGGCACCGGCCAATGCCACCGCATTGTTCAGGCTGACGGCGGTGTTGGCGTCCAGCGTAGTGCCTGCCGCCGCGTTCAACGTACCCGCGCCCAATGCGGTATTGCTGCCGACCGTCAGTTTGCCGGTGTTCAGCGCGGTGTTGCCGAAATAGGTGTTGGCGCCGTTAAGGGTCAGGTCGGCAGCGCCATTTTTGATCAGCCCACCGATACCGGCGACCACGCCGCCGAGGGTCAGCGCATTGCTGCCACCCAGCGTCAGGGTGCCGCCGAGGTTGACGTTGTTGGCCAGGGTTGCTGCGGTGCCGGCATCCAATGTGGTGCCGTTCGATGCGTTCACCGCGCCCGTGCCGAGCGCTGTGTTGGAGCCGACGATCAGCGATCCGGCGTTCAGCGCGGTGGTGCCGGTATAGGTGTTATTGCCGTTGAGGGTCAGGCTTGAGGCGCCGGTCTTGATCAGGCCGCTAGCGCCGCTGATTACACCGCCGAGGGTCAGCGCGTTGGCGCCGCCGGCGGTGAGGTTAGCGTTGAGGGTGATCGCGTTGTTCAGCGTCAACGCCGAACTGCTGTTGAGGGTGCCCGCCCCGGCCACGGTCAGTGCGCCGGTGCCGAGTGCCGCGCCATTGCCGACGGTCAGGCTGCCTGCATTCAGCGTCGTGCCGCCGCTGTAAGTGTTAGAGCCGCTGAGGGTCAGGTTGGCCGCGCCGTTCTTGATCAATTGACTGGCGCCGCTGATCACGCCACCCAGCGTCAGGGCGTTGGCGCCGCCGATGCTCAAGGCGTTGTTGAGAATAACCGCGTTGTTCAGGGTCACGGACGCATTGCTGTCGAGGGTTGCCGCGCCGCCCACGGTGATGTTGCCGCTGCCGAGCGCCGCATTCGCGCCTGCGGTGAGGGTGCCTGCGTTCAATGCGATGGCACCGAGGAACGTGTTGGTACCGTTAAGGATCAGGTTGGCTGCGCCGTTTTTGGTCAGCCCGCCGCTGCCGCTGATAACACCACCGAGGGTCAGGTTGGCGCTGCCGCCGACGTTCAAGTTGCCGCCGAGGGAAACCGCGTTGGTCAGCGCGACCGCGGTGCTGGCGTCGAGGGTGGTACCTTCCGCGGTAGTCAGTGCGCCAGTGCCCAGCGCGGTGTTGGAGCCGACAATCAGCGTGCCGGCATTCAGCGCGGTGCCGCCGGAGAACGTGTTGTTGCCGCTAAGGCTCAGGTTCGCGGTGCCATTTTTAATCAGGTTGCCGGCGCCACTGATGACGCCGCTCAGGCCCAGCGCCTGCGTACCGCCAATGGTCAGATCCGCCGCCAGCGCGACGGCGTTGGCCAACGTTACCGCTGTGGTCGCATCCAGCGTGGTGCCCGCCGCCGCGCTCAACGCGCCGGTACCGAGCGCGGTGTTACTGCCCAGGAACAGGCTGCCGGCATTAAGCACGGTGTTACCGGCGTTGGTGTTGTTGCCGGTCAGCGTCAGGCTGGCGCTGCCACTCTTGGTAATGCCGCCCGTGCCGGACAACACACCACCGAGTGTCAGGGCATTACTGCCGAGCACATTGAGGGCACCCGTCATGGCGATGTTGTTGGCCAGCGTGACATTGGCGGTGCTGTCGAGGCTGGTGCCAGCGGCAGTGTTCAGCGCGCCGCTGCCCAGCGAGTTGTTGTTGGTCACCAGCAGGCTGCCGGCGCTGAGGGTGGTAGTGCCGGTGTAACCGCTGTTGGCGCCGCTGAGGGTCAGGCTGCCGCTGCCGGTTTTGCTCAGGCCGCTGCTGCCGGTGATCAAGCCGCCGAGCGTCAGTGCGCCGGTGCCGCCGGCCGTCAATGTGCCGCCGAGACTGATCGCATTGTTCAGGCTGATCGTGCCGGGGGCACTCAGGGTTGTCGCGCCGGTGACGTTGAGGGTGCCGGTGCTCAGCGCCAGGTTGTTGCCCAATTGCACGGTGCCGCCGTTGAGCGTGGTGTTGCCCAGGTAGGTGTTGGCGGCGCTGAGGCTCAGTTGCCCGGAACCGACTTTGGTCAGGCCGCCGCTGCCGGAAATCACCCCGCTGAGGGTGGTGGCGTTGGTGCCTTGCACCGTCACGCCACCGGCACCGAGGGAGATCAGGTTGCTGACGTTCAAGCCGGCATTGCTGGCCTGCAGAATCCCGCCGTTGGAGGTGAGGACACCGCTGCCAAATGTGGCGTTATTGTTGAACTGGGCGACACCGCCGTTGAGCGTGGTCGCGCCGCTGACCAATGGCCCCTGCAAGGTCCAGGTGCCGCTGTTGATGGTCAGGTTGTTGAAGTTGACGTAGGTCGCGCTGGACGCCGTTCCAGTCCCGGTCGTACCGCCGCCGACGCCGATCGGGTTTTGCAGGATCAGGCTGTTGGTGCCACCCGCGCCGCCATCGACGGTGCCGGTCGGGGCAAAGGTCAGGTTGATGCCGATCAGCCCACCCAGACCGACGCTGACCTGCACGCCGTCACCGACCTGCACCGAAGAGCCAGTCACTGCAGTGAAGGTGTTGGTACTCGCCGCCCCCATCGACACGCCACCGGTAATCGCACCGGCGTTGGTGAAGGTGTTGCCCGCCGCCGAGGTCTCGAAGGCGATCCGGCCGTTGATGACACCCGTGCTGCTGTTGGTCATGTTGACTTGCGAGCCGCCGTAGACCCCGACCACCGGGGTATCGGCCAGGGTGATGCCACCCACCGAAAGCCCGGTCGAGGTGATGGTGCCGTTGTTGGTGATGGTGGTGGTACCGGCCGCCGCGTTGTTCACCGCGATGCCCAGGCCATCAATGCTGGTCAGGTTGAGGCCGAGCAACATGCCGGTGCCGCGGATGATCCCGCTGGCGTTGTTGAGCACACTGACCGTACTGGTCGCACCGGTGCCGATGAAGGCACCGCCACTCAACACCGAGACCAGACCGAGCAGCGCCGGGTCGAGGGTGCCGGAGTTGTTCAGGCTGATATTCACCCCGGTCAGGTCCATGACGTGACCGCCGAGGGTCGCGTTCATCTGTGCGCCGCTGTTGACGTTGACCGTCAGGCCATTGGTGGCACTGCTGAAGTTGTTGAGAAACAACGGCAGCGAAGGCACGCCGGTACAAGTCACCGTCGAACCGGCCGTGGAGCACGTGGCTAACGCAGGTGCGCTGACGCCGCCGAACAACAACCCGGCGACACTCAGATGCACAGCAAGGGAAAGAGGGGAAAAACGCGATACGAGGGCGACACCGAACCTTGCTTCCACGGGCTACTCCTTGTCGTGGCCAATTTCTTCCTTGAAAGCGTGCGAACCGCTGCTTATTCCACACGCGACTCAAGACTGCGACGGTCATCACAAAACCGTTGATTGGGAACAACGCTAGTAGACGCCCAGCATTGGGGCACGGATTAAATGGTGTTAATACTTTAATACTAGAGGCTTCTGGAATAAGCGTTTCAGCCCGTACCGACGGGCCTGACATGGCTTTTGTGGCGAAGGGATTTATCCCCAATGGACTGCGCAGCAGGCCCCGCTTTCAAGGGCCGCTACGCGCCCCATCGGGGATAAACCCCCTCGCCACAGGAGTCATACCCGCCGGCATTTTTTGAGATTTTGAAAAATGTGATCGTTCTGTCAGAAAAACCGTTGAAATCGACGAAATATCAGCGAATTGAAAACATTGGTACGGCTTGTGCAAACGTTTGCTAAGCGTCAATGCCGGCATTTTCCCGACAAACCCCTACAGGTCCGAAGAATCCGGGCCTCGATCCGCAAAAAAGGACTTTGAATGCGCCCCGCTTCCTCGCTTCGCGCCCCGTTAGCGCGCACGTTTGCTGTTTCCCTGCTACTGACCGGCGTTACCGGACTTCTCAGCCACAGCGCCCTCGCCCAACCCGCATTGCCGGAAGAGTCCGCTCAAGGCGAAGCCCTCAGCCCCGAAGCCAGTCCACCGAAAAAAGGCGCGTACCTGTCGGACTGGTACAACCAGGACTTGATGCTGATCGGCAGCAAAGACATCAGCTTCGGCCCGCAGCCGGCCGACGATATCTACCTGGAATACGAGTACTTCGGCCGCAAGGGGCCGTTCGAACTGTACGGCTACATCGACGTGCCGAAGATCTTCAACATCGGCAACAGCCACGACAAAGGCGTGTGGGATCACGGCTCGCCGGTGTTCATGGAGCACGAGCCGCGCATTTCCATCGACTACCTCGCCGGCCGCAGCCTGGCTATTGGCCCGTTCAAGGAATGGTACGTCGCGTTCGACTGGATCTACGACCACGGCAGCCGCAAGGAAAACCGCGCCAACACCCTGTACAGCGGCTTCGGCACCGACATCGACATCCATTCACGGGTCAACCTGTCGGCCAACCTGTACGGGCGCTACCAGTGGGAAAACTACGGCGCGAGCAATGAATATTCGTGGGACGGCTACCGCGCCCAGCTCAAATACATCGTGCCGATCGACAAATTCAGCAACGGCGCATCGCTGACCTACATCGGCTTCACCAACTTCGATTTCGGCTCCGACATCCACAAGGACAACCCGGCGCGCACCGCCAACGCGACGGTGGCGACCAACGTGTTGCTCTACTCGTTCACCCATTTGCGCTTCACCCTGGTCGGCCGTTATTTCCACAACGGCGGCAACTGGGAAGACGGCAGCGAGCTGAACTTCGGCGACGGCAATTTCCGCGCGCGCTCGAATGGTTGGGGTTACTACGCGGGCGTCGGTTATCAGTTCTGAATCAAGGAGATTTTCATGCAAGCAATGATGCGTTTGACCCTGGCCGGTGCAGCCCTGCTCTCTTCTACCGCGTGGGCGGCCGAGGCACCGATCCAGCCGAAAGTCGTGCTGATCACCATGTTCGCCCCCGAGGCGCAAAACTGGATCGACCGCTTGGAGCTGAAGCAGGAAATCCGCGTACCGGGGCTGTCCGCCGAGTACCCGACCATCCGCTGCAACACCCGGCAGGTGTGCCTGTTGACCACCGGCATGGGCCAGACCAACGCTGCCGCCTCGACCCTGGCCCTGGCCCTGTCGCCGAAATTCGATCTGCGCAAAAGCTACTTCCTGATCGCGGGTATCGCCGGGATCAGCCCGAAGCACGGGACCATCGGCACCGCTGCGTGGGCGCATTATCTGGTGGAGTTCGGCACGCAATGGGAGCTGGATTCCCGTGACGCGCCGTCGAGTTGGCCGACCGGATACCTGGGCATCAACACCAAAGGCCCCAACGAAAAACCGCCGCTGGACTACAAGACCGAAGTCTTCGAACTCAACCCGAGTTTGCAGGCCAAGGCCTTCGCCCTGAGCCACAAGGTCAAACTGAGCGAGAGCAAGGAATCGGCGGCGTGGCGCCTGAAATACCCGTCAGCGCCAGCCAACCAGCCACCGATGGTCACCCGCTGCGACACATTGGCTGGCAACACCTGGTTCTCCGGCACACGCCTGAGCGAACGGGCCGAAGTCTGGACCCGACTGCTCACCGACAACAAGGGTGAATACTGCACGACCCAACAGGAAGACAACTCGACATACGAAGCGCTGTTACGCGCCAGTCGTGAAGGCCTGGTCGACGTGCAACGCCTCGCTGTGGTGCGTGCCGGTTCCGATTTCGACCGTCCTGAACCGGGCGGGAGTGAAGTCGATAATTTGCTCAAGTACGCCGATCAGGGCGGTTTTGTGCCGGCGCTGGAAAACCTCTATCGCACGGGTAATCCGCTGGTGCAGGACATCCTGAAAAACTGGTCGGCGTGGGAGAACGGCGTTCCTGCCTCTTAAGAACAACGCGGATCCCTGTGGGAGCTGGCTTGCCAGCGATGGCGGTGGATCAGGCGCAGAGGAGATTGCCTGAATTGACGCTATCGCTGGCAAGCCAGCTCCCACAGGTTGCGGGGTGTTGAGGAGATTAAGGTGTATCAGGGAATGAGGATGACTTTGTCGCCGCTGCCCTGATTCACATCGGCATAACGCTGTAAGCCTTCGGCCAGCGGGGCTTCGACCAGGCCTTGCGGCAACGGCAGCAGGCCTTCATCGAAGAATCGCCCGAACTGTTCCAGCATCACCGCACAGGCTTCGACGCCGTAGAGCAGCGAGTTGATCCCGACCACCGAACCGCCCTTGCGGTACAGCGCCAGTGCCGGCAACTGCACGTGGCCATCCACCGGCGCAGCGATGATGGCGATGCGACCGAATGTGGCCAATGCCGCCACCGAGGCCGGCAACCAGAAACCGGTAGTGTCGAAGATCACATCCGCACCGCCGCGATATACCGCGTTGACCTGCGCGCCGAGGTCTTCGGGTTTATCCAGTTGAATCGTCTGATAACCCTGCGCCTGCAAGTCTTTGACTTGCTCGGGCCGGCGCGCCGCTGCCAGCAACTGCGCGCCGCGCACTTTGGCCAGCGCCAAGGCTGCCGTGGCCACTGCACCGCCACCGATCACCAGCAAGCGGGTTTCAGCGGTTACGAGGCTACGCTCCAGCGCATCCCACGCCGTGGTGTATGGCACGCCGAGGCTGGCGGCCTGGGTGAAACTCAGGTGCGACGGTTTGTGGGCCACGCCGTTGGCCGGCAGTTTGACGAATTGCGCATGGGAGCCGTCGGCGAAAAAGCCCAACTCACGCCCGGTGCCCCAGACTTCCTGGCCGATCAAGGCCCGCGGACCTTCGACCACGACACCGGCGAAGTCGCGCCCAGGAATTCGTGGCAACGTGGTGTAGGGGAAACGCCCGAGTACGTTTTTCACGTCGCTGGGGTTCAGGCCCGCCGCTTTGATCTGTACCAGCACCTCATCGACGCCCGGTACCGGCGTTGGCACCTCGACGTAACGCAGGGAAGACAAGTCGCCGGTTTTATCGAATTGCAGTGCTTTCATGGACACATCCACCGAATGGGAAAGAGGAAACTCAGGACAGCCAGCCCGCGACCAGTTGCCGGCCCATCGGCCACAACTGCTCACCTGCCAACATGCCGAGCAGACCGACCAGCGCGATTGCCGGAGGGGCTGGAGAACGGAAATCCAGCGCGCCGTAGAGCAGGCCGACGCCGAGGCCGATGGCCAGAGAAATCAGGTAGTTCATGGGAGAACTCTGCCGCGTGAAGGGAATGGGCAGAGTCTAGGGAATCGGCCGCAAAGGCATCGGCCAAGGACTTCTGAATTTCGGCCAAATCTGCCGAAATCAGCGAAAAATCCTGTGAGAGCTGGCTTGCCAGCGATAGCGGTATGTCTGTCACGAAAATGCTGGATGTGCGGGCGCCATCGCTGGCAAGCCAGCTCCCACAGGGTCGGTGCAGGTTGAGGAAATAGCGTCGTTACACAGTGAATTGCGAGGGGGCCACGCCCAGCTCACGGCGGAACATGTCGCTGAAACTGCTCGGCGAATAACCCAGTTCACGGGCAATCACACTCACCGCCACGCCCTGGATCAGCTCCGCCACCGCCGTTGCCAGTTGCACCTGCCGCCGCCATTCGGCGAAGCCCATGCCGAGACTGTCCTTGAACAATCGCGCCAGCGTGCGCACGCTGGCGCCGGCGTTTTCCGCGTGCTGTTCGAAGGGAATTGCCAGCGACGGTGACGCGATCACCGCCTGACACAGATTCATCAGGCGCCGATCGGAATCATCCGGCAGCGGAATCTTCAACGGCGAACGCCTGGCGCGTTTCAACTCCAGCAACGCCAGCCCGACCAAGGCCTCGTAATACGCCGGATCCCCACTGTCGCCCTGCTCCACCAACCCGACGATCAACTCGCGCAACAGCCCGCCGACCTCAATGACCTGCACCGTCTCATCCAGCGTCGCCGCCAGCGCCGGGCGCAGGTAGATATTGCGCATCTGCAGATCCGATACCACGCGAATCCCGTGCGGCACCCCCGGCGGCAACCACACCGCCCGCTGCGGTGGCACCACCAATGCCTCGTGCGGCGTCTCGACCCACATCACTCCGCTCATCGCATACAACAACTGCCCCCAGACATGCTCATGCGGCTCGATAAACAGCCCACGCGGATAGGTTCGCGCCAGCGGTTGCATGGGCACATCGGTGTCACTCAGATCAGGGGGTGCGGCGAGGGCCATGGCGAGCATTCATTGGGGTTGGCGGAAGCGCCATGGTAACCAGTGCGCCATTTCGTCGCCAATGGCGAAAACCGTCGGACAATCCGAGTGAATTTTCCACGCGCGCTGCGATCCTTCTATTACCACAGGGAGGAATACGGGCTTTATGAACAACGCAAAACTTTTCGTCATTGAATACACCCTTCACGGCACGCCCAAATCGTTCATTATCCGCTCGGACAAAATGGACAACGCCGAGGCGTGGCACTGGGCGAGTTGCGACGCGGGCGTGGGTCGAATCCCGCGCTTTGGCCGCGAAAAAGTGCAGAAGACCAGCAAACCGATGGCGGAAAAATTCGGCGTCGAAAATGTTATCTGGCGACCCGCAAGCTAAGCTCTGCGTGGCCATCAGGATCATTCGGGGGAATGCACAATGACCAGCATCAGCAGTCCGGCGCAACTTGAATACGGCCTGGACACGTTGTTTGGGCGCATCACCAAGAGCGCGGAGTGTCGGGTGGGTCTGGAGGCGGTCGAAGATGATCCTTATCGTTTCGCCCTGCGGGTGCCCGCACCGTTACCGGAAAACCTCGACCAGGCGAAAACCGTGGTGGTGTGGGTTGAAGGCAGGCGGCTGCAAGGCACTGTGCGGCATGCCGAGCGGCTGGATGATGAGAGTCTGAAACTGGAAGTGGAGCCTGATTAGGCTCCACTTTTTTTTGCATGTCGTTATTTGGGATGCGCGCAATGGCAGCCTTTGCTTGAGCACTCTTCACCGCTCTTGTGGTGATGGGCGCAGGCTTCGCAGCAGTAGTGCTTGCCGTGCACGGCGTAGGAATGGTCGCCTTCCTTGATTGTGCATTTGCATCCTGGACAATCGCATTTTCTATCGGGCATGGGACAGACTCCTTGGATGGTGGTGGTCTGGGGCTTGAAGGGCAAGCCGTAGGAACCAGTGTAGGAGTTGCCGAAGGGTGCGATCTTTTGATTTTGTTGTTTGGGGTTTTGGGGTTGGGGGCATATCCGTTGCTGCGGTGATGGCGGCTTAGGGTTCCGCCCTTACGGCGGGTCACTTTTGGCAAACGCCCCAAAAGTAACCAAAAGGGCTGCTCCCGGACGTACGGCACTTCGCCTAGGCTCAGTGTTCCCTCGCTACGGTGTCCATCCGGGGGCATCGCCTCCGGTTTGCTTC
>NZ_JBYSZA010000051.1:0-18978 GCF_058786735.1 Pseudomonas sp. FW305-7
GATTCAGACCCTCAACACCTTCCCACCAATAGCCACCGCCACCAGCAACACCGCCATCAGCCCAAAAGCAAAACTCAAACTGCTCGCATGCGCAACAAACCCAATCACCGCCGGCCCCGCCAGAATCCCCGCATAACCCAACGTCGTAATCGCCGGCACCGCAATACTCTCCGGCATCACCGTCTGCTTGCCCACTGCCGTATACAGCACCGGCACGATATTCGAGCATCCCGCACCGACCAGCGCATAACCGACCAGCGCGGCTTCCCAGCTCGGCGCGAACGTCGCCAGAAACAGCCCGGCCGCGGCCAACAGACCGCCAAACAAAATGATCCGCGTCGCACCGACAATCCGCACAATCCGGTCACCCATCAAGCGCCCAGCCGTCATGGTCAGGGCAAATGCCGCGTAACCCAACCCCGCATACGCCGTGTCGATCCCACGTTCCTGCGCCAGAAACACCGCACTCCAGTCCAGCGCCGCGCCTTCGGTGAGGAACACGATGAAGCACATCCCACCGATAAACAGCACGATGCCGTGAGGCACCGCGAACGCCGGGCCCGAGCATTCACTGCCGTAGGGCAACATGTGCGGCACGCATTTGAACAACGCGGCAATCAGCACGGCCACCACCACCAGCATCGCACCCAGCGGTGACAGGCCGAGGCCGAGCAGGGCACTCACGCCCGCCGCGCCGACAATCCCGCCCAGACTGAACAAGCCGTGAAAGCCCGACATCATGTTCTTGCCGCTGGCGCGCTCGACGATCACCGCTTGCAGGTTCACCGTCGAATCCACCGTGCCGAGCCCGGCGCCGAACATGAACAGCGTGGCGATCAGCGCCGGGATCGACGACACCGTCGCCAGCAATGGCAACGCCGCGCAGATCAGCAAGGTGCCACCGGTGGCGACCCGACGACAGCCGAACCGGGTCGCAAGAATCCCCGCCATGGGCATCGCCAGAATCGAACCGACCCCCAGACACAAAAGCAACAGACCCAACGTGCCCTCATCGAGCCCGGCCCGGGCCTTGGCGTACGGCACCAGTGGCGCCCACGCGGCAATGCCGAGTCCGGCGATGAAGAAGGCGATGCGCGTGGACATCTGTTGCAGGCGTCCGGGGACGAAGGTGTCTTGGGAGGTGAGGCTGGTCATATCAATCCTTGGCAAAAAACATCGCGTCCCCGAAGGACAGTGATTGTGCGTCGAGGTTCGATCGCAGGTCTCGGGGCTGTGCAGTCGACATCCTAACCTGTGAGAGCGAGCCTGCTCGCGAATGCGGTATTTCAGTCAGAAAAAATGTTGCCTGACCCCGCGCTTTCGCGAGCAGGCTCGCTCCCACAAGGGATTGCGTTTTACAGTGGCGCCTTTGGATATTCGAAAACGAGAGCCGGTTCATGACGCAGTTCTACGACGCACGGGGCAATATCTATGGCGTGGTTTCGCCCGAAGCGCTGCGCGGGGCAGGTATCGATCTGCCCGCGAGTGCCGCCGCTTGCGCGTCATTGCGACAAACGTGGAGCCATTTGGCCGTAGCACTCTGCTGTGACTGGCCCGAAGGCCAGCGGCCCGCGAACAGCAAATCCCACCGCAGTGACGGCCTGCTGATCGGCCCCTTCCAGACCTCGCCGCCCTTTGACGTATTGATCGTCAACACCGACGGCACGCTTGCCGAGCGCAGTGGCAACGGCCTGACGATTTTTTCTCAGGCGCTGACCGAGCAAGGCTTACTGCCGGAGGAGGGCGCGCTGTTGCGCGTGCATCACGACAAAGGAGAAGCGGTGGAAACCTCGGTGAAACCTGCCGAGGTCGACGGAGTAAAAGGTTTTTGGCTGGATCTCGGTCAGCCCGGTTTCGGGCCGTTTTCCGTTGGCGCGCAGAACGTCGAAAGTGTCGACTTAAACGGTCGGGAGGTGAGTCATGTGCAACCCTTGGCGCAACTCGATCCCGCATGGACCCACAGCCAGTTCGTACGCATCGGCAATCCGCATTGCGTGACACTGCTCGGCGACAAGACCGCGTTGCCCACTAACGAGAGAATGCGTGAATCACCACTGAACGAAGACCTGACCCGAATCGCCTACGCCATGCCGACCGGCGCCGGACAACCCTGCCCGGCGGGCATCAATCTGCAATGGGCCGTGCGCGAATCAAAGCAACGTATCGTCGCGCGTGTGTTTGAGCGCGGCGAAGGCCCGACGGCGTCCTCCGGCACCAGCGCCAGCGCAGTGGCCTCGGCCGCGTGGCGGGTCGGTTGGGTCGATGCAGGAGAGGTGCAGGTTGTAATGCCCGGTGGCACTGCGCCGATTTTGCTTGAGGAAGAGCAGGGAGAATTAGTGCGAGTCAGATTATTCGGTACGGCTCAGCTGATGAGCTGAACTCCAGCCCGCCATCGCTGGCAAGCCAGCTCTCACAGGGTTTGTATTGAACATGGGCTTCCTGTCCATCACAAATCATTGTGGGAGCTGGCTTGCCGGCGATAAGGCCGTAAGCCCCGACAACATTTTCAGCTCAGATTGGTACTGAACTCCACCACCGGCATCTGCCGCTTCATCAACACCTCACCACCACGAATCGAATACAGCGGCAGGCCCTGGCTGCGGATCACCTCGTAATCGCTGTCCGCCGACAGAATCAGCAGGTTCGCCGGGCGGCCTTGTTCCAGCCCGTAACGCTCGCCCAGGTGCATGGCTTTGGCGCTGTTGTCGGTCACCAGATCCAGCGCACTTTGCAGGTTGCGGTAGCCGAGCATGTGGCAGATGTGCAGCCCGGCTTCGAGCACGCGCAGGATGTTGCCGTTGCCCAGCGGGTACCACGGATCGACGATGGAATCCTGGCCGAAACACACGTTCATTCCGGCTTCGAGCAGCTCGTTGACGCGGGTCACGCCACGGCGTTTCGGGAAGTTGTCGAAGCGTCCTTGCAGGTGAATGCTCTCGGTCGGGCAGGACACAAAACTGATCCCGGAATGGCCGAGAAGACGGAACAGTTTTGCGCAGTAGGCGTTGTCGTAAGAACCCATCGCCGTGGTGTGGCTGGCGGTGACGAGGGCGCCCATGTCACGGCTGCGCGCTTCTTCGGCGAGCACCTCGAGAAAGCGTGAATGCGGATCATCGGTTTCGTCGCAATGCACATCGACCAGGCAACCGGTGCGCTCGGCGAGGTCCATCAGGAACTTCACCGAGCTGACGCCTTGATCGCGGGTGTATTCGAAATGTGGGATCCCGCCAACCACGTCGGCGCCCATGCGGATCGCTTCTTCCATCAGCTCACGGCCGTTGCGGAACGACTCGATGCCTTCCTGCGGGAACGCGACGATTTGCAGGTCGATCAGGTGACGGCTCTCCTCGCGCACTTCGAGCATGGCTTTGAGTGCGGTGAGTTGCGGGTCGGTGACATCGACATGCGTGCGCACATGCTGGATACCGTGGGCGGCCAGGGTCTGAATGGTTTTCTTGGCGCGGGTCTTGGTGTCTTCTTCGGTGATGGTGACCTTGCGCTCGCCCCAGCACTCGATGCCTTCGAACAGCGTGCCGCTCATGTTCCAGCGCGGCTCGCCGGCGGTGAGGGTGGCGTCGAGGTGGATGTGCGGTTCGACGAAGGGCGGCACTACCAGGTTGCCGCCGGCGTCGAGGTCGTCTGGGCCCAGGGTAGGGGCCTCGGTCTGGCGGGCGATGCTGCGGATCAGCCCGTCTTCAAGGTGCAATTCGTGCAAACCGTCCTGGTTGCGCAGTCGGGCGTTGATGATGTGCATCAGGCGAATCCTTCTTATAGGTCTTGTAGTGGCGCGCTGGCGCGGCGGGCGCCGAGCAGGCCGGTGACGATGACATACGTTAGCGCGGCAGCGGCAATGCCTACCAGCGGCGCGACCCACGGCGAACTGAACGCGGCAACCGTGCCGACCCCGTAAGCCCCGAGTCCCGGCCAGTTGAACGCCGGCAGCCGTGCGTCGGCCAGGCGCGGATAGTGGCCGCGCCAGCGATAGAAAAAGTCGGCCATGATCACCCCGCCAATCGGTGGAATCACCGTGCCCAGCAAAATCAGGTACGGCACCAGCATGTCGTACATGCCCAACAGCGCGAGCAGGGTGCCGATCACTGCGCCGGCGAGGGTCACGGTTTTGCGTCGGCCGGTGCGCAGCAGGTTGCAACCAGCGACGGCGAAGTTGTAGATGGTGTTGTCCTGAGTGCTCCAGATGTTCAGCAACAACATTGCCATCGCGGCCATGGCGAAACCTTGCAGCAGCAACACTTCAACCACATCCGGCTGCTGATAGACGATGGCGCCGTACGCGCCGATCAGTACCATCAGACCGTTGCCGATGAAAAAACCGATCAGGCTGGCCAGCACCGCCACCCGCGCCGAACGAGAAAACCGCGTCCAATTGGTCGCTTGCGTGGCTCCGCTGACAAAGGTGCCGAACACCAGGGTGATCGCGGTCGACCAGTCCAGCGAACCGCTCGGCACGACGCTGAGCAAACCTTCGAAGCCACCGACCTTCACCGTCGCCACCCACATCGACAGCATCAGCAGCAACATCATCGCTGGTACCGCGATATACGACAGAATCTCCAAACCACGATAACCGACGTACGCCGTGGCGCAGAACACCAGGCCAAAGAGCACCATCAGGCCGAGCACGGTGCCTTCATCCAGATCAAAATATTTGCCGAGCACGACCGCTGCCGTCGCGGTGCCCCAGGCGTACCAGCCGATCTGGGTGAAGCCGAGGATCAGGTCACTGAGCTTGCTGCCGACTTCTCCAAAGCAGAAACGCCCCATCAGCACTGAGTTGAGGCCACTTTTGAAAGCGATGTAACCCAAACCTGCCGCGTACAAACCTAGCAGCAGATTGCCGACGATGATCACCGCCATCATCTCGCCGAAACTGAAGGCCACGCCGAGCTTGCCGCCGGCAAACATGGTCGCGGTGAAGAATGTGAATCCCAGTAACACCATGGCGGTCGAGGCCAGGCCTTTTCGCGCGTGCATCGGGACTTCGCTGAGGGGGTAATCGTTGCCGGGATCGTTTTGCGTCATGGGGCGGTCCTTTGCGGGAGAGGGAAGACGCGGGGGAGGTTGCAGTGGTCGTGCCAAACCGGGAGTTGCGGGTATGTATAGACGAGACAGCGATATTCGGCCCGAAAGCGGTGCACTTGAACACACCGAAGCCCCGTGCAGGAGCTGCCGAAGGCTGCGATCTTTTGATTGATCGTTCCCACGCTCCGCGTGGGGATGCAGCCCGGGACGCTCCGCGTCCCACTCCAAAGCCGAACGCGGAGCGTCCGTTGAGGCATTCCCACGCGGAGCGTGGGAACGATCGGTGTCAGGGGCGTTTGGGAGCTGTCAGAGAAAGCGCAGCAGGGCGGCGACGATGGCTTCGGGGGCGTCTTCCTGGACGAGGTGCCCGGCGTTGGCGATGGGGTGGAACTGTGATCCGGGGATCATCTGATGCAAGGCACGACCCCGTTCGATGGGAATCCACTGATCGTCTTCACCCCAGAGAATCTGCACCGGGCAACGGATGCTCGGGTACAGGGTTTCGGCCTCACGGGTATAACGCTCGTCCATCTGCGCAATCTGTCGATAGAACGCCGCTTGCCCCGGATCGCCGAGCCACGGCTGCACGTAGGGCGCCAGTTCTTCATCGGGAATATCGCGATGAATCGCCCCGCGAATGTAGGTCGGTACGATGGCGCGCTGGATGTAGTCGGGCAATCCACTGAACGCCGCTTCATGCTGGCGTACATGCTGCACGAAAGGTGAGCCCCAGGGTGTCAGCGCCACCGGATCGATCAGCGTCAGGCTGCGGTAATCCTTGCCGTTGAGCAGGTGCGTGCGCAGGGCCGTGGCACCACCAAAATCATGGGCGACGACATCGGGGTTCTGGATATTCCAATGATCGAGCAACTGCGCCAACAGCTCGTTCTGCACGCCGAGGGACACGTCGGCGTCTGGTTGTTCAGAGCGCCCGTAGCCGAGCAGATCAAAATAATGCACTCGGTGTGTGGCGAAAAAGTGCGGGGCGATCCGGTGCCACACATACGACGAAAACGGCGTGCCATGCACAAATACCAGCGGTGGACCGTCGCCGCGCACGGCATGGCGTACTTGTCGCCCGTTGAAGGCAAAGACCTGATCCAGCAGCCAGTCCGTCATGGGCCTGTCCTCTTGGCGGGTGGAGAGCCAAAAAGCATAGGCATAAAAAAACAGCCGTGAAGGCTGTTTTTTTGAATCAACACTGATCCCCTGTGGGAGCGGGCTTGCCCGCGATGGCGGCGGCACATCCAACATCGATGTGAAAGATAAACCGCTATCGCGGGCAAGTCGAATCGTGGCACCGCCGCAGTGTTCAGGGGATCGAGTTATTCGCCGCGATAGATGCAACCGCTGGTGCACGTCTCGTGAATGCGGATGGCGCTCAGCTCCGGCAACAGCGGCTTCATTTCATTCCAGATGAATTTGGCCAGCACTTCGCTGGTCGGGTTTTCCAGGCCGGGAATGTCGTTCAGGTAGTTGTGATCCAGACGCTCGTACAGCGGCTTGAAAATCGCCTTGATCTCGGAGAAGTCACGGATCCAGCCGGTGTGCGGATCGAGGTCGCCGCTCAGGTGAATCGCCACTTTGAACGAGTGACCGTGCAAACGCCCGCACTTGTGGCCGTCCGGGACGTGCGGCAGGCGGTGGGCGGATTCGAAAGTAAACTCTTTGAAGATTTCCACAGTGATTTCGGCTCTGTTCAGATGGCGTTCGCCGCAGCGATTCGGGCAGGCGGCGAGTTTACCAGAGCTCTGCGCAAAACACTGACTAAAGGGTCAGCAAGCGCTCGGCGAGGCGACCGTTGGCAGCCAGTTCCAAAAACTCATCGCCCAGTCGGCGGCTCTCGTCCATCGCCGCGTGCCAGTATTTCTGTCGGCTCGGCGCATCGCCCATGAAACGCTTGAAGTCGTTACGGTCGGGCAGTTTGCCGTAGGGCAGGCGCGCCAGATATTCCTTCGACGGCGCGAGCAGCAGCACATCCTGCAAGCGCTCGGTCGAGGCGCGGCGCCACGGCAGGGTTTTGTCGAACCAGCCGGGAATCACCCGATCGGTGAAATGCGGATAGAGTACGATGCCGTCGCCGCTGTAGGGCAGGTCGAGGTGATAGTCGAGCAAACCGCCATCGCGGAACGTTCCGACCCCGGCGCCGGGCAGGTCGCGCACGCCTTCCATGACCATCGGAATCGAGCCCGAGGCCAACAGCGCCTGACGCAGATTGCCGGCATTCAGGGCAACGAAGCGCGACGGGAAGTCGTTCAACGCATGCACCGGCGGCGCCAGGCGCGGATCGTGGATGATCAGCCGTTCGAAGTGCCGCGACAGCCGCGCGCGGCCCCGCAGGTTGTCGGCGATCACCGATCCCAGCGCCAGCCCGAGGCGACCGCGATGATCGTCAGCGAGGCGGCCCTGGCTTTTGACCACCATGATGTTCAACCGGTAATCGGCGTTGCTCAGGATGCTCGCGTCGCGGCCATCGAGCAGGTCATTGAGCATGCGCTGCGAGCTCTGGCTGATCTCGGCCATGGTCACGCCTTTGTTGAAATTCTGCTCGGCATACAAGTGCCCGAGACGACGGATGCCTTCGGCGGCGTCCGGCAGGCAGGCGCTGGCGAAGCGCCAGGAACCGACCGACGCACCGATCAGCGAACGCTCGCGCGGCGCGCTCGGCAGCCATTCACCGAACAGTGCCAGATCCAGCCCCTGAATCCCCAACGCCTTCGGCCCACCGGCCGCGCCGGGCAAGGTGCCGACATCGGCAGCGTTGAGGCCTTGGGCACGAATCCGCGCCATGGCCCGCGGGCCGGCCTTGAGGGTGAGGGCAGGGAACTTGATGTGGATGGCGGTCATACCGGTCTCGATCGTTAGCAAGCGAAGGATTATAGGCACATGTTGCAAAACCTTGTAGGAGTGAGCCTGCTCGCGATAGCGGTGTGTCATTGAGCAATGATGCGTCTGATACACCGCTATCGCGAGCAGGCTCGCTCCTACAGAGGGGATATGTGTTGAGGCAGAGCAATGATGGCCATTCAGTTTCAGTTAAGTTCATCCCGTTAAGGTGCCCACCGTAAGCAACACATAAAAATTACGGAGACACCATGAAAACCCTGACTGCCCTGTCCCTCGCCTCGATCCTCGGCCTGACCGCCAGCCTCGCCCATGCACGCGATCTGGGGCCGGATGAAGCCCTGCGTCTGCGCGACGCTGGTACTATCGTCTCCTTCGAGAAGCTCAATGCCACGGCACTGGCCAGACACCCGGGTTCGACGATTACCGAAACCGAGCTGGAAGAGGAGTACGGCAAGTACATCTACCAGGTCGAAATACGTGATCCGCAGGGGCTCGAGTGGGATCTGGAATTAGACGCGGTCAGCGGGCAGGTTCTCAAGGATCATCAGGATACGTAATGAAGGTTAATGTTCGCGCCACCAGCTCTACTGCGTTGGCGTTCGTGATTTTTTGCTCGGCGGCGATGGCCCGCGACCTCGATCAGGACGAAGCCCTGAAGCTGCGTGAGCGCGGAGTGATTTTGCCGCTGGAGCAAGTGCTGCAGCAGGCCATGGATCGCTATCCGGGTGCAAAACTGCTGGAAGTCGAGCTGGAAGAAAAACACGACGTCTACATTTATGAAGTCGAGTTGCTGACCGTCGAAGGTGTCGCCCGTGAGCTGCACCTTAAGGCCGATACCGGTGAACTCGTGAAAGACAAGGAAGATTGATCGATGCGCTTGCTTCTGGTGGAAGACCACGTGCCGCTGGCTGACGAATTGATCGCCGGCCTGCAACGCCAAGGCTACGCGGTGGATTGGCTGGCCGATGGTCGTGATGCGGTGTATCAGGGCAGCAGCGAGCCCTATGACCTGATCATCCTCGACCTCGGCTTGCCCGGCGTGCCGGGGCTTGAGGTGCTGGCGCAGTGGCGTGCGGGCGGTCTGGCGATTCCGGTGCTGATCCTCACCGCACGCGATTCCTGGGCCGAGCGCATCGAAGGTTTGAAGGCCGGCGCCGATGATTACCTGACCAAACCGTTCCACCCCGAAGAACTGCACTTGCGGGTTCAGTCGCTGCTGCGCCGCTCCAAGGGCCAGGCCAATCAACCGACGCTCAAGGCTGCCGGCCTGCATCTGGATGAGGGCCGTCAGTGCGTGACCCGCGACGGTGCCGACATTCAACTGACCGCCGCCGAATTCCGTCTGTTGCGTTATTTCATGCTCCATCCGGAGCAGATCCTCTCCAAAAGCCACCTCGCCGAACACCTCTACGACGGCGAGACCGAACGTGACTCCAACGTCCTCGAAGTCCACGTCAATCACCTGCGCCGCAAGCTCGGAAAAAGCGTGATCGAAACCCGTCGCGGCCAGGGTTACCTGTTCGGCGGGCAAGCTTCGTGAGGTCAATCCAGCGCCGTTTGAGCCTGGGGTTGATCAGCGTGATGGTGGTCGTCGGCGTGGTGCTGGCGCAAACCAGCCTGTGGTTGTTCGAAGTGGGCCTGCAGCGCTACCTCGAAGCCGGCTTGCGCAACGACAGCGAAAGCCTGCTGGTGGCACTGGTGCGCGGTCCGCAGGGTTTGCAACTGGATGAGCGACACCTGTCGCCGGCCTATCAGCGGCCGTTTTCCGGGCATTACTTCCGTATCGATTTTGCTGAAAGCCACTGGCGTTCGCGTTCGTTGTGGGATCAGGATCTGCCATTGCTGGAAACGCCCGGCCTGCACAGCAATCTGCAATTGGGCCCGGACGGTCAGCAGTTGCTGGTGCTGCGTTCGGACTATCGGCGCCTGGGCCAGTCGATTTCGATCAGCGTGGCGCAGGATTACACCCCGGTGCGCGAGAGTTTCCAGCGTATGCGCCAGCTCGGCCTCGGTCTCGGTCTGGCCGGATTGCTGCTGATTCTGTTTTTGCAACGGCTGACCGTGCGCCGCGCGTTGAAACCGCTGGAAAAGGCCCGCGAGCAGATTGCGCAATTGCAGCAGGGCCAGCGTTCGCAACTGGATGATCAAGTGCCGGTGGAGCTGGAGCCGCTGGTGGCGCAGATCAACCATCTGCTCGCACACACTGAAGACAGCCTCAAGCGTTCGCGCAATGCGCTCGGCAATCTGGGGCACGCGTTGAAAACGCCGTTGGCGGTGTTGCTGAGTCTGGCGTCGAGCGAAAAACTCGAAGGCCATCCCGAGCTGCGCAAGATCCTCAAAGAACAACTGGAGCAAGTGCAGCAACGGCTCAATCGCGAACTGAACCGTGCGCGACTGTCCGGTGATGCGCTGCCCGGCGCTTTGTTTGACTGCGATGCAGAACTGCCGGGATTGCTGGCGACGCTGAACATGATCCATGGCGAACACCTGGCGCTGAGTTACGTCGCGCCGACAGGTCTGCAGTTGCCATGGGATCGTGAGGATTTGCTGGAGCTTTTGGGCAACGTGCTGGACAACGCCTGCAAATGGGCAGATGCCGAGGTGCGCTTGAGTGTGATTGAGCGTACGGACGGTTATGCCCTGAGCGTGGAAGATGACGGGCCGGGGATTCCCGAGGATCAGCGTGCTCAGGTGTTCAGTCGTGGGACGCGGCTGGATGAGCAGACCCATGGACATGGTTTGGGATTGGGGATTGTGCGCGACATTGTCGACACGTGGGGCGGGTTGCTGGTGCTGGGCGAGAGTGAGTGGGGCGGGTTGAAGGTGGTGATCGAGTTGCCTCGGCGGTGAGCCTTTGAAAGCCCCTCACCCTAACCCTCTCCCGGGGGGAGAGGGGACTGATCGCGGCGTTTGTTCGAGGTACACCGACGTGAAATACCGAGCTGAACTCAGGTTTTAAAAAGTATTGCATCGACATGAGATGTTGAGCCGAAATCGGGTTTGAACAGCATGAAGATCGGCTCCCTTTCCCCCTCGCCCCTTGGGGGAGAGGGCTGGGGTGAGGGGGGGCAATCCAACTGACACCCCACAACCTCTGAATCAAACCCGAAACTGATCCATCAGACTCTGCTGCTGATTTGCCAGGCTATTAAGCGACTGACTCACCCGCGCCGATTCATTCGCCTGCCCGGACAATGATTCCGTCACATCACGGATCGTCGCCACGTTGTTATTGATCTCCTCAGCCACCGCGCTCTGTTCCTCGGCCGCACTGGCGATCTGCAGGTTCATGTCGCTGATCACCGTCACCGCATCACCGATCTGCCGCAGTGCAGTGACCGCCTGGCCAACCTGTTCGACGCTGCCCTGCGCCTGACGATGGCTGTTGCCCATCGAGCCGACCACATCCTGCGTGCCGTTTTGCAGTTGCTCGATCACCTGACGGGTTTCTTCCACTGACTCTTGCGTACGGCGGGCAAGGTTGCGCACTTCGTCGGCAACTACAGCAAACCCGCGTCCGGCTTCACCGGCACGCGCCGCTTCGATGGCAGCGTTGAGCGCAAGCAGATTGGTCTGCTCGGCGATGGCGCGGATGGTTTCCAGCACGGCGCCGATCTTCTCGCTGTTGGCGGCCAGGCCTTCGACCTGGATCATCGCCGCGCTCATGTCAGCGGCGAGGGTGTCGATGCTGGCGGTGGTGCGGTCGATCACGGTCAGACCCTGACGGGTGGCGCGGTCGGCATCCTTGGCCGCTTCGGCAGCCTGGGCGGCGCTGCGAGCGACGTCCTGCGCGGTGGCGCTCATTTCGTGGGAGGCGGTGGCGACCTGGTCGACCTGGCGGTATTGCTGTTCCATGCCGGCGCTGGTCTGGGTGGCGATGGCCGAGGACTGATCGGCCGTGTTGCGCGCATCCTGCACTGAGCGTTTCACCTCAGCGATGATCGGCTGCAACTTGTCGAGGAACTTGTTGAACCAGCCGGCCAGTTGCCCGAGCTCATCCTTCTTGTCGTAGGCCAGACGGCGGGTCAGATCTCCTTCGCCGCTGGCGATGTCTTCGAGCATGTTGGCCACGCCGAGGATCGGTCTGGTCACGCTGCGTGCCATCAGCCACACCAGCAACAGACCGATAAGCGCAGCCAGCACACCGAGGCTCAACTCGATCAGGGTGCCCGAGTTGTTGCTCGCGTCCAGTTGCTGCTTGAGCGCTTCGGCGCGTGCCACCAGGACTTTTTCCGGTACATCGAGCAACACCGCCCACGACGGACCGCCGGGAATCGGCTGAAACGGCGACAGCACTTTCAACTGGCCGTTGCTGTGCAGGCTGGAAACGCTGGTGCTGGAGGTCAGTTGACGCAGCAGTTCGGCGCCGCTGGTGGTGTCGACGGTGTCCAGACGCTTGCTCAGTTTGCTCGCGTCCGGGCTGTAGCCGGCGAGCAGGCCGACCGGGCTGATGATGCTCACGGCGGTCTGGCCGTCGTAGAGCTTTTTGCTCGCGTTCTGGCTGATCGATTGCAGGCTGTTGAGGTTGATGTCGACCGACAGCGAGGCAATCACTTTGCCGTTGACCATCAGCGGGAAGACGATGCTGGTCATCAGCACGTTCTGGCCGTCGATCACGTAGAAGTACGGTTCGATTACGCACGGTTTGAGCGTGGTGCGCGGGCAGGTGAACCAGGCGTTGGCCGCCTGACCGCTGGGGCCGGTGCTGGTGTCAGCCATGTCGCTTTCCGGCAGGGCCATCGAGGTGATTTTGCCGGGCGTCGGTTGCGACCAGTACAGGGCGAAACGGCCCTTGTCGTTGCTGCCCAGTTCCGCTTGCCCGGCGAACAGTTCGTCCTTGCCGTCCAGTGCGTTGGCTTCGAACACCAGCGACAGGCCGAGCAGGTCGGGGTTGGCTTGCAGCGCGGACTTGACCTGACGGGTCATGTCTTCGCGCAGGTCGAAGGCGTCGAGGAAGCGTTTCTCGGCCTGTTCACGCAGGAACAGCACCTGCCGCGAGAAACCGTGGCCGTACTGATAAGCGTCCATGAACTGCTGACGAATGCCGGCGGCTTGCACTTCGCCCTGGGATTCGATGCGCGCCTGCGCCGATTCGGTGAGCATCTCCATGCTGGAGGCCTTCACCAGCTCGGAGCTGTGCTCCATGCGGTACAGCGAAAGACCCACCAACAGGGTCACGATACCGGCCAGGCAAAGCCCGGCGAGCAGGGTGATTTTCCATTGGATGGAAAGTTGTCTGAGCGACATGGAGACGTCCTTATTCGATAAATATCTGAGACTTTGCACTGTAACGGCCGCGTTTCGGCTTTCTTTATCTTTGAAACACAATATGGCGAATTGCCGCATGCGCAGACTGGAAACCCTGTTTGGGGTAAACACAAAAACTGTGGTGAGGGGATTTATCCCCGACCGGCTGCGCAGCAGTCGCAAAACCCGCCAATGCGGTGTGTCTGTAAGAATGTTTGATCGTTCCCACGCTCCGCGTGGGAATGCAGCCCCGGACGCTCTGCGTCCAATGGAACGCGGAGCGTCCCTTGAGGCATACCCACGCAGAGCGTGGGAACGATCAAAGTTACATTTCAGTTCAGCCACTCGCTTTGACACCGCCGCCACTCTGCGGCACAGTGCGCGCCCTTCTAATAAGACCCTCTTTGCAAATCCGCCGGTGAACCGTTGGCGGACTCATCCTGTCTGGCGGTGATTTTTCCACCGCAGTGTTTTTGAGGTAGTGAAATGAATGCAGTGATTGCTGCGGTCGGCGTCATGCTGATCCTCAGCCTGTCCCGCGTGCACGTGGTGATCGCCTTGATCGTCGGTGCATTGGTCGGCGGCCTGACCGGTGGCCTGGGCATCGACGCCACGCTCAAGGCGTTCAACAGCGGCCTGGGCGGCGGCGCGACGGTGGCGTTGTCCTACGCGTTGCTCGGCGCTTTCGCCGTGGCGATTGCCAAGTCGGGTCTGGCCCACGCGCTGGCCGACAAGGCCCTGGCGATGGTCGATCGTCAGCACAGCACCGGTGGCGGCAGCGTCAAATGGCTGCTGATCGGTCTGTTGTGGGTGGTGGCGATTGCCTCGCAGAACATCCTGCCGATCCACATTGCGTTCATTCCGCTGCTGGTGCCGCCGCTTCTCTATGTGCTGACCAAGCTGCAACTGGACCGTCGCTTGATTGCCTGTGTCATGACCTTTGGCCTGATCACGCCGTACATGGTGTTCCCGGTTGGCTTCGGCAATATCTTCCTCAACCAGATTTTGCTGGCAAACGTCAGCAAGGCTGGCGTCGACATCAGTCATATCAACGTCATGCACGCCATGGCGATTCCTGCGCTGGGCATGGTCTTCGGCCTGTTGATGGCGGTGTTCTTCAGCTATCGCAAAAAGCGCGTTTACGACCTGGAGAAGATCGAGCAGGTCGAGCAAGTCAGCGTGGCCTACAACCCTCGCACCATCGGCATTGCCGGTCTGGCTATCGCGGCGGCGTTCATTATTCAGTTGCTGCTGGACTCGATGATTATCGGTGCGCTGGCCGGTTTCCTGATTTTCTCGGCGTCGGGCATCGTCAAATGGCGCGAGACGGATGACCTGTTCACCGAAGGCATGAAAATGATGGCGATGATCGGCTTCATCATGATCTCCGCCTCGGGTTTCGCCGAAGTGCTCAAGGCCACCGGTGAAGTGCGTTCGCTGGTCGAAAGCGCGGCGGCGTGGATCGATCACAGCCAGGCGATCGGTGCACTGTTGATGTTGCTGGTGGGGTTGATGGTGACCATCGGCATCGGCTCGTCGTTTTCCACTGTGCCGATTCTGGCGGCGATTTTTGTGCCGCTGTGCGTGCAACTGGGTTTCAGCCCGATGGCCATCGTGTGCATCGTCGGCACTGCCGGGGCGTTGGGCGACACTGGTTCGCCGGCCTCGGATTCGACCCTGGGCCCGACCTCCGGTTTGAACGTTGACGGCCAGCATCACCACATCTGGGACACCGTCGTGCCGACCTTCCTGCACTACAACCTGCCGCTGCTGGCATTCGGCTGGGTGGCCGCGATGGTCCTCTAAACACCGCAACCTGTGGGAGCTGGCTTGCCAGCGATGGCGTCGGAACAGGCAATATCCATGTGTCTGACACACCGCCATCGCGGGCAAGCCCGCTCCCACAGGGTCATGAGGTGCCCGCTCGACTCAACTTTTGCTTTGGTGTGCCGTTAAAGCCTTTAACCACGCCAATAAAACCAAAAGAGTGAGCCCCCCGAAATGCGCTTGAGTCTCAAGGCCAAAGTCCTGTCCCTTGCCGTCCTCCCGGTATTGCTCTTCGCGCTGGTCATCAGCCTGACCACGCTGTTCATCCTCCAGGAACAGGCGCACAAAGAGGTCGAACAGACCCGCGAACGCCTGCTCGGCGACGCCAAAGCCACGCTGCAAAGTTACGTCGCCGTGGCCATGACCACGATCAAACCGCTTTACGATGCCGCCGCCCCCGGTGACGCCGAGGCGCGTGCGCAAGCGATCAAGCTGCTCTCGGGCATTCGTTATGGCAAGGACGGCTACTTCTTCGGCTACGACTCCGAGACCGTGCGCCTGTTCAAGGCCAATGACCCTGAAGGCGTGGGCAAAAGCTTCAAGGACAACCGCGACCCGAACGGCGTCTACGTCAATCGCGGTCTGGTCAGCGTGGCCAAGGACGGCACTCACTATCTGCAATACAGCTCGCCGTTGCCGGGCAACGCGCAGGTGCTGGTGCCGAAACTCGGTTACACCGAATACCTGGCGAAGTGGGACATGGCTGTCGGTACGTCGGTGAATCTCGACGGCATCGAAGCGCAAGTCGCGCTGGTGGAAGCGCAGGTACAGGAACGCATGCAAGGCGTGGTGCTGAGCATCGTCGGTGTGGCCGTGGTGGTGCTGTTGGTGATTGCAGCGGCGGGCATGTTGCTGGCCAATACCATCCTGCGTCCACTGACTCTGATGAAAGCCAACCTCGATGACATCGCAGCAGGCGAGGGCGATCTGACCCGTCGCCTGAACATCACCAGCCAGGACGAACTCGGCGAACTGGCCGGCTCGTTCAACCGTTTCGTCGACAAGATTCACGGTCTGGTGCGGCAGATCACCGAGATGACCACGCAACTGACCGGATTGGTGACGCAGGTGTCGGATCAGGCCCAGCGTTCGGATCAGGCCATGGAGCGTCAACGCCACGAGACCGATCAGGTGGCCACGGCGATCAACGAAATGTCCGCCGCCGCCCAGGAAGTCGCCAAGAGCGCGCAGAACGCAGCCGTCGCTGCCCAGCAGACCGATGAAGAAGGGCAGAGCGCGAAACGTGTGGTGGCCGGCAGCATCAAACAGATTCATGCGCTGGTCGATGACATCCGCAGCAGCGGTGTGTCGCTGGACAGTTTGCAGCAGGACGTCAGCTCGATTGTCGGCGTGCTCGGGGTGATTCGTTCGATTGCCGAGCAGACCAATCTGCTGGCACTGAACGCGGCGATCGAAGCGGCACGGGCCGGTGAAGCCGGGCGCGGGTTTGCGGTGGTGGCCGATGAGGTGCGGGCGCTGGCCAGTCGTACGCAGATCAGCACTCAGGAAATTCAGGGGATGATCGATCGCTTGCAGGCGGGCACGCAGTCGGCGGTCGAGGCGATGCGTCGGTCCAGTGAGGCGGGTGACGGGACGTCGGCGCAGGCCAATCAGGCAGGGGCGTCGCTGGATGCGATGGCGGAATTGATTGCGACGATCAACTCGATGAACGCGCAGATTGCCAGCGCGGCGGAAGAGCAGACGGCGGTGGCCGAAGAGATCAACCGCAGCGTGCATCAGATTGCGGTGGCGGTGGACAGCGTGGCGGATGAGACGCAACAGGGCGCGCAGACGTCGCGTAGCCTGGCGGAGCTGGGGCAACGCCTTGGCAAACTGGTGGGGCAGTTCCGGATCTGACGCGATTTGTCGCCTTCACAAAAGCCCTGTGGGAGCTGCGCTCGATCCATTACGGTCTGTCCCAATAGGGCACTTCGCCAAAGCATTCGATAAAGAAATCAATCACCGTCCTTACCTTCACCGACAACCGGCGGCTCCCCGGCCACAACACCGCAATTTGCTGTGGCTCCAGACTGTTCGATACCTGATAGTCCCCCAGCACCGGCACCAGCGTGCCTTCGCGCACCGCCTCACCAATCAGCCACGACGGAAACATCACCAGCCCCAGGCCTTGCTCGGCGGCTTGGGTGAGGGTGTCGGCGTGGTTGCCGGTGATCGGGCCTCGCACCGAATACGGCGTCCAGTCTTCCTGACCCCGACGGAAAAACCAGCGCTGCAGGCCGGTCGCACCCTTGTAGGCCAGGCACTGATGTTGCGCCAGCTCTGCGGGGTGTTGCGGCGTGCCGTGACGTTTCAGGTACGCCGGGCTTGCTGCGACCTGAAAGCGGTGCGGCGCCAGGATCCGCGCCTGCATGCTCGAATCGTGCAACGGGCCGATGCGAAACAGCAGATCCGCGCCTTCCTGTAGCGGATCGACGTAATGGTCGGTCTGCTGAATATCCAGTTGCAGCTTCGGATAACGAGCGCACAGCTTGCCCAGCCATGGCGTCAGATGCCGTTGACCGAACACCACCGGGGCGTTGATGCGTACGAGACCCGTAGGTTCGCTTTGCTGTTCCTGCAACGCCTGTTCGGCTTCCTCCAATTGCACCAGCACCAGCCGCGCATGGTGACCGAGCATGCGCCCGGCTTCGGTGGGCGTCACGGCGCGGGTGTGGCGGTAGAGCAATTGCTGGTTCAGCGCCTGCTCCATCAACTGGATCTGCCGGGAAATCGAAGAGGGCGCGACACCTTCGCGGCGGGCGA
The DNA here is from genome assembly GCF_058786735.1 of Pseudomonas sp. FW305-7. Taxonomy (NCBI): domain Bacteria; kingdom Pseudomonadati; phylum Pseudomonadota; class Gammaproteobacteria; order Pseudomonadales; family Pseudomonadaceae; genus Pseudomonas; species Pseudomonas sp. FW305-7. The sequence goes on from NZ_JBYSZA010000051.1 coordinate 17,725, forward strand.
CTTCGGAAAAGCTTCCGTGGTCGAGCACCGCCACAAACAGCCTGAGTGCCTTGAATCCGAGTTCGTTGAGCCCGTGCATTAACCATCCTGCTGTGCAAGTTGCGCAAAAGTGTTGTCCGGATGCTCCCATTTATCGCACAGCTGCGCCAGTCGATAATCCGCGCCATCGTTTACTTGAGTGGAATGTTGTTTATGCAGACGTTGGATGAGGTGAGTGTCAGCGCACCGGTTTCGAAATCGGGATTGCGCCTGTTGTTGCTGCCGCTGGTGATTCTGGCGGGCATGGGCTTGTCGGTTGAGGCGGGGTTGCTCGGGCCGTTGGGTGTGCAGGTCGGGCATCTGTGGGCGACCTTGAGCATCTTTGGGGTCGGTTCGGCGATTCTGTTTTTGCTGTTGTTGTTCGCTGGCCCGCAAAAAGGCCCGGCACTGACTGATCTGCCGCGTTGGCAGTTGATCGGTGGGTTTCTCGGGCCGATGTATGTGGTGGTGCTGACGTTGGCGACGCCGCATATCGGCATTGCGATGACGATGATCGCGATTCTTTCCGGGCAGGTTGGCAAGAGTGTGTTGATTGACCATTTCGGCTGGTTCGGGGCGACGCGCAAGAAGGTCAACGCTGAGCGGTGGCTGGCGTTGGCGTTGATTGTGGCGGCACTTGTTTTGATTGCGCGGGGGTGAGTTATGAGTCTGGTTATTTTGTTGGCGGTGGTGGTGTTGGCTGGCGCGGTGTTGAGTGTGCAGGCGGCGATCAATGGGCGGTTGGGTGAGAGCGTTGGGGTGTTGCGCAGTAGTTTGTTGACGTTTGTCGTGGGGGCGGTGACCACCGGGTTGTTGATTTTGTTTTTTGAGCCGGCGCATGCGGTGAGTTTGTTGGATGTGCCGAAGTGGCAGCTGACTGGGGCGTTATTTGGGGTGGTGTACATGATGGTGATGGTGGGGGCGGTGCCTGTGGTGGGGACGGCTGTGGCGACGGTGGCGGTAATTGTCGGGCAGTTGGGGATGGGGATGTTGATTGATAATTTTGGTTGGTTGGGGAATCCGGCGATTGAGCTTTCCTCTAGTCGGGTTTTGGCGATGGGGTGTTTGGGGTTGGCTTTGGTGTTTATGTATCGCAGTAGTTCGCGTGCTGCTGAGTGATTTGGGTTTTGGGGGCATATCCGTTGCTGCGGTTATGGCGGCTTAGGGTTCCGCCCTTACGGCGGGTCACTTTTTCCAGACGCCGAAAAAGTAACCAAAAAGGCTTTACCCTGACGT
>NZ_JBYSZA010000052.1:0-18710 GCF_058786735.1 Pseudomonas sp. FW305-7
GACCACGCCGATCCACACCAGCAGCACCACGGCCACCGGGATTTCAAACGCCACGCCGAAGGCGAAGAACAGCGTCATGACGAAGTCGAGGTAGCTGGCGATGTCAGTCATCATTTCCACGCCGGCCGGGGTGGCAGCAGCGAAGAACTTGAAGATCAGCGGGAACACGAAGTAATAGGCGAAGGCCATGCCGGTGTAGAACAGCAGGATGCTGGAGACCAGCAACGGCACCGCGATGCGCTTTTCATGCTTGTACAGGCCCGGCGCGATGAAACCCCAGATCTGATGCAGGATCACCGGAATCGCGAGGAACAGCGAAACCATCATCGTCAGCTTCAGCGGCGTCAGGAACGGCGATGACACGTCGGTGGCGATCATCGTCGCGCCGACCGGCAGGTACTGGCGCAGCGGCGTCGAGACGAAGGTGTAGATCTGCTGGGTGAACGCAAACAGCCCGGCGAAGATGATGAAGATCGCCGCCACGCAACGCAGCAGGCGGGTGCGCAACTCGGTGAGGTGCGAAACCAGCGGCATGTGCTGGTCGTTTTCGGGGAGATCGCTCATGGGGCTCGCGGCGGCAGAGTAGTGTCGTGAGGCGCTGTTGTGATCGGCGCGGCGTTTGGCGCAACGTGTTCAACAGAATGTTCTACGGCGGCTGGCGCCGTTTCTGTCGGAGCTACAACGGCAGCAGGTGCTGGTGGCGTCGTCGCGGCAGCAGGGCTGTGAATCGTCTGCTGCCCCACATGCTCAACCGGCGTCGGCTCCTGCTGAACCGGCTGGAAAATCTTCCGCGCCTCTTGCTCCAGCGACAGAATGTGCTCGTTGTGCAGTTGCCGACGAATCTCGTCGGCACCGATTTCACGTTCAACTTCCTGTTTGATCGCGTTGAAGCTGCGCTTCAGCCGGCCGACCCACAGGCCAGCGGTGCGTGCAGCGCCCGGCAGACGCTCGGGGCCCAACACCAGCAGGGCAACGAGGCCGACGAGCAGCAGTTCAGAGAAGCTGATACCAAACATTAGTCAGTGCTCACACGTCTTTGCGGATCGGCTCTTCGACTTTTTGCGCCTGCACGTCGATGGTGTGCGGCGGGTTGGCCTGAGCGGTGGCTTGCGGTTGAACCGGTGGCACCGGCTGCGCAGGCGTCACGGTTGGATCAGCAGCCGGTTTTTCATCGTCATTCATGGCTTTACGGAAGCCCTTGATCGACTCGCCAACGTCGGTACCGAGGTTTTTCAGTTTCTTGGTGCCGAACACCAGCACCACGACTACCAGAATGACGATCCAGTGTTTCCAGTCAAAAATGCCCATGTTGCTGTTCCTCTCTAAAAATTGTTCAGGCGGACGGACGCGAGGCTTTCTCGACGTGTCCGGACAGACCGAAGCGGCGATCCAGTTCATCCAGCACGGCCTGCGGATGCAGCCCCAGTTGGGCGAGCATGACCATGCTGTGGAACCACAGGTCGGCGGTCTCGTAGATCACGTCGCTGCAGTCGCCGCTGATGGCGGCGTCCTTGGCGGCAATAATGGTTTCGACCGACTCTTCGCCGACTTTCTCCAGAATCTTGTTCAGGCCCTTGTGATACAGACTAGCTACATACGAGCTGTCGGCCGCTGCGCCTTTGCGCTCTTCGAGCACTTCGGCCAGACGAGTCAGGGTGTCACTCATGTTTGTGTCCTGCGGAGTAGATTGCGTGCGGGTCTTTCAGCACCGGATCGACGGTTTTCCAGTCGCCGTTTTCGAAGACACGGTAAAAGCAGCTTTGACGGCCGGTATGGCAAGCGATGTCGCCGATCTGTTCAACCATCAGGATGATCACGTCGGCGTCACAGTCCAGACGCATTTCATGCAAGGTCTGCACATGGCCGGACTCTTCGCCCTTGCGCCACAGCTTGCCACGGGAACGTGACCAGTAGATTGCACGGTTTTCCGCAGCGGTCAGCTCGAGCGCTTCGCGGTTCATCCAGGCCATCATCAGTACGCGTCCGGTCTTGTGATCCTGGGCAATCGCCGGCACCAGGCCATCAGCGTCCCACTTGATCTCGTCCAGCCAGTTGTTCATTTTCGACTCCGACAGCGAACCCACACTTCAATAGTCGGGTTCAGGCGTTGAAACAGTGTGCCAGCCGATCACGGAACTGGCTATCGGCGAACGACCAGATACAAGCCCACGGCCACCATGATCCCGGCGGGCCAATGCCCTAATTCGTGCAGCGGGCCACCGATGGCAAGGATCACCCCGCCCGCCAGATGGGCGCAACCGAGCAGGCGCAGGAACCAGTCGTCCTTGCGTTTGTGCCACGGTGGCGGCGGGTCGTAAGCGTGTGGCTGGGACATGCGTTCGAGCAGATCGCGGGCCATATTCGCCAGGTGTGGAATTTGTTCGAACTGGCTCTGCACGTTGCCGAGCAAGGCTTTCGGGCTGACGCGCTCACGCATCCAGCGTTCGAGGAACGGCTGCGCAGTGTTCCAAAGATCCAGGTCCGGATAGAGCTGACGTCCAAGGCCTTCGATGTTCAGCAGGGTCTTTTGCAGCAACACGAGTTGCGGCTGGACTTCCATGTTGAAGCGTCGTGCGGTCTGGAACAGGCGCATCAGCACCTGGCCAAATGAAATATCTTTTAACGGTTTTTCGAAGATCGGCTCGCAGACGGTACGGATCGCCGCTTCGAATTCGTTGAGCTTGGTTTCCGCCGGCACCCAGCCCGAATCGATGTGCAGTTGCGCCACACGACGGTAGTCACGCTTGAAGAAAGCGAACAGGTTGCGCGCCAGATAATCCTGGTCTTCCGGGGTCAGGCTGCCGACGATGCCGCAGTCGATCGCAATGTACTGCGGGCTCCACGGGTTGACGGTGCTGACGAAGATGTTGCCCGGGTGCATGTCGGCGTGGAAGAAACTGTCGCGGAACACCTGGGTGAAGAAGATCTCCACGCCGCGCTCGGCGAGCATTTTCATGTCGGTGCGCTGGTCGGCGAGGGTCGCCAGATCCGTCACCTGTATGCCGTAGATGCGCTCCATCACCAGCACTTTCGGCCGGCACCAGTCCCAATAGACTTGTGGCACGTAGAGCAGCGGCGAGCCTTCGAAGTTGCGCTTCAACTGGCTGGCATTCGCCGCCTCGCGCAGCAGGTCGAGTTCGTCGTAGATGGTTTTTTCGTAGTCCTGCACCACGTCGACCGGGTGCAGCAGACGCGCGTCGGCGGAGAGTTTTTCGGCGGCGCGGGCGAGGATGAACAGCCACGCCAGATCCTGGGCGATGATCGGTTTCAGGCCCGGGCGGATTACTTTTACTACGACTTCTTCACCGCTTTTCAGCTGCGCGGCGTGCACTTGTGCCACCGAAGCCGAGGCCAGCGGTTCGACGTCAAAGCGGCTGAACACTTCGCTGATCTTCTTGCCCAGCTGCTCTTCGATCAGCTTGATCGACAGCTGCGAATCGAACGGCGGCACGCGGTCCTGCAACAGCATCAGCTCATCGGCAATGTCTTCCGGCAACAGGTCGCGGCGGGTCGAGAGAATCTGCCCGAACTTGATGAAGATCGGCCCCAGGTCCTGCAACGCCAGGCGCAAACGCGCGCCACGGTTCAGCTCCAGCGGCTTGCGCGGGAACCAGCGCCACGGCAGCACATAGCGCAGCGCCAGGAGAAACCAGGGCAGCGGCAGATCGAACAGCAGGTCATCGAGGCGGTAGCGGATCACGACGCGCTGGATGCGCAACAGACGGCGGACGGCAAGCAGCTTCATGCGTTATCGCTTGGGTCGAGGGATCGGGAAAGGCGCTCGAAACGCGCCTCGAGACGTTCCAGATCAAGTTTGATCCGGTCCAGTTCGCTGAACCGCGCTTCGGCTTCACGCTGCCCGACGAGGGTGCGCGATTCTTCGGCGAGGTATTCGGCGAGATTCTGGTTGAGGCTGGCAAATCCTTGTTGATACCAGCGGGCGCGGCCGCGCAGGTGACCGCCGACCAGTTGCGTGGCGACCGGGCCGAGCCAGCGCGAGAGTTCGTACTCCCAGTCCAGCTCAAGATCCTGAAGGATACCGGCCAGTTCCAGCAGCACGCCGCTGTCGCCATCCAGCTCGACTTCCGGGGCGTGCAACACCGCGGTCTTGTCTTTGCTCATGGCCAGTTTTATCAGGCTGGAAGCCGGAGCGCGCAAGGTGCAGTCGACGCCGGTTTCCCAATGCGAAGCGAGCATCAGGCCTTCATCGCTCGGCAGGATGAACAGTTGCAGCGCCGGGCTGCGGCAATCCACGGCAATCACCTTGCCGGTCAGATGCGCCAGCCGCGGCAGCGCCGTGCTGTCGAGACGCAGCACCCGGTTCAGGCCGAGTTCAACGCTGGCGAGCAGCCCGGTGAGCAACATCAGGGCTTGATGCCGCGGTGCAGGGCAACGATGCCTGCGGTCATGTTGTGATAGGTCACGCGGTCAAAACCGGCGTCGACCATCATCGACTTCAGGGTTTCCTGATTCGGGTGCATGCGGATCGATTCGGCCAGGTAGCGATAGCTTTCCGAGTCGTTGGTGATCAACTTGCCCATCAGTGGCATGAAGGCGAACGAGTAAGCGTCGTAGGCTTTCGACATCAGCGCGTTGGTCGGCTTGGAGAATTCCAGCACCAGCAGGCGACCGCCGGGCTTGAGCACGCGCAGCATCGAGCGCAGAGCGTCTTCCTTGTGCGTCACGTTGCGCAGGCCGAAAGCGATGGTCACGCAGTCGAAATGGTTGTCCGGGAACGGCAGCTTTTCCGCATCAGCCTGAACGAATTCGACGTTGCCCGACACACCCAGATCGAGCAGGCGGTCACGACCGACCTTGAGCATCGATTCGTTGATGTCGGCCAACACTACTTGGCCGGTCGGGCCAACGAGGTGCGAGAACTTTTTGGTCAGGTCGCCAGTGCCGCCGGCGATGTCCAGCACGCGGTTACCGCTGCGCACGCCCGACAGTTCGATCGCAAAACGCTTCCACAGACGGTGCATGCCGCCCGACAGAAGGTCGTTCATCAGGTCGTACTTGGCGGCTACCGAGTGGAATACCTCAGCGACTTTTTCCGCTTTCTGGCTTTCCGGAACGTTTTTGAAGCCGAAGTGAGTGGTGGGTTCGGCATCGCTGCCTTTGCGCTGATCAGTCATATCGCTGTCACCAAAAGAGAATGCGCGACATTCTAATCCCCAAGCCATGCTTTGTCTTGGAATGGCTAAAGGTAAGATGGGCAACCTTCGGGACGATTTGCCGCAGACGCGGTCAAGATTTACCGACAAGCATTCATCGTCATCTTCAAAAATCAGGAGTCATTCAATGGCCAAAATCAGTGTTGAGCGTGCGCACAGCCTGGGCAAGGAAGCCGCCCGCGAGAAGGCCGACAAACTGGCGCAGAAACTCTCCGATCAATATGGCCTGGAGCCGCAATGGTCGGGCGACACCCTGAACCTCAAGCGCTCGGGCGTGAAAGGTGCGGTGCATGTGGCCGACGATTCGATCCGCGTCGACGTGGAACTGGGCCTGATGATGTCGGCCATGAGCGGCATGATCAAAGCCGAGATCGAGAAGGCCCTCGACAAAGCGCTGGTCTGAAACACGATCCCTTGTAGGAGTGAGCCTGCTCGCGATAGCGGTCTGTCAGTCGACTTCATTTTTGACTGATACACCGCTATCGCGAGCAGGCTCACTCCTACATTTGTTTTGTAGCGCTCCCTAGCTTTTATGTCAGTTGTTAGGGTGCCGTTTCTAATTTTTCTGCCTACTTTGTGCCTGAGCCCGACAAACCTGCGGGCAGTTCCTCAAACCTTCTGCGCGTGAGGTGCACCATGGCCAAAGTTATTTTGAAGAAAAAAATCGACGCTTCGACTTCTACTCTGAGCGACGTGAAATCCTATGCCCGCAAGATCTGGCTGGCAGGCCTGGGTGCCTACGCCAAGGTCGGTCAAGAGGGCAGCGAGTACTTTCAGGAGTTGATCAAGGCTGGTCAAACTGTTGAAAAGAAAGGCAAAAAAGTCGTCACCGAAAAACTCGAAGCGGCCAATGCCGAGATCGACGATGCCAAGAGCGAAGTCAGTTCTTTCAAAGGTCGTGTCGAAGTTCAGCTCGACAAGGTCGAGAAGGCGTTCGACTCCCGTGTAGCAAGCGCCTTGAATCGTATCGGCATTCCGTCTAAACATGACGTTGAGACACTCTCTGCTAAGCTCGATGAGCTGACGGCATTGCTCGAACGCGTCGCGCGTAAATCTTAAGGAGAACGGGATGGCTGGTAAAAAGAACACCGATAAAGAAGGCAGCTCGTGGATTGGGAAGGTCGAAGACTACTCCCGTAAAATCTGGCTGGCTGGTTTAGGCGTGTACTCGAAGATCGACACTGACGGCAGCAAGCTCTTCGATACATTGGTCAAAGACGGCGAGAAAGCCGAGAAGCTCACCAAGTCTGCAGTCGGCAAAAAAGTCGATGCAGCCAAGGACTCCGCTTCTTCGGCCAAATCGCGCATCAGTGGCGTGAAAGATCGCGCACTGGGCAAGTGGGATGAGCTGGAAGGAGCTTTCGACAAGCGCCTGAACAGTGCAATTTCGCGCCTGGGTGTGCCAAGCCGCAATGAAGTCAAAGCGCTGCACAGCAAGGTTGAAACCCTGACCAAGCAGATCGAAAAACTCACCGGTCTGAAAGCTCAGCCTGTGGCGGCGAAAACCGCAGCAGCCAAACCGGCAGCCAAAACCGCCGCAGCTAAACCAGCGGCAAAAACCGCGGCCAAGCCTTTGGCCAAAGCGGCTGCCAAACCGGTGGCGAAGGCTAAAGCAGCAGTTAAATCCGTAGCGAAAACGGCTGCCGCCAAACCTGCTGCGAAAGCAGCGGCCAAGCCGGTTGCAGCTGCCAAGGCAGCCGCGAAACCTGCCGCTAAAACCGCAGCGAAGCCAGCCGCCAAGCCAGCAGCGAAAACCGCTGCCGCCAAACCGGCTGCCAAGCCAGCGGCCAAACCTGCCGCGGCGAAGAAACCGGCAGTGAAAAAGCCGGCCGCACCGAAAGCCGCTGCGCCGAAACCGGCAGCGCCTGCCGCTGCAGCCAAGCCTGCCACCCCGGCAATCCCGGCCAGCGCGTCGAACTCCGCCGCTGCACCGACTCCGGTAGCCACCCCGACTGCTGCATCGACTCCATCGACGCCAACCAGTCAGTCCTGATTCTTCAGGGCAAAACAAAACGCCCGGCCTGTGAAGGCCGGGCGTTTTTTTGTGTATTTTAAAAGCAAACCCTCACCCCAGCCCTCTCCCAGAGGGAGAGGGGGCCGACCGCAATGTCTTACGTCATGCATCGACCGGAAAAACCGAGTCGATTATGGATTCAATAGAGAGATTTCAGGTCGGCGTAACTCATCAGCATCCCCGGATAAGTCCCCTCTCCCTCTGGGAGAGGGCTAGGGTGAGGGGCTCTTGATTTCAGTCGTGGTCTTCAAGGTATTGCAGGGCCATCCGTTCGGTCGCCACTTTCACCGGCGGCAGCAGATGCGGCGCCACCAGCATCATGATCTGGTACACGACGAGTCTGACCTCGCCCTCGCGATCAAGAATCCGCTGATAGTCCAGCGAGAACAGCAGGGTCATGGTGATCTGCTCCACCAGTTGCCCCAACGCCTGGGTATCACTGACCAACTGCCCGCCCGCTTTCAACCGAGCCAGCAATGACGCCAGCGTGCGCTTCAGAGCATTAAGCAGATGACGAATGCCTTTGGCCAGTTTCGGCAACCGTCCGGCCAGGTTCGACAGGTCCTGAAACAGAAACCGATACTGCGCCAGTCGCTCGACGATCAAATGCAGGAACAGCCAGTAATCCTCCGGCGCCAGCTCCACATCCGAGGGCGGATCGAGCAGCGGCGCCAGTTCATTCTGGAAACGTTCGAACAACCCGAGTATCAGCGGTTCCTTGCCGTGGAAGTGGTAGTAGAGGTTGCCGGGGCTGATCCCCATTTCGTTGGCAACCTCCATGGTGGAGACGTTTGGCTCGCCCTTTTCGTTGAACAGTTGCAGAGCACATTCGAGAATCCGGTCGCGGGTTTTCATCCAGTCTTCTTAGAAAAGTTCGGTTAAGCGTCAGCGCACACGCACGTAAGTACCGGGCGCGGCCTCCATCGGTGGATAGTTCGGGTTGCCGAGGGTAAACGTGGTTTCGTGCTGGGCACCGGAGCGCTGTTGAATCCATTCCAGCCACTGCGGCCACCAGCTGCCATCAACGTGTTTGGCGTCGTAGTACCAGGCGCGTGGGTCGCTGCTCATCTTCCCGTTCTCGACGTACGCGGCTTTCGGGTTGCTTGGCGGGTTGAGGATGCTTTGCACGTGGCCGCTGTTGGACAGTACGAAGCGGCGCTCGCCACCCAGCAGCAGGGTCGAGCGATACACCGCGTCCCACGGCGTGATGTGATCGTTCATGCCGGCGACGCTGAAGCTGTCGACGGTGACTTTTTGCAGATCGATCGGCGTGCCGCACACTTCCAGACCGCCAGGATGGGTCAATGGGTTGTGCTTGAAGAAGTCCAGCAGATCGCCGTGAAACGCGGCGGGCAGGCGGGTGTTGTCGTTGTTCCAGTAAAGGATGTCGAAGGCGGGCGGCTCTTTGCCCAGCAGGTAATTGTTGACGAAGTAGCTCCAGATCAAATCGTTCGGGCGCATCCAGGCGAAGATCTTCGCCATGTCGCGGCCGTCCAGCACGCCTTTCTGGTAGGAACGACGCTTGGCCGCTTCCAGCGTCTGCTCATCGGCAAACAGCGTGGCCGGGGTTTCGATCTGGCTGTCGAGCAGGCTGACCAGATAGGTCGCGCTGGAGATGCGCCGCAACTGCCGTTTGGCCTGCAAATGACCTTGCAAGGCTGCGATGGTCAGTCCGCCGGCGCAGGCCCCCATCAGGTTCACTTCGCGGGCGCCGGTGATTGCCCGGCACACGTTCATCGCTTCTTCCACCGCTTCAACGTAGGTCGACAGGCCCCACTCGCGATGGCGCACATCGGGGTTGCGCCAGCTGATCATGAAGGTCTGCAAGCCGTTCTTCAGCGCGTACTGGACGAAGCTGTTGTGTGGGCTCAGGTCGAAGATGTAGTACTTGTTGATTTGCGGCGGCACCACCAGCAGCGGCTTGGCGTACTGCTTTTCGCTCATCGGCTTGTACTGGATCAGCTCCAGCATCTCATTGCGAAACACCACCGAGCCGGTGGTGGTGGCGACGGTCTTGCCGACCTCGAAAGCCTGACGAGTGACCTGCCGTGGCAAGCCGTCGTTGTGCAGCAGGTCATCGAACAGATGACTGAGGCCGCGCACCAGACTGTTACCGCCGGAGTTGAACAGCTCCTTGATCGCCAGCGGGTTGAGCAGGGTGTTGGACGGCGCTACGGCGTCGTTGAGCAGAGTGAAGGCAAAATGTGCGCGGGCGCGGTCGTCATCGCTCATATTGCTTTCATCGATCCAGCTTTTGACCTGCTTCTGCCAAGCCAGATAGGCCTGCAGGCTGCGCCGGTAAAACGGGTTGAGGCTCCACGCCGGATCGGCGAAGCGAGTGTCCTGCGGGTTGGTCGGGTGTAAGGTTTCGCCGAGCAGCACACGGCCGAGCTGGCCGCCGAGTTTCAAGGCGTGTTTCGCGCTGTGGATCGGATTGCGCAAACCATGGGCGGCGACACTGCGCAAGGTCGAGAGCAGATCCCGGCCACGCAGACCGGTGATCGCACTTTGTGCGTTGATGAACACGGCGGGGCTGGGCACTACGCCCGTCGCTGGTTTGTCGCGCATGACTCAACACTCCTTCGTCTTCAGGTCAAAAAACAAACTCACCGAACCAGAACACCATAGACGCTGTTGCGAGTTGCTGCCTGCGCGGCGTCCTGCCGCGCACTTTCTACAAAAGCCCTGCATAAAGCCTGCCGCAGGGCTTAACCGCCGAGCGGAGTTGGATGCGGGTGCATCACGGCGCGTTGACGCTCCTCCTGGAGGAATTTCATGATGATCGGCGCCACCGCTTCGGCGCGGGTGATCAGGAACAGATGACCGTCGTCGATGATGTGCAACTGCGCATTGGGAATGCGCCAGGCGAGCATGCGCATGTTGATCAACGGAATCAGCGGATCGTCATCGCCGGCCAGTACCAGCGTCGGTTGATGGATCTTGTGCAGCCAGTGAATGCTGGTCCAGCCAAGGCCGGCGAACAGTTGCCAGTAGTAACCGAGCTTGCCTGCCGAACGCACTTTCGCCGCATGGCTGGCGGCCAGCGTCGGGTCACGGCGGAACGAGCCGCCGTAGATCAAAGGCGCGATGCGGATGACATGGGATGGCTGGATGTAGCGCCGGGGGCTGGCCATCATCCACAACACTTTCGGTTTGCCTGGCACCATCACTGCACCGGCAGCGGTCGCCGCCAGCACCAGTTTCTTGCAGCGCTCGGGGTAGTCGTAGGCGAATTGCTGCGCCAGTGCGCCCCCCCACGACACGCCGATCACATTGACCTGACCGTAGTCGAGGTAATCGAGCATCCGCGCAGTCAGCTTGGCCAGGCCAGGAAAGCGATACGGCCGGTTCGGCGTCGAAGAACCGCCGACACCGGGCACGTCGAAGGCGATCACTTCCAGATCCGGGTCCAGTGCTGCGACAAACGGAAACACCAGCTCCAGGTTGGCGCCGATGCCGTTGAAAATCAGCAAGGGCGTCAAGTGAGGCTTGCCGGGGCGTACTGCCGTGCGGAGGGTCTGGCCATCCAGGTCGACGGTACGAAAAATGAACGGTTGCGGCATGCTTCAGGCCCTGTGGGTCGATCTCAATATCACCTCGAATCCCTTGTGGGAGCGGGCAATGTGGCGAGGGGATTTATCCCCGATCGACTGCGAAGCAGTCGCACACCCTCGAACGCGGAGAATCATAGTTGCCGCGATTGCAGGTTTTGGGGCCGCTGCGCGACCCATCGGGGATGAATCCCCTCACCACAAGCCCGCTCCCACGGGGGAAATGAGGTGTGTCAGTTACCGCTCGTGAACATAAGTACCCGGCGATGCTTCACCTGGCGCATATGCCTTGTTGCCGAGTTTGGTTGGCGCTTTTTTCAGGTTGCCCGAGCGCTCGGCTTGCCACGTCTGCCAGTACAGCCACCAGGAATCGGTGTGCTTGGTCGAGTTTTCTTGCCAGTCATCGGCATTAGCCGCCATTTCTTCGCCGGTCATGTAGCGCGATTTCGGATTACCCGGCGGGTTGAGAATGCTCTGGATATGGCCGCTGCTCGACAGCACGAACTCGACCTTGCCACCAAACAGCTGCGCCGACTTGTAGCAGGACTTCCACGGCGTGATGTGGTCGTTGGTGCCGGCCAGCGAGAAGATGTCGGCGGTGACCTGCTTGAGGTCGATGGGCGTGCCGCACACTTCCAGTGCGTTGGGGCGAATCAGTGGGTTGTTTTTGAACATTTCGATCAGGTCGCCGTGGAACGCGGCCGGCAACCGTGTGGTGTCGTTGTTCCAGAACAGGATGTCGAACACCGGCGGCTCGTTGCCGAGCAGGTAGTTGTTGACCCAGTAGTTCCAGATCAGATCGTTCGGCCGCATCCACGCGAAGACCTTGGCCATGTCTTTGCCTTCGAGCACGCCGGCCTGATACGAATGGCGCTTGGCGGTCTCAAGGGTCTGTTCATCGACAAACAACGCGACGTCGCTGTCCAGGGTGGTGTCGAGCACGCTGACCAGCAGCGTGAGGGCATTGACCTTCTTCTCGCCGATCGCCGCGTAGTGGCCGAGCAGGGCGGTGCAGGTGATGCCGCCCGAGCAGGCGCCGAGCATGTTCACGTCTTTGCTGCCTGTGATGGCGGTAACCACATCGACCGCTTCTTTCAGCGCATCGATGTACGTCGACAGGCCCCACTCGCGCTGCGCCTTGGTCGGGTTGCGCCAGCTGACGATGAACGTCTGCACGTTGTTGCGCAGGCAGAAGCGCGCCAGGCTCTTGTCCGGGCTGAGGTCGAAAACGTAGAACTTGTTGATCTGTGGTGGCACCACCAGCAATGGACGCTCGTGAACCTGTTCGGTGATCGGCTTGTACTGGATCAGCTCCAGCACGTCGTTGCGAAACACCACGGCGCCTTCGGTGACACCAAGGCTCTTGCCGACCTCGAATGCGCCCATGTTGACCTGGCTCGGCATGCCGCCGTTGTGTACCAGATCCTTGGCCAGATGCGAGAGGCCGTCGAGCAGGCTTTTGCCGCCGGTTTCGAAGAAGCGTTTGACCGCCGCCGGGTTGGCCGCCGTGTTGGTCGGGGCCATGGCTTCGGTCATCAGGTTAATGACGAAATGCCCACGGGCGATGTCTTTGGGTGACAGGCTGCTGTCATCGATCCAGGCGTGGAGTTCCTTGCGCCACGCCAGATAAGTTTGCAGATAACGTTTGTAGAGCGGGTTCTGGCTCCACGCAGGATCGGCGAAGCGACGGTCATCGCCGGCCGGTTGCAGTTCGGATTTGCCGAACAACACGTTCTTCAGTTCGAGGCCGAAATGGGTGACGTGCTTGACGCTATGGATCGGTTGTTTAATGGCCTGTTTCAGCACCATACGAGCAGAGGCCAGCAGATCCTTTCCGCGTAGCCCAACGACGGGATTAAGCCCCAGGGTGTTTTCCGAGGCTTGGTACTTCAGGTCATCGTTATTCTTGTTACTCATCTACGACGCTCCATTGTCCTGAGACGAGTACCCGGTTTTCTGCTGTGCAGTTCCACAGCCAATGCCAGGTACTACTGCTCGGGTGACCGTTAATTCTGCATAGCTGCTTTACAGTCGTAGAGCACTGCAGGGAACTTGCCAGCTCCATTGGTTACCCGAGTTTAATTTTTTTCGCAAGCGGGCCGATCCTCGACGACGCAGCGGAGCATTCAAACAGATGAATTTAGAAAATGCCCTCTAAAGAGCAAGAGTCTCGGACTAGAGCATCAGCTTGACGATCGACTCATCCGGATCGCGGGTTTTTCCGGCGGCTTTGAGCTCGGCCAGATAATCGGCCCAGAGTGCGTCATGACGTCGCCCCAGCTCGTAGAGATATTCCCAAGTGAACAAGCCACTGTCGTGACCGTCGTCGAAGGTCAGTTTCAGTGCGTAGTGACCGGCCGGTTCCAGCTTGCTCAGACCGACGTTGAGTTTGCCGAATTGCAGGATCGGTTTGCCGTGACCCTGGACCTCGGCGGAGGGGGAATGCACGCGCAGGAATTCGGCGGGCAAGGTGTACTCCTCGCCGGACGCGTAGGTGAGCGTCAGGGTTTTCGAGGCTTTGTGCAGTTTGATGTCGGTAGGAATCATAGAAACAGCCTTTAGCTGCAAGCAACAAGCTGCAAGCTTAACTCAGCCCGTAGCTTGCCGCTTGCCGCTTGCCGCTCTACAGAATGTAGCGGGACAGGTCTTCGTTCTGCGCCAATTCGCCGAGGTGGCTGTTGACGTACGCCGCGTCGATCAGAATCGGCTTCTCATCGTGCGTGCTGGCCATATCACCGGCGCTGAACGACACCTCTTCGAGCAGACGCTCAAGCAAGGTGTGCAGACGACGGGCACCAATGTTCTCGGTTTTCTCGTTGACCTGCCAGGCGATCTCGGCAATGCGCTGGATACCTTCAGGCTGGAACTGGATGTTCAGGCCTTCGGTTTTCAGCAGTGCGCAGTATTGTTCGGTGAGCGAGGCGTGCGGTTCGCTGAGAATGCGCTCGAAGTCTTCCGGGGTCAGGGCCTTGAGTTCGACGCGGATCGGCAGACGGCCTTGCAGCTCCGGCACCAGATCGCTCGGCTTGCTCAGGTGGAACGCACCGGAAGCGATGAACAGGATGTGATCAGTCTTGACCATGCCCAGTTTGGTGTTGACGGTGCAGCCTTCGATCAGCGGCAGCAGGTCGCGCTGCACGCCTTCACGGGACACGTCAGCGCCGCCGACGTTACCGCGCTTGGCGACTTTGTCGATCTCGTCGATGAACACGATACCGTGCTGCTCGACGGCTTCCAGCGCCTTGGCTTTCAGCTCTTCTTCATTGACCAGACGCCCGGCTTCTTCGTCGCGCACCAGTTTCAGTGCTTCTTTGACCTTGAGCTTGCGAGACTTCTTCTTGCCCTTGCCCATGTTGGCAAACAGCGACTGCAACTGGTTAGTCATCTCTTCCATGCCGGGCGGCGTGGCGATTTCGATGCCGGCCACTTCGGCGACTTCGATCTCGATTTCCTTGTCATCCAGCTGACCTTCGCGCAGGCGCTTGCGGAACAGCTGACGGGTGTTGGAATCCGAGCTTGGCGCTTCTTCATTGCTGAAGCCCATGCGAGCCGGCGGCAGCAGGGCGTCGAGGATACGGTCCTCGGCGGCGTCTTCGGCGCGGTGACGAACGCGGGTCATTTCCTGCTCGCGCAGCATCTTGATCGCAGCATCGGCCAGATCACGGATGATCGATTCGACGTCACGGCCGACATAGCCGACTTCGGTGAACTTGGTCGCTTCGACCTTGATGAACGGCGCGTTGGCCAGTTTCGCCAGACGACGGGCGATCTCGGTTTTACCGACACCGGTCGGGCCGATCATCAGGATGTTCTTCGGGGTCACTTCAACGCGCAGCTCTTCAGGCAGCTGCATGCGGCGCCAGCGGTTGCGCAGGGCAATCGCGACGGCGCGCTTGGCATCGTCCTGGCCGATGATGTGGCGGTTGAGTTCGTGGACGATTTCGCGGGGAGTCATGGACATAATAATTGGCGGTCCTCAAGCAGAAAAAAGCCGTGGCACAGGGGCCGTATCAGGCTTCTTCAGCGAGATCCTGCTCCTCAATGGTCTGAGTGTGGTTGGTGAATACACAGATGTCGGCGGCGATACCGAGGGCGGTTTCGACGATTTCCCGGGCCGACAGATCAGTCTTTTTCAGCAGGGCGCTGGCTGCTGCCTGCGCGTACCCGCCGCCGGAACCCATGGCGATCAGGCCATTCTCCGGTTCGACCACGTCACCGTTGCCGGTAATGATCAGGGAGGCGTCCTTGTTGGCGACCGCGAGCATGGCTTCGAGGCGGCTCAGGGAACGGTCGGTGCGCCATTCTTTGGCGAGTTCGACGGCGGCGCGGATCAGGTGGCCCTGATGTTTCTCAAGCTGGCCTTCGAAACGTTCGAACAGGGTGAAGGCGTCGGCGGTGGCACCGGCGAAACCGGCGATGACCTGGCCGTGGTACAGGCGACGCACTTTTTTCGCGTTGCCTTTCATCACGGTATTGCCGAGAGAAACCTGGCCGTCGCCGCCCATGACGACTTTGCCGTGGCGGCGGACTGAAACGATGGTGGTCAAGGGAAGAGTCTCCACACTGCAGGGCGAAAATGCCTTATGCCCATTCATATGGGGGTGGTGGAGAGGATTTCAACCGGGAGGGTCAATGGGAGACGAATGGTGTGTGATGACTGTGGCGAGGGGATTTATCCCCGATGGGGCGCGAAGCGCCCCTGAATCCTGCAATGGCGGTAAGACTGACACACCGCGAACGCTGGATTTACGACTGCTGCGCAGCCGGTCGGGGATGAATCCCCTCACCACAGTGATTGTGGGCAGCCTCGGAGTGAGGTGCCCACGGGGAACTGTCAGCGGCTCTGGCGTTGTTGTAACAACAGGTTGCTGAAACCGGCGCCAGCCAGTTGTTTCTGCGCCGTGGTCAGCTGTTCGCGGTTGCTGAACGGGCCGACCAAAACGCGATACCAGGTTTCATCCTTGACCGTGCCGGACTCAACCGCCACTGCCTGACCGAGCAGAATGATCTGCGCACGGACCTTGTCGGCATCCGTCTCTTTGCGGAACGAGCCGGCCTGGAGGAAGAACTTCGTCACCGGTGCCGCTTTGGCCACCGGTGGCGCTGGCGGCGGGGTAATCCCGGCCAGTGCCGCTTGAGCGCGTGCGGTGTCGATTTTTGCCGCTTCCGCCGGAGTGACGGGAGTCGTCGGCACTTGCGGTGTCGGCAGGGTTTTCTCCGGCACGGCGTCCGGCGGCACGATCACTTCCGATTCCGGCAGCAGCGTGTAGAAGTCGTACTTCGGCTTCACCGGTTGCGTCGGGCTCGGCGGGGTCTTGTTGGCCTCGGCGATCTTCGACGCTTTCTGCTGTTGCGCCTGCTCGACCTTCTCACGCTTGACCGTGTCGCTGCCCTTGCCCGGCTCCAGCTTCATCAGGAACACGATGAACGCACCGACCGTCAGGCCGATGGCCATCCACAGCCAACCCGGAATCGGTTGCTTCGCAGGAGCTTGGTAACGGCTGGCGCCACGCTTGGGTGCAGGTTTTTTCTTGGCAGCCAACTTACATACGCTCCAGAGTTTCCAGACCCAACAGCTCCAGGCCTTGCTTGAGGGTGCGGCCGGTCAGCGCGGCCAGGCGCAGACGGCTCTGCATCTGGGCCGGCGTTTCGGCGGCGAGGATCGGGCAGTTCTCGTAGAAGCTGGAGAACAGACCGGCGACGTCATACAGGTAGGTGCAGAGAATGTGCGGCGTGCCTTTGTCGGACACGTTGTTCAGCACTTCGCCGAACTGCGCCAGTTTCGCTGCCAGCTCTTGCTCGTGTGCCGCGTCGAGAACGATCTGGCCGTCGACTTCGCTGAAGTCCTTGCCCAGTTTGCGGAACACACCGGCGACGCGGGTGTAGGCGTACAGCAGGTACGGCGCGGTGTTGCCTTCGAAGTTCAGCATCAGGTCGAAGTTGAAGCTGTAGTCGCTGGTGCGGTGCTTGGACAGGTCGGCGTATTTCACCGCGCCGATGCCGACGACCTTGGCGATGTTGCGCAGTTCGTCTTCGGCAAGCTCCGGGTTCTTCTCTTTCACCAGGTTGTAGGCACGTTCCTGCGCTTCGGTCAGCAGGTCGATCAGCTTCACGGTGCCGCCATCACGGGTCTTGAACGGACGGCCATCGGCGCCGTTCATGGTGCCGAAGCCCATGTGTTCCATTTCCATCGGATGGGTCACGAAACCGGCCTTGCGCGCCACGGCGAACACTTGCTGGAAGTGCAGGGCCTGACGCTGGTCGACGAAGTACAGCGCGCGATCGGCTTTCAGCTTGCCGCTGCGGTAGCGCACGGCCGCCAGGTCGGTTGTGGCGTAGAGGTAGCCGCCGTCAGCCTTGACGATGATCACCGGCAGCGGGTCGCCGTCGGCGTTCTTGAATTCGTCGAGGAACACGCACTGGGCACCGTTGCTTTCGACCAGCATACCGGCGGCTTTCAGGTCGTTGACCACGTTGATCAGGTCGTCGTTGTAGGCGCTTTCGCCCATCACGTCGGCCATGGTCAGTTTGACGTTGAGCAGTTCGTAGATTTTCTGGCAGTGCGACAGCGAGATGTCCTTGAACTTGGTCCACAGCGCCAGGCACTCGGCATCGCCGGCCTGCAACTTGACCACCAGGCCACGGGCGCGGTCGGCGAATTCTTCGGACTCGTCGAAACGCTGCTTGGCGGCGCGGTAGAAGTTTTCCAGATCGGACAGCTCGTCGCTGGTGATCGGGTTTTCCTGCAGATAGGCCATCAGCATGCCGAACTGGGTGCCCCAGTCGCCGACGTGGTTCTGACGGATCACTTCGTCGCCGAGGAATTCGAGAACGCGGGCCACGCCGTCACCAATGATGGTCGAGCGCAGGTGGCCAACGTGCATTTCCTTGGCCAGGTTCGGCGCCGACAGGTCGACCACGGTGCGCTGCGCAGGACCAGCCTTGCGTACGCCAACATGGGCGTCGGCCAGCGCGGCGTCGAGGCGCGAAGCCAGAGCCTGAGTGTTCTGGAAGAAATTGATGAAGCCCGGGCCGGCGATTTCGGCCTTGGTGACGTTTTCGTCAGCCGGCAGTGCGGCGATGATTTTTTCCGCCAGATCGCGCGGTTTCATGCCAGCAGGCTTGGCCAGCATCATCGCGATGTTGCTGGCGAAGTCGCCGTGGGTCTTGTCGCGGGCGTTCTCCACCTGGATCGCCGGCGTCAGGCCTTCAGGCAACACACCTTCGTTGACGAGTTGGGTGAGGGCTTGTTGGATCAGCTGGCGAATGGTGTCTTTCATGGTCTTCTCTTTCGACCGCAAGCGCGGCGGCGCATCGATGCGCGGGTGGAAAAACTGGGCATTATCCGTTGCGAAGACGGGCTTGCCAACCTTAGCAGGCAGGATGTGGATGTGTGGTGACAAATAGACCGCTTTCGCGAGCAAGCTCGCTCACACATTGGATCTGCGGCGTTTATACATTATGTGTCTGGCATCAATCCCTTGTAGGAGCGAGCCTGCTCGCGAAGGCGATCTTCAGGTCAATACAAATCGACCGGATCGACATCTAAAGACCAGCGCACCGCCCGCCCACTCGGCATCTGCTCAAGCACCAGCAACCAGTTGGCGAGCAATCGATGCAGCGGTGCCCGTGCAGTCGCCTGCAACAAAAGCTGCGCACGATAACGCCCGGCGCGTCGTTCCATCGGCGCCGGCACCGGCCCGAGCAATTCAATCCCGCTCAGCCCCTGCTCGACCAGCAAACGCTCGGCCTCGCTGCACGCCTCGTCAAGAAAACCTTCAGCCTGCCCCGGCTTGTGCGCTTCAGCGCGCAGCAACGCCAGATGCGCGAACGGCGGCAGCCCGGCGGCGCGACGCTCGCTCAGGGCCTGCTCGGCAAAGGCGAAATAACCCTGCTCGGTCAGTTGCACCAATAAAGGATGGTCGGCGAGGTGGGTCTGGATGATCACCTTGCCCGGCTCTTCTGCCCGCC
>NZ_JBYSZA010000053.1:0-17237 GCF_058786735.1 Pseudomonas sp. FW305-7
GGGGTGACGGGATCATAACCGTGGGGGCGGTTGGCGTCTGCTTCCCTATCGGTCTCGTTTGCAGATGACATTGAGTTGTCGATGCGGGTCGGCTGATGTGAGTTTGCTCAGGGGCCACCGGTTTTGGTCGATGACTCCTGAGGGAGTGCCTATGGCGTTGGAAAGGTCATTCGTGTTGTTTCTGGCACTCCGAAAGCATTGAATAAACCGAGGTCAGAAATTTTTCCGGAGATTGCCTTTGGCGATTTGTTCCAAGACCTCCATGTAACGCTCAGGTGTGACGCCAGACATGTCGTAGGCGGTGGTGAATACGGGTGGAAAGTCTTTGCCGGGGACCTCGTACTTTGCCGAGACCTGCGTGATCAGAGTGTTGTAAAGGTTGATCAGTGTCGGGCAGCCTGCGTATTCGGGGAAAACGCGGACAGCTTCGTCCAGGCAGTCATACAGCGGGATGCTGTACATGTGCCCTTCGTTTTCCTCGACGCTGCCGTGAAATCGCCCTTGCGCATCTTTCAGGAAGTGCTTGAGCAGGTGGGGGTCAAGCACAGGTATGCCATTGCGTGGGTAACCTGCGTGAAACTGGCCGTTGATGATCACCAAGGGCATTACCTTAAGATCTTCGCGTCCGGCGAGTGCGGGGTAGTACGCTGCGCAAAACGCTTGCAGATTCTCGCGAACCCGCTCTGCTTTTCGGCTGGCCTGAGCCGTTTTGGTTTCTATTCCATTGTTGTCGAATATTTCGTTGTGATAGTCCAGCGCAGTGACAGGCGTGCGCCGGCTTCTGAGTTCGGCAATGACGATCAGGTTGCCAAAAGCGAACGTCATGTCGATTTCTTCGAATTTTTTCGGCGCGTATCTGAACTTTAGCGCCGCTGTCCAACAGAGGTGCTCGGCCAGAATGGGGTTATTCGATCGACACTCTTGCAGGACATTGAGGATGTCTTGCTCGAACAACTTGCCACGGCGCTTGGCTTTAGGATCGACGCGCTTCAGCCAAGTGTCGAAGTTGCGTCCGATGCTGGCGGTGAGCAGGGCACTTACCGGAAAACTTACCTGTTCATCGAGCACCAGCAGGGGCTGGCTCCAGAGGTCGTGCTGAAGGCTGCTGGCGTTATAGGAGAGCATGTCGATAACGATCCTCACGTCTTCGACCAGCATATTCGTGCAGTGCGCCAGGTGTGCGATCAACTCGTCCATCCGGAACCTCGGAGCAAAGGCGAGCACCTCGTCCCACTGCCTCGGCGAAGGTTTTGAGAGGTCCGCTTCTCTTATCTGAGCGGCAAGAACGGTCAGGTGAAACCAGACTTTCAAGACATTGCGCATTGTCTGGTCCCTGGCGTTGCTGGATGCCGGGTCCAGGATGGGATGCAAGTGCTGATCGATCATGTAATACGGCGCGGCTCGATGGTAGGCAGCCGACGTCTGCGCCTCTTCTGACAGGCCTCGCCAATGGGTGCTGGACAAGCTGCTGTCGGAGCTCTGGTAATGCAGGTATTGACCTTGATCCAACCGTACTTCAGTGATCAGGCGCCGACTTCTCATGTCGCGGACGATCTGCATGGCATTGGTGGCATTGTGGTGATCCCGGCGGTACTCGGAAATAGCTTTGATCAGATGCGGGTCCGGTGTTGTGGAAGCGAGAACCACGCCCTGGGGGTGCGGGAAAAACCGCGATTCCCCGTAGAGCAAGTCCTGCCAGATGCGCGAGAAGTTGTGAAACAACTGCACCATCGAGGTTTCATTCTCAAGAAGAGTGAACTTGTCCAGTTGGTGCGGGCGAGCTTCAGGAAAGAGCCGGTCGAGGTCCTCCCGGTGCTTGAGCAGCTCCCAGAACGCTCCGCACAGGCTGTCCAGACGATGCATGTTCAAGGTGTTGGGATCGACCTCGACGTTGCCGTAGGTCAAGGTGGACTTAAGGGCGAGGTGCTGTTCCAGCGACGCGTCGGGCCGCTCGGCCATAAGTTCCATCTGCTCCACGGAAATCCGGTAGAACGCATGATTGGCGGCACCCAGGTGCGCCTGAATCAGCTCGTTCGCACTCAGTGGATTGTCGCGGCAGAAGGTGAACTGCTTGCGCGTATTTTGCACGCGCTGGAAATGGTCATTTAGCCAGGCCACACCATTGAGGAAACCGCGTTCCTCGTTTCCTGGACCCCTTGTCCACTCATAAGCTTGAAGCCAACTGGATAGCTTGAATTCGGCCAGCATGGCCGGATGGGGAAGTTGTTTATCACGAGCTAATTTCAACAGCGTTGTCTGAGGCTGGTTCACGGCGAGAAGTCCTTATCTCAATTTTGCGAGAAATGATCTGCAACGCACCTGATGGCGCTGCCAGACCTTAATCCCTCGTACACCGCACATCAAGCCAGTCTCAGCGGCGAACAGATAGGACAGGGCCGTGAGGAAGGAGCCTGGTGCGCCTTTTTCAAGCCTTGAATTACCCTTGGAAATCTAGTTGCGTTGGGTTTGCCAGGATCATTGACTGCATCAATAACAACCATTAACGCAATCAGGTTCTCATATCAGCACCTCGGCGTAAGATCGGCTCCATTCCCAACCACTGCGCATCGGAGCACATCAACATGAAACGCCAAACCCTCCTCGGCATTGCCTTCTCACTCTTCGCCCTGAACGCGGTTGCCGCAGCCACCCAGACTGATCCACTGTTCAGCGACGCGGTTGCCGCAGCCACCCAGACTGATCCGCTGTTCAGCGACGCGGTCGCTGCAGCCACCCAGACCGACCCACTGTTCAGCGACGCTGTCGCCGCCGCAACTCAAACCGATCCACTGTTCAGTGATGCCGTCGCTGCCGATGGTTCGGATCGCCTCAAAGGTAATCTGGTTGCCGAAGGTGGTGCAGACCGTTTGCTCGAACGCCGTGCCGCGTGAATGCAGGGTTTGACCGCAGTACTCGACAAGAGCCCGGCCTTATCAGCCGGGCTTTTTTTTGCCTCGAACATCTGGAAACAACCTGTTGATTGCCAATCTGTAAATCGCCTGTTTGCATGCCCGTCCACATAAGCATGAAGGTCAAGGAGACGGTCAGTGAAAACCATGGTGGTTGGCGCAAGCAAAGGGTTGGGCAAAGCCTTTATCGATGGACTGGGTGAGCAGGGCGATACGTTGATTGGGGTTTCGCGTAGCCGTCCCGAAACGCTGCCCTCCAGGCCAGGGATCGAGGTGCGGTGGGTAGAGGCCGATCTGGCTGAACCCATGAAAGCTGTGTCGGTGATTGCGCAAGCGGTTGCCGAAGGCGGGCTGGATACGCTGATCTACAACCTGGGCATCTGGGAGGAGTTGGCTTTCGACCCCGCGTACGACTTCCTGGCTGATCACGACGATCAGGTGCAGGCGATCGTCAACTGCAACATTACGTCGACCATTGTGTTGATAAAACGCTTGCTGCCGGTGCTGCTGAAAAGCGCAAACCCAAGAATCATTCTGACCGGCTCGACCTCTGGCTTGGCGCAAAGTGGACGACCCGAGGTCACTTTCGGCGCTTCCAAGTTCGCACTACGGGGCATTGCCGATGCATTACGCGAAGGCTACAGGCAGCAACGCCTGGGCGTGACCTGTCTGAACCTCGGCTACCTGAATACCGACGATCCCCTCAGCACGCCCAGAGTGCTTGCCGAACAGCGCGGCGAGGGCAACGCCATTCCCGTACACGACGTCGTGCAGGTGGTGCGGATGATCTTGAGTCTGTCCTCGGCAAGCTTCGTCAAGGACCTGACCTTGCCGGCGATATTTGATGAGCGCTTCTGATGGTTGGTCCACCCCGCGCTAGCTGATGCACTGTGCTGGAGGGCGTGTTTCATCGGGCCAGGCAGGCACGCCATATTCATGCCTTTTCCGGCAACAGTGTTTGTCCCCGCGACCGATTTTTAGCTTGGCCATCAGCCCATACCATCGTCCTCAAGCCGCCGGCAATCAAGCCGAAGCGGCCACTCAACGAGACGGTGAACCTCATGAACATGACGAAAATGGCGATGGTTTTAGTACTGGGCAGTTTCGGCGCGCATGCGTTTGCAGAGAACGCTCCAGCGCAAGACACCCCGGTGCAGACTTACGGCTACTCGACCAACCTTGATATCGAACACGTGATCTCGATCACTGAGCCGGCAAATGAATGTGCCCCCGTGCCGGTGCAGATGACATATGAAGATTCCCATGGCGAGCGCCATGTTCTGCAATATCAAGTGATGGGTACCGGCTGTTCCAGTTGAGTCCGGTGCAGGCGATGGAGGGTCGACACTCCATGCCCGTCACACGCGGTTTTTTGCGCCAACGATGTCTTCATCCGATGCCAGCAACGCAGGTATCGACGCTTTGAGAAACTCCACCCAGGTTTTGATTTTCGCATCGACGAACTTGCGCGACGGATAGATCGCGAACAGGTTCAACTCCTCCAGCCGATACTCCGGCAATACCCTCACCAACGCTCCTGCTCTCAGGCCATCCACGGCCGATGCGATCGGCTGAATGCCGATACCCATGCCTTTCCTGATCGCGATGCTCATGCCGTCGGCGGTGTTGATGTGCAACGGCGACACCGGAATGGTGATGGTTTCCATGCCTTGCGGGCCTACGAACGTCCAGTTCTCCACCGGCATCACCGTGTTGACGATGCGCAGGCACTCATGCTGGCCAAGGCTGTGGGGCGAGTCGGGCGTTCCGTGTTTTGCCAGATAGCCCGGCGCCGCGCAAAGAATGCTGTAGGTGATGCCGAGACGCTGCGCGACGAAGCCGGAATCGGGCAAGTCGCGGGCCAGCACGATGGACATGTCATAGCCTTCTTCGAGCAGATCCGGCAGGCGATTGGTCAGGGTCAGGTCGAACATTACGCCGGGATGGATTTCGCGGTAGCGAGCGATGGCGTCGATGACGTAGTGGTTGCCGATGGCTGACATGGCGTGGATTTTCAAACGGCCGGCGGGCAGCGACTGAGCGGTGCCGGCTTCATCGTCGGCGTCGCGCACATCGTCGAGGATTTTTTCGCAGCGTTGCAGGTAGCGCACGCCGGCTTCGGTGAGGGCGAGGCGGCGTGTGGTGCGGTTGATCAGGCGGGTATGGAGGCGGGCTTCGAGGGCGGAAACGCTTTTGGAGACGTTGGTCGTGGTGGTGTCGAGCAGTTCGGCGGCCGCAGTAAAGCTGCCACTTTGTGCGACGGCGATGAAAAAACGCATGCTTTGGAACACGTCCATCGTTTTCGTCTCGATCAATAAGAGGGGAGAGTATAAAAGACGGCCTCGCAAGAGGCCGCTTATGGGTTGCAGTTCATTTTTGCCGCGCAATGAAACCCGGTACGCCAGTCTCCACGACCGAGTTGAAGCGGATCCGCGTCGTAATCTCTTGCTTGATCTCGTGCATTGCCCGCTGCGGCAGCGTGGCAATCTCGAAGTTTTCCTGAATATGCGCAGGCGTTGCAGACGTCGTCAGAAACGCCGTGCCACGTTGCACTGCCCAGGCCAATGCCACTTGCGCCGGGGTTTTCTGCACATGCCGGGCGATCCCGCTGAGCACGGCATCTTCCAGCACGTTCGGCTGCATGCCATGCCCCAACGGCGCGAACGCCAGAACGATGATGCCGTGCTGTTTGCAGAAATCGAGCATTTCCCATTCCGGCAAGTACGGGTGCGATTCGATTTGCACCACGGCGGGTTTGATCCGCGCCTCGGCAACGATCGCCTTCAGCGCATCAAGGGTGATGTCCGAGAGGCCAATGGACCGGCAACGGCCTTCATCCACCAGACTTTCAAGGGCGCGCCAAGTGTCGATCAGCTTGGTCTCGCCATCGTAGATGACGTGGCCGAACGGGTCGCGTGGGTCCTGGTCGTCGCCCGCTTTGAACGCGAATGGCGTGTGGATCAGGTAGCAATCGATGTAATCGGTCTGCAACCGCTGGCAGCTCGCTTCGAACGCCGGTTTGACCCGCTCGGGGCGATGGTTGGTGTTCCACAGTTTGGTGGTGACGAACACGTCTTCGCGGCGAATGTTGCCGGCTGCGAAAACCTGCTGGAACGCCACGCCGATCTGCTCTTCGTTGCGATAGCGTTCGGCACAGTCGAAGTGGCGAAAGCCGACTTCCAGCGCGCATTTGACCGCGTCGGTGGTGGTGCTCAAATCACGGAACAGCGTGCCGAACCCTACGGCGGGCATCGAGCCTGCGCCGTTGTTCAGCGGCCAGCGGGTGTCGCGAAGTTCATCGTGGAAGGCTTCGTAGGTCATGATTTTCTCCAGGGTCGATCATTACAACGGTTGTTGATCGGGGTGTTCACGCGCGGCGAGCTTTTGCTCCAGGACACCGACGGCATTGCCGCCGAGCGCGACGAACAATTGCACCGTGTCGAGATAGCGCGTGGTCTTCACGCGGATCTGTCCGAGCAGCGCCTGCTCGTAGGCGCGTTCAGCTTCGAGCACTTGCAGAACACTGTTTTCGCCTTGGGCGTAAGCCTGTTGGTTCAAACGCAAACTGCTGTCGGCGGCGCGCAAGGCGTCGTCCTGTGCAAGGTTTTGCTCGGTGCCGTGATTGATCGCTTGCAGGCTGTCAGCGATCTGGCCGAACGACGCGATGACGGTTTGCTGATAGAGCGCCAACGCCGCGTTATAGCCTTCAACTGCCGCCTGACGTTCGGCTTTGAGCGTGCCGCCATTGAAGATTGGCGCGCTCAGCCCGGCGGCGAATCCCCACAGTGCCGCGCCGCCGTTGCCGGAGGCGGCTTGTGCAAGCGAGGCGGAAAGTTCGATACGCGGGTAGAGATTGGCGGTCGCCACACCCACCGCCGCGCTGGCCATGTGCAGCTCGGATTGCGCTTGCAGGATGTCCGGGCGGCTACGGGCCATTTCCGAGGGCAGACTCACCGGAATGCTCGACGGCAAGGCGAAATCATCCAGGTTGAAGTCGGGCGCGACCCAATCCGCCGGGCCCTTGCCGGCGAGGATCGACAGCGCATGCCGCGCCGCATCGCGTTGCTGGGCGAGGGGCGGCAGCAGGGTGCGATCCTGGGCAAGGCGCGTTTCGGCCAGCGAGACGTCGATGCGCGTGGTGGTGCCGCTCTGCTGTGCGCGCTGGACCAGATCGAGGTTTTTCGCATCATTGCGCACCAGCGTCTGCACGGCTTCGATCTGTGCGTTGGCCGAGGCGAGCAGCAATGCCTGGCGCGCCACGTCACCGGTCAGCGTGAGGTACGCCGCTTCGTAACGATGTTTCTGCAAATCGGTCAGCGCTTGTTGGCCTTCAACCACACGTCTGTTGCCACCGAACGCATCCAGATCGAACGCAACCCGTGGCCCGATGGCGTAAACGTTCGCGATGCTCGGCTCAGCTTGGTTGTGGCTGCGCTGGCGTCCGGCGGTCGCGCCGAAATCCACTTGCGGATACAGCGCACCTTCTGCCGCTGAAACGGATGCCGCGGCTTGGCGAATCGTCGCGTCGGCCGCCACCAGTTCGAGGTTGCCGTCGATGGCGCGGCGCATCACCTGATCAAGTTTCGGTGAGCGCAAGGCTGTCCACCAGTCACCATGAATGCGTTGACCCATCGCGAAGCGCTGATCGGCCAATTGTCGTTCGGCCTGTCGATCGTAATGCTGCGACGAACTCGCGGCAGGGCGCTGAAAGTCGGGGCCGACGCTGCAGGCGCTGAGCATGACCAGCATCGCCAGCGCACTGAACATGTTCGGGATTGCACATTGGGTGAAGCACAGAGGCGTTTTCATTTTCCAGACTCCACAGGTTTGCGCAGAAACAACACCAGCGGGCTCACCACGAGCATCGCCATCATCAGGATCTTGAATTGGCCCATCACCGCGATGAACGCCGCTTGATGGGTCACCAGGTGGTTCAGGCTTTCAAGCGCTGGCAGCGAGGTCGGCAGCGTCACTCGGTAAGGGGTCAGTTGGCTGACCAGCGCCGCGTGCATCGCCTGGGTGTTGTTGAAGAAGCAGATCTGCACTACGGCTACGCCGAGGGTGCTGCCGTAAACGCGCATCAGGTTGAAGATGCCGGTGGCTTCCGGGCGCAGTTTTGCTTCGAGGGTGCTGAACGCCGCTTTGCTCAGCGCCGGCATCAAGATCCCGAGGCCGACCCCCTGAATGAGTCCGGTCACTGTCACGGGCGTCCAGTCCATCAACGGCGAGTAGCCGAGCATCAGCCAATTGGCGTACACCACCAGCGCGATGCCGGCGGCGATGAAGGCGCGGTTGTCGATCCACGCCGGTGCCCGGCCCATCAACAGGAACGCGCCGACCAGTCCGATGCCGCGCGGGATGGTCAGGAAACCGGTGGTGTCCGCTGGGTAGCCGAGGATTTCGTCGAGCATCGGCGAGGTCAGCGCCATGGTCGACAACAGCACGAAACCGAGGGCGAAGAACATCACCGTCGACAGCACGAAATTGCGGTCGGCCAGCAAACCCTTGCTGAGGAAATGCACCTTGGCGGTCCACCGATGCAGGATGAACAGGTACAGCCCGAGCGCGCACGCCACGGCTTCGATCCAGATTTCCGCCGAGTCGAACCAGTCCAGACGCTCACCACGATCAAGGAGCATTTGCAGAGCGATCATGCCGAGGGTGAAAGTGCCGAGGCCGAAGAAATCGAACGGTGGACGCTGTTCGGCTTTTTTCTCTGCGAGCAGTAACGTCGCCACGAGGAAGATGTAGGCGGTCAGCGGCAGGCTGGCGTAGAACATAGGGCGCCAATCGAAGTGTTCGCAGATCCAGCCACCGATGCTGGGTCCGCTGACGATGCCGAACAGTACCAGTGCCGTCCATTTCGGCGCGAACGCCGGTCGCCGTTCAGCGGGCAGGGTTTCCAGGGCAATGGCCATCGACAGCGGCGCAATCACGCCACTGGCTAGACCTTGCACAATGCGCGCGCTGATGAATTCCAGCGACGTGTCAGCCAGTGTGCCGAGCCACAGGCCGAGCGCGAACGCCACCAGCGCCAGTTGATAAACCCGCTTCAAACCGAAGCGTGCCGCGAGCCACTGCGCCACCGGCAACGTGATTGCGCTGGCCGCCAGGTAGGCCGTGAAAATCCACCCGGCCTGGTCGTCGGTCATCGACAGGCTGCCTTGAATCGAGCGCAAGGCCGCATTCGGCAATGGCAGATTGACCGATTGCAGGTAGGTCGCCAGCAGCGCGAAAAATCTCAGCGAACGCATCTCGGCGGTTGTCGTTTGGGCTTTCATCACGAGTGACCTGCGGACAACAACGACTTGAGCGGATACCACCAAGGCGTGCGGTGCCCGGTATCGACTTCGACTGTCGCGCTTGTGCCGGAAAACAGCGGCAGGGCCGGGTCGGCATCGTCAAGTTCGAGACGCACCGGGACCCGCTGCACGACCTTCACCCAATTACCCGTCGCGTTCTCTGGCGGCAGCAGGGCGAAGTCGGCACCGGCGCCAGGGCTGATGCTGGTTACGTGAGCTTTGAACGGGCGGTCCGGGTAGGTATCGAGGGTGATCGTCGCTGTCTGGCCAGGACGCATGTGCGTGAGTTGGGTTTCGCGGAAGTTGGCCTCGACCCAGATCTCGTGAGCGGAAATCAACGCGAACGCCGCGCCGCCGTTGTTGAGATAGTTGCCAACCTGCAGATCGTCAACCTTGGCGACGATGCCGTCGGCAGGCGCGGTGACTGTGGCGTAAGAAAGATAAAGCTGCGCCTGGTCGAGTTGGGCCTTGGCTTCGCGCACGGTCGGGTGGCGGTCGATAGCGATATCCGGATCGCCGTTGAGGGCGACGACGGTGCTGGCGATCTGTTGTTCGATGGCGGCGATGCGTTGGCGTGAGATTTTCACATCGGTTTCGGCGCGCTCGTAATTTGCGCGGGAGACGAACTCGGTGGCGATCAGGGCTTTTTTGCGGGCGAACTCTTTCTGATCGTAATCCGCCGACGCCTTGGCCGATTGCAACTCGGCCTGTTGCTGGCGATAGCTGGCCTTGAGGCCGTCGATGCGCAGGCGCGCGTTGCCCAGTTGCGCTTCGGCGCGGTCAACGGCGATCTGCAGTGGCTGGGGATCAAGGCGAAACAGCAACTGCCCTTTGTGCACGCGCTGGTTGTCGTTGACGGCGATCTCGATCACCTGCCCGGAAACTCGCGCATTGACCGAAGCTTTGGCGACGCGGGCGTAGGCGTTATCGGTGGCTACGAATGGCTCGTTTGCCACGTATTGGCTGTAACTGATCACGGCGAACAGAGCGGGTACACCAGCCATCAGCAGCGGGCGCAACGTTTGCTTGAGTGGTTTTTTCGCAGTGATGGGCTGTGCGCTGGCCTGTTCTGCGGTGAGATCAAAGGGTTTGGTCATGATCTGTTGTTCCCAATGTGCTGAACCCTGATTCGGGAAATCGGGCCAACCCGGGCAAATGCCTGCGGCCGCGACGTGATTAATTGCTGCGAGAAATCAAATCCGTGCGCGGTGGGGGAGGATCGCTCCGTACCGCTGTTTCGTCGTGGTCCCAGCCGATTCGAGCTGCGTTACAACAAACCTGCCGATCAAGGAATTTCTGGTTCCTTAATTTTGTGCGATGATGTAAGAATATGAGCGACGCTAAATCCATGCAAGGAATTTGTACGACATGGCACAAAATAAACCGACAGAAGGAAAGGGTCGTGGCCGTCCTCGCGCCTATGACCCGCAAACAGCGCTTCAACAAGCACTCGGGGTGTTCTGGAATACCGGGTATTCCGGCGCATCACTCGACAGTATTGCCACAGCGGCGGGGATGAATCGGCCGAGCCTGTACGCCGCGTTTGGCGACAAACACGCGCTCTACATCAAGGCACTCGATCAATATTGGCAAACCGCGCACGCCGCCATGCAGGCGGCGCTGTCCGACAGCAGCCTGACGTTGAAGCAGGCGCTGAACAGTTTTTATGAAGGGCAACTGGCGATCTATTTCTCCGGCGACGGACAGCCTCGGGGCTGCTTTGGCATCGGCACGGCGACCACCGAAGCCGTAGAGGACCCGGAAATTCGCGAGGTGCTTTCCGGGCGACTAAGCCAACTCGACGCCGACCTCGAAGCGCGTCTGCGCATGGCCGTTGATTGCGGTGAGTTGCAAGCTGATGTCGACGCCGCAGCATTGGCGGTGCTTGTGTCATCGCTGCTACACAGCATTTCGATCCGCGCGCGGGCTGGCAAAACCCGGGATGAACTGACGGCGCAGGCGAGTAAAGCCATTGCCTTCATCTGTGGTTGAAACAGTCATGCGCAGGCGCGGCGAATCTGATCAAGCATTTGAACGAGTGATCGAAGCTGGCGCTTCGACCCGCGCCGAAATCCACTCACGGCTGTAAGCCAGCACGCTTTCAGCAATGATTGTCGGAAAGTGGATGAAGCCGTGTGGGGAGGAGGGCAACAGATACACCTCGACGGGTGCTGAATTCATCCAGCGCTCGGCGATATCGAGGGTGTCGTCACGCAACGGATCCAGCTCACCGGCAAACATCAGGGCCGGCGGAAAGCCGCTGAAATCGCCGTACAGCGGGGACAGCGGCGGTTGGCGGCGCTGCTCGTCATTCAGCTCCGGCGTGAGCTTGCGCAGCGCTTCAACCATGCCAGGTCCGTCTAGCAGCAGGGTTTCTGGCGGTGCTTCGCGCACGCTCGGCGTTCCGGTCATGTCGTAGACGCCGTAATAGAGCAGTGCGCCGTTCACCCGTTGCAGCAACCCGGGCGAGTTTTTCAGCGCCAATAGCGTCGCCGCCGCCAGATGAGCGCCGGCCGATTCACCGACGACGATCACCGGCAGACCGGCAAATTCGTTCTGGCTGAGCAGCCAGCGGGCGGCTGCCACGCAGTCATCCATCACCCCTTCGATAGGCGTCGATACCGCCAGACGGTAGTCCACCGAGACGACCGCCACGTTGCACGTATTGACGATGGCGATGTTGAAGTTGTCATTCATCTGCGCATTGCCGATCACCCAGCCGCCGCCGTGGAAATCCAGCACCACGCCTTTGGCTCGACCCTTGGGCCGAATGATCCGCACGGCCGCGCCAAGATGATCAATCCTCTTTCGCTCAGCCAGGAGGCCATGCTTGCGCAACTTGCCTTCGCCGCCAATCTGACTGACACGCAGCAACGCCTGAATCAGGCGTGGCACGACGCGATTGCGGATTTTAAAGCGCGGCAACCAGGCGAGTTTCTTGTTGAAATCGCGCACTTGCGCCAACTCGCGCTCGCCTTCGGGCCATGGTGCTTTACCGGGGGAGTGGGGCATCAGCGATTCTTGACCAGAATGGAAAAATTCAAGGCAGCGGCAACACACAGCCACGCCAGATACGGGAGCAAAATCAAGCCAGTGATCAAATCAAGCTGCACAGCCATCACCACCATTGCCGCGACCACCAGCCAGAGCAGCGTCAGGATCACCATCCCGGCAACAATGTGATGCGCGCCAAAGAATACCGGCGTCCACAAGGTATTCAGCGCAATCTGCGCGGCCCATAAAGCCAGCACCGTCTGGCTCCCGGGGATCAGGCTTAAGCGATAGCCGGCCCAGGCCAGCAACAGATAGATCACCGTCCAGGCCACCGGAAACGCCCAGTTCGGTGGGGTAAAGCCGGGTTTGGCCAGCGATTCGTACCACTGGCCCGGTTTGAAAATGATGCCCGTGCTCGCGGCCGCCGCGCAGGCCAGAAGGAAAATGAAAAAGGTCATTGCCAGTCCTTAGCTGTGGTCAGCTTAACGGGGGTGTAAACAAAGGACGCCCCGTGGCGCGAAAAGTTTGCATTGAACAATGACATTTATTGAAGCATCTGCTGTTCGTGATGAGGTTGAACCAAGAGCTGACTGGTCAGTCAGGATAGTCAGTACCTCTTCTTTCCAACGCGGATGAAACCATGCACACCTATCTTCTGAAATACCAGTTCAACGGCGAGCCTCGTGAACATTCACTCGAACTCAAACAGCCACGACTCGCCGATCACGAGGCCGCGATGCATCTTCTGGAATTGCATTATGGCGATGCGGAAAACAGTCTGCTCATGCCCACGGCAGATTCCACGCCGCCAGAGATCCTTGCGCAAGCCGAGAATCGAGGCATCACGCAGATTCGGGTCGAAGGCTAACACCTGTCCCTGAGGGAGTGGGTTTGCTCGCGAAGGGGCCGTATCAGTCAGGACTAATTCACGCTGAAACGCCACCTTCGCAAGCAAAGTCAGGGTAAGACAGTGGACTCCGGCTCATCCCCTATGCAGTCGGGTGCATTTGGGCCGATGTCGATCATGGCGGCGGAGACCCGGGGCAACTCTCTGAAACCCCAGCTCAAAGGCCCGCCATCAGCCACCAGATCGTAAATTTCACTTTCACCCAGCAGTTGCCCGTTGCGCTGATCGTACAGACGAAAAAACGCCGGTATCTCCCACCGGGGAAACCAGGCAAGCGGCACCGTTTCGTCCGGATGGGGGCGGGGGTGAAAAATGCGGGGCAGTACCCAGAAGGGTTTGAAATCCTGAACCCGGTAGCAACCGTTGGGACTGATGCGCGCTGCGCCCGAAGGCGTTGCCAGGGCTTTTTCCCACCATTGGGAAGCGGCCCACAACGCGACCCATGAACCAACGCAGAAGAAAAGCGCCGCAAGGATTTGTCGGGAAGGTTTGGTCATGTTCGCGGACCTTTCACGGACCTGCCGTTCAGACACGCCGATGTGCCGCGTGTGGCAGCCTGCGCATTTTCAATCCGGTGCATGGTGACATCCTGTCGCAAAAGGTCGGCAATTGTGCCGGTTCTGGAAATCCAGTCAAACAGCTGTTCCCCGTCACCCAAGTCCCCCATGTGGGAAATCTATAAAAAGTTATCGATATGGCCGAAACACGCGTGCCATGGACCAATCGCGCAGCCATTTCGATCCAGAGTCAATCTGTCATATTCGGTATCACTTCATTGCAGATAGTAGCCAGCCCAATGCTTATTCCATGAGGCTGCACTGTGTTCCAACGTCTTCTGTGTTCGCTGTCCGTTCTGAGTCTGTCCATCGCCGCTGCCCATGCCGCCGAGCCTGTTGCTCTCGATACGCCGCGCCTGACAAGCATCGACAACTTCCGTGATATCGCCGGCCTCACCACGGCCTATTCCACGGCCCATGACGGCACGATGCGCAGTGGCGTGTTCTACCGTTCGAATGCGCTGACGCCGTCGACGGCGGATCTGGCGACGCTCAACAGCCTTGGCATCAAAGCCGTTTACGACCTGCGCACCCCCAGCGAAATCGCCGCTACACCGGACACGATGCTCAGCGGCGCGACCTACGAAAACATCGACATCATCGGCAGCACCACCTCCGGCTCGAACATTACCAACATCTCATTCAACAGCGCCGCCGACGCGATCGCCATGATGGAACAGACCAACCGCGCGTTCGTCAGCGACGCGGGGATGCGCGGTCAGTTCGCCAAACTGTTCAATGAGCTGGCTAGTGTTGACGCTGCTCAACTGTTCCACTGCACTGCCGGCAAGGACCGCACGGGCTGGACGGCGGCGGTATTGCAGAGCATCGCCGGGCTCGATAGCGCGTCGATCATGGCCAACTACTTGGCGACCAACGATTACACTGCCGCCCGCGTCGCCGCGACCCTCAAAGCCATGCCGCCAAGCATGGCCGCCATTTACGCGCCGCTGCTCGGTGTGGAGGCCAGCTACTTGCAGGCCGGTCTCGATGAAGTCAGCGCGCAATACGGCAGCATGGACAACTACCTCAAGCAAGGTCTGGGGCTGTCGCAGGAAACGATCTATGTGCTGCGCGGCAAACTGGTCGAGTACAACAGTCTGCCGGGGCAGGCGGGACTGGTCGGCAATGCGGCCGCAGGTGCCGAGTTGTTGCGCCAGTTGCAGAACACCAATCTGTCCGGCACCTACAGTGCCTACAACTATTATCTGCAGTCGGCCATCGACGCCGGCACTCTGGGCGGTGTCGAGTCCACGGTCGGTGGCCAGGTTCACGCCGATGCGGCCAGCTACCTGCTGCGCCAGAACGCGCTGATCGAACAGGCTGCCGCCCCGTTCGCCAGCGGCACCGATCTGCGAGTCGGCCAATATCGTTTGTGGACGACCGCGCTCGCCGGCTATTTGGGCACCGACGGTTCCGCGCACGCTGACAGCAGCAACGAACACAGCCAGGGCCTGATGGTCGGCATCACCCAGCGTTTCAGCGAACAACTCAGCGCCCGTGGTGGCTTCGGTTATAGCAAGGGCTCGGTGGGAGGGGCGGGTGGCGAAGCGGATACTGATTTCACCTTCTTCAACATTGGCGCCCGTTATGGCTTCGCCAGTCTGGAGCGCGGCTTCTATATAGATGCCAACGCCAGTGCCGGTTACACCGACTACGACAGCAAACGTGACCTCGGCGGTGGTCTCGGTTCAGCCAAGGGCAGCACTCACGGCAATCTGACGGGGGCGACTTTGGCATTGGGCTATCGCGTGCCGGTGAGCGGCATGACGCTGGAGCCGAGTCTCGGGGTGCGCGTCAGCCATCTCGATCTTGCCGGCTTCAAAGAGAAGGGCAGCGAGCTTTCTCTGGATGTCGATGACAACACGCAAACCCGTCGCAGCGCTGTGGCCAATCTCGACGTGTCCTTCGCCCCGATTGCCTTAGGCAATTGGCAACTGGTGCCGGGTGCGCGCGTGGGTTACGAACATGTACTCGGCGAGCATCAGGTCGATAGCGAAGGTCACTTGTTGGGACTGGATATCGAACAACGCGCTGCATTCGACAATCGCGATCAGTTCAGCGGTGGCGTCAATCTCATGGCCAGCCTTGGCCCGGTCAGCGTGGGGGCAGAAGTGGGGGGCAGCGGTGGTGGCGACAGTCACGGCTTCGCCGGGAGCCTCAAGGCCAGTTATTCGTTCTAACTGTCATGGACTCCGGCCGCCCCGGTTTGGCGGCCGGACGCTTAGCGGCCCGACCGGGATTTCAAGTCTGCCGGGCTGACGCCATAAGCATTCTGGAAGTACTGGCAAAACCGCCCGACATTGCTGAAGCCAAACCGCAACGCCACCTCAGTCACCGAGTTAGCGTGACGTTGTACCAGCGCCTCATAAGCCCGCTGCAACCTCACCTGACGCTGATACGCCACAATCGACGTCCCGACAAACCGACGAAACCCTTCCTGAAGCGCCCGCTGACTGACATTGCTCAACCGCGCCAGATACACGCCGCTGACCAACTGCTCCGGATGTGCCTGAATAAAATCCACCGCCAACTTCACATGCCGTGGCGCAATCAGGGGCGCTGGACGGCGTAGTGCTTGAGTGAAATTGTGCGGCCACGCCTCCAGCACCGCATCGACCAGCATTTCCCGCAGACGTGACGGCATGAGTGTGCCGGTGTTGATCAACAGATCGAACTCGCTGCCCGTCGCCAGATCGATCAACGCCTTGATGCCCTGAAATGCTGCCGTGTTCAGATCGACCACCGGTTCGAAGGCGATCTTTTGCAGAATCGGTTTGCCCAACAAGGTCGATAACCGTTCGGTGAGTTGATTGCGATTGATCGAAATGCCGTGCTGGGCATGGTTGTCGAGAAAGTACATTGAGCGAATTTCGGCTTTGTCGATGGCCAGGCCGATGTGCGCAGCGCCGACGGACTCGGTGGTGTGATGGAAAACGACCTTGCCGGAAGTCGGGATGACGAAGGTGATTTCGTCTTGCGGGTTGGGGAAGGACACCGAGAAGTCGCCGTAGTAATGCATGCGGCGGAAGCTGACACCTTCATGCCGTCCATAGACGCCGCCGATGATGATGTTTGAGGGCGGTGGCGGTGTGTCTCTATAGCGATTACCAAACATAGTCGAGAAGAGGGCGCCGAAGTCGTCGCTGCGCAGACCTTCGGAGCGGAGGATAATTTTCTGACGGGACGGGGATGGGAACAACTCGGTCGGTTCCTTTAGTAGTGGGCGCTTGGGTTGAGGTCGGGAGGGGGACGTTAGCAGGTGGGGATAACAGGATTGTGACGGTTGGCCAGGGTTGCGCTGAGCGCCGTCTATATATAGTCGGCGCAAGAAGCGCTGTATTCGATGGGGTTTTCTCGTCAGGCAAAAGAATTTTCAGAGGGGGGTTGACCACGAATTCCAGTCCTGTATTATTCGCCTCCCGCTGACGAGGACTTTGAAACTGGTTAGCGCAAGTGATTGATTTAAATGAAAATAATCACTTGACAGCAAATGAGGCTGCTGTAGAATGCGCGCCTCGGTTGAGATGAAAGATCTTAACCAACCGCTCTTTAACAACTGAATCAA
>NZ_JBYSZA010000054.1:0-11546 GCF_058786735.1 Pseudomonas sp. FW305-7
GATATGCCCCCTAAACCCAAATTTTTCGTCGTCTGCAAAAAGTGACCCGCCGTAAGGGCGGAACCCTAATCAGCCATCACCGCAGCAACGGATATGCCCCCCAAACCCAGATGCATACCAATTCCCATGTAGGAGCAGCCTCCGGCAGCTCCTACACAAGATTCATTTACGTAGCAACATTGAGATATTTGCCCACCGGCGCGGCGCTGGTAAGCGAATACTGCCTACTCAGATTGGCAATCATGCGGTTCAGCGCTTCGGCCGTGGTCTGCGCACTGGCCGTCTCTTCATCCGACGGACGCTCACGCCCCGCCTGTAACGCGGCCTTCAATTCATCACTGCTCACACCACCACTACTGTCGCTATCCAAAACCTTGAGCAGCGCCGCACTGGTATCAGTGCTGGTTGTCGAGGTGCTGTCACTAACCTGCAACGCGCTACTCAATTCGCTGGCGGTGACGCTGCCATCACCATCGGCATCAAGCTGGCTGAACAGTTCGTCGCTGTTGACTTGTGGTGGAGGCGGCGGTGGCGTCAGGCCGGCGGTGAGTTCGTCCTGACTGACGGTGCCGTCCTTGTTTTTGTCCAAGGCCGAGAAGATTTCGTTGCTGTCGACGGTGCTGCCAGCGCTGGTGAGGCCGCTGCTCAGTTCGTCGCCGCTGATGGCGCCGTCGCCATCGGTGTCGAGGGCGCTGATCAGGGCGTCGGCGAGGTCGGTGTTCGGGGCCTGATCTCGTGGCGGTGGCGGCGCCATGGCGGTCATTTCTTCGGCGCTGAGGTTGCCGCTGCCGTCGCTGTCCAGATCGCCGAATTGTTTGCTCAGGTTGACCAGCAGACCATCGTCGGACTTTTGCGACAAAGCGCTGTTGAGTTCGTCTTGATCCACCGCGCCGTCGCCGTTGCTGTCGAGCTTGGCGAACAGTTGTTTTTGCAGTTGCTGGCTGCGCGCGTTTTGCGTGGTGGTGCTGCTGGTGCTGGTATAGCTCGTGTAGTTGCTGACGCTACCGATCATCGGGCTCACTCCTTGGACGGTAAACCGGTGGGCGTACCGGCTTATGCAGCCTCAAGGGGCAAGTTGTCGTGGGTATGTGGGGTTTGTACCGGTGGGTACACAGATCTTTAGATTCTTGGCAGGCGGATGATGGCGGTCAGGCCGCCGCCCGGGGTTTCTTCCAGATTCAATTGCCCACCCAGACGCTGCGCCGCTTCCCGGGCGATGGTCATGCCCAATCCCACGCCACCGGAATTGCGGTTGCGCGAACCTTCCAGACGATAGAACGGCTCAAACACCGCCTCACGTTTGTCCTCGGCAATCCCTGGCCCATGATCGATCACACGGATCAGCAGTTGCTCGCGCTGATCCTGCAGTTCGATGCGTGCCTGGCCGGCATAGCGCAGGGCGTTGTCCATCAGGTTGTTGATACACGAGCGCAGTGCCATCGGTTGCACTGGCAGTGGCGCGCAATGGCCGCTGACTTGCACGTCTGCGCCTTGATCCTGGGCGTTTTCGCACAGCGATTCGACCAGCGCCTGCACGTCCATCAGTTGCAGCGCTTCGCTGGTACGTTGTTCGTGCAGGTAGGTGAGGGTGGCGTCGAGCATGCCGATCATGTCGTTGAGGTCCTGACGCATCTGACTTTGCAGCTTGTCGTCGCTGATATTTTCCAGACGCAGTTTCAGCCGCGACAGCGGTGTGCGCAGGTCATGGGATACCGCACCGAGCATGCGCGCACGTTGCTGGACCTGTTCTTGAATGCGTTGTTGCATCAGGTTGAAGGTATGCGCGGCTTGCCTTGCTTCTCGCGGGCCGGACTCGTCGAGAGGGGGGCTGTCGAGGTCTTCGCTGAGGCGCTCGGCGGCGTCGCTGAGGCGCTGGATCGGTCGGCTGAGCAGTTTGGCGCCGTACCAGGCAGCGATCATCAACGAGACAAATTGAAAGGTCAGCGGCACGATCGGCCCGCCAAACCAGGGGCGCGGCGGGCGTGGCGGATAACGCGGATCCGGGGGCGGTCGCTGCCCCTCGGCGTTTTGCGAAAACTCCGGCGGAGGTGGTGGCGGAGGCGGGCCGTAGTGGTGGAACCAGGCGAAGGCCAGCAGGTGCGCGAGGACGATCGCCACGAACAGCACGCCAAACAGGCGGCCGAACAGCGTGTCGAGGCGCGCCCGCATCAACCGATGTCCCGCGCGTCGAACAGGTAACCCTCACCGCGTACGGTTTTGATCAGTTGCGGAGCCTTCGGATCGTCGCCAAGTTTTTGCCGCAGGCGCGAAACGAGCAGGTCGATGCTGCGGTCGAAGGCTTCGATCGAGCGGCCACGGGCGGCGTCGAGCAACTGTTCGCGGCTGAGCACCCGGCGCGGGCGTTCGATGAATACCCAGAGCAGGCGGAATTCGGCGTTGGACAGCGGCACGACGAGGCCATCGTCAGCGATCAACTGGCGAAGGACGCTGTTCAAGCGCCAGTTATCGAAGCGAATGTTGGCCCGTTGCTCGGTGCGATCGTCGCGCACCCGACGCAGGATGGTCTGGATGCGAGCGACCAGTTCACGGGGTTCGAACGGTTTGGCCATGTAATCATCGGCGCCCAGTTCCAGACCGATGATGCGGTCGGTGGGTTCGCAACGGGCAGTCAGCATCAGGATCGGGATGTCCGATTCGGCGCGCAGCCAGCGGCACAGCGACAAGCCGTCTTCGCCGGGCAGCATCAGATCGAGCACGACGACGTCGAAGTGCTCGGCCTGCATCGCCTGACGCATCGCCGCGCCGTCGGTGACGCCGCTGGCGTGGATGTTGAAACGCGCGAGGTAATCGATCATCAGCTCACGGATCGGCACGTCATCGTCGACGATCAGGGCACGGATGCTCCAGCGCTTGTCATCTTTGGGCTCATCAGTTGCGGTCGTTTGGGTGTTGTGCATGGGGCTGTTCATCTGCCAGTTGGCCGCCAACCACAAAGATGGGCTGCGAGGTGGTGGTTTCAGCATAGGCGTCCAGCCGAAGGGCGGGAAGTGCTGATGTAAGGACGTGTTGCGGCTGGCGAGGCTAGCGTGGGCGCTTGTTGGCGGCGTGTCGGTTGTGTATCGAGTTCGACACAATAGCAGCGAGCGCTATGCTGATCACGGCCGGGGCGACGATTTACCGATCATCGGGTGCCGCGCCGTCGCCGGTTCCGCTACAATGCGCGCCGATTTCGACTTGCCTGAGAGCCCATCCATGTCCGCCTGCCAGACTCCTATCATCGTCGCCCTGGATTTTCCCACCCGTGACGCCGCACTGAAGCTGGCCGACCAGTTGGACCCGAAACTGTGCCGGGTCAAAGTGGGCAAGGAACTGTTCACCAGTTGCGCCGCCGAAATTGTCGGCACCCTGCGTGACAAGGGTTTTGAAGTGTTCCTCGACCTGAAATTCCACGACATTCCCAACACCACTGCGATGGCTGTGAAAGCCGCCGCTGAAATGGGCGTGTGGATGGTCAACGTGCACTGCTCCGGCGGCATGCGCATGATGGCGGCCTGCCGTGAAGAGCTGGACAAGCGCACCGGCCCGCAACCGCTGCTGATCGGCGTGACTGTGTTGACCAGCATGGAGCGTGAGGATCTGGCCGGTATCGGCCTGGATATCGAGCCGCAAGAGCAGGTGCTGCGTCTGGCGGCACTGGCCGAGAAAGCCGGGATGGACGGTCTGGTGTGCTCCGCGCTGGAAGCCCAGGCCCTGAAAACCGCCCACCCGTCGTTGCAATTGGTGACCCCGGGGATTCGTCCGGCGGGCAGCGCGCAGGACGATCAACGCCGCATCCTGACCCCGCGTCAGGCGCTGGATGCAGGTTCCGACTATCTGGTGATCGGCCGTCCGATCAGCCAGGCCGCTGACCCGGCCAAGGCATTGGCTTCGGTAGTCGCCGAAATCGCCTAAGCAAATACCGCAACACCCTGTAGGAGTGAGCCTGCTCGCGATAGCGGTCTGTCGGTCAACATTACCGTTGTTTGACAGATCGCTATCGCGAGCAGGCTCACTCCTACATTTGTTTTGTGGTGGCCTTAAACTTTGAGCACCAACTTGCCAAAGTTCTCGCCGCTGAACAATTTCATCAGCGTCTCCGGGAAGGTCTCCAGTCCTTCGACGATGTCTTCCTTGGTCTTGAGTTGCCCCTTGGCCATCCACCCGGCCATCTCCTGCGCGGCACTTGCGTACTGCGCCGCATAGTCCATCACCACAAAACCTTCCATTCGCGCGCGATTGACCAGTAGCGACAGATAGTTGGCCGGGCCTTTGACCGCTTCCTTGTTGTTGTACTGGCTGATGGCACCGCAGATCACCACCCGCGCTTTCGGCGCCAGGCGACTCAGCACGGCGTCGAGAATCTCACCGCCCACGTTATCGAAATACACGTCCACGCCTTTCGGGCATTCACGCTTGAGCCCGGCCAACAGGTCTTCGTTTTTGTAATCGATGGCGCCGTCGAAGCCCAGTTCATCAATCAGGTATTTGCACTTGTCAGCGCCGCCGGCGATGCCGACCACGCGGCAGCCTTTGATCTTGGCGATCTGCCCGGCAATGCTGCCCACCGCACCGGCTGCACCGGAGAGCACCACGGTGTCACCCGCCTTCGGTGCGCCGACATCGAGCAAAGCGAAGTAGGCGGTCATGCCGGTCATGCCCAGCGCGGACAAATAGACCGGCAGCGGCGCCAGTTTCGGATCGACTTTGTAGAAACCTCTGGGCTCACCGAGGAAATAATCCTGCACGCCAATGGCACCGTTGACGTAGTCCCCGACCGCAAACCCCGGATTGT
This sequence comes from Pseudomonas sp. FW305-7, assembly GCF_058786735.1. Taxonomy (NCBI): domain Bacteria; kingdom Pseudomonadati; phylum Pseudomonadota; class Gammaproteobacteria; order Pseudomonadales; family Pseudomonadaceae; genus Pseudomonas; species Pseudomonas sp. FW305-7. The sequence goes on from NZ_JBYSZA010000054.1 coordinate 4,793, forward strand.
TCGACGCGACGACTTTGCCTACGCCCAGGGCGCGCATGACTTCGCCGATGCCGACCGGCGGGATGTAGGATTTTCCCTCGTTCATCCAGCCGCGCATGGCCGGATCGAGGGACAGATATTCGTTCTTGACCAGAATCTGTCCCGCCGCCGGCTCGCCCACCGGTACTTCCTGATAAGTGAAGGTCTCGCGGGTCGCAGCGCCCACCGGGCGCTTGGCGAGCAGGAACTGGCGATTGGTCTGGTTGGTCATGGCAGGCACTCGAATTGAATGAAGCCTTGTTGATAGACCTTCATTGACGATGCCGCAAGGTTGGCTGATGCGGCGAATGCACGTCGATCCAGTGCAGTGATAGTCACCGGCATGGGTTTATCACTGCGGCGCATGGGCGCCTAGACAGCCCTCTGATAGTGCTGACGCCCTACGGACCCCTGTGGCTATGCTGTGTTGCATAAAAGCTCCCCTGCATCTATCCGTTCGAGGACATAACAATGAGCATGACGTTTTCTGGTCAGGTTGCCGTAGTCACCGGCGCCGCCAACGGCATTGGCCGGGCGACCGCCCAGGCATTTGCCGCCGAAGGCTTGAAAGTCGTGGTGGCGGATCTGGACGCTGCCGGGGGCGAAGGTACGGTGGCGCTGATTCGTACAGCCGGTGGCGAAGCGACCTTCGTGCGTTGCAACGTCACCGTCGAAAGCGAAGTGAAAAATCTGATGGACGAGGTAATCAATACCTACGGCCGTCTCGACTATGCCTTCAACAATGCCGGGATCGAAATCGAGAAAGGCAAATTGGCCGAAGGCTCGATGGACGAGTTCGACGCGATCATGGGCGTCAATGTCAAAGGCGTCTGGCTGTGCATGAAATACCAGCTGCCACTGTTGCTGGCGCAGGGCGGCGGGGCGATCGTCAACACCGCCTCGGTGGCCGGGCTCGGTGCGGCGCCGAAAATGAGTATTTACGCGGCATCGAAGCACGCGGTGATCGGCCTGACCAAATCGGCGGCCATTGAATACGCGAAGAAGAAAATCCGTGTCAACGCAGTGTGTCCGGCGGTGATCGACACGGACATGTTCCGCAGGGCCTACGAGGCCGATCCGAAGAAGGGCGAGTTCGCCAACGCCATGCACCCGGTCGGGCGTATCGGCAAGGTCGAGGAGATCGCCAGCGCCGTGCTGTACCTGTGCAGCGACGGTGCGGCATTCACCACCGGTCATTCGCTGGCGGTGGACGGCGGCGTTACCGCGTTCTGAACCCTGTCGCTGGAAGAAGCCCGCATTCGTGCGGGCTTTTTTATGGGCCGCGTTCAGTTCCCTTAAACGCCTAAACAATGTGTATCAAATGATTAGATCGGTCGCTTTTGGCGGCGTTGTCGCACAGCCTGTGCGGCGCGGCTGTGATTAACTGCCGCCAGCAAAACGGACAGGAGTTTGCTTGCTCATGGAATTGAGAATTGATCGACAGGCAATGGTGCCGGTCGTGCAGCAGATTGTTGACGGATTGACTGAATGGATCTTGCAAAGCGGGGTACCGCCGGCCACTCGCTTGCCCTCCGTTCGGCAAATTGCCAAGGGTAATCTGCTCAGTCAGTCATGTGTCGTCGAGGCCTGCGAGCGGTTGGTATCGCAGGGCGTTCTGACCACGCGCCAAGGCGCAGGTTTTATCGTCGCAGCATCGCCATCGAAGCAGAGCGAAGAGGAAGAATCGTTGCCGTTCGAGGGACGCCATGCCTGGTGCGATGTGGTGTGCGGCGCTGCCGGCGGCTTGAAACTGGGCGCTGGCGGCTTACCGGAGAGCTGGCGCGAGCCCGACGATCTCAGTTACGCGTTGCGTGAAGTGGCGCGCACCGACATGGCCAGTCTGTTCAACTACAGCACGCCCCTGGGGCTGCCGGCCTTGCGCGAACAAATTGTCAAACGCCTGAAACTGTTCGGCATCGAAGCGCGCAGCACGCAATTACTCAGCACTGGCGGCGCCAGTCACGCGCTGGATCTGATCGTTCGTACCCTGTTCAAGGCCGGCGACTGTGTGGTCGTTGAATCCCCGGGTTATGCGCCACTGTTCGACCTGTTGCGCCTGCATGGCATCCGCATGCTTGAAGTGCGTCGCACACCGAGCGGGCCGGATATCGAGGCGCTTGAAGCGCTGCTGCGGCAATTTCGGCCCGTCGCGTTGTTCATCAACAGCCACCATCACAATCCCACTGGCAGTTGCCTGACACCGGCGGTGGCCCAGCGCATCGTGCAATTGAGTAAGACCTACGATTTGCGCCTGATTGAAGACGACGTCTACGCGGACTTGCACACGGGCAATGGCACGCGTCTGGCCGCGCTGGATGATGAGGGGCGGGTGATTTACGTGGGCAGCTTTTCCAAGACGTTGAGCAGCTCGTTGCGAGTCGGGTTCGTGTACGCCGACAGCGAGTTGGTTGCGCGACTGGCTCAGGTCAAGATGGTCAGTGGTCTGGGTGGCTCAAGGTTTGCCGAGGCCGTGCTGGCCAGCCTGATGGCGACGGGTGCCTACCGCAAACTGGTGCAGCGCCAGCGCCAGCGCCTGAATGCCGATCGCGCTGCGGCGTTGCAGGCACTGGAGGATGCCGATTGGGAGATATTCGGCAAACCCTGCGGTGGCTTGTTTATCTGGGCGCGTTCGCGGATGGCCGATCAGGCCGGGGTGCGCAGACAGGCTCAACGCTGCGGCGTACAGCTATCGGCCCCGGATGCGTTCAGTCCCAGTGGCGAGGCCGGCGAGTGGTGCCGTATCAACGTGGCTTACGCCTGTGATCCGCGGGCTCGACTGTTTTTTCGCAATACCGGTGTGGATCGACCTCAAGTGTTCTGAAAACGACGCGGGCGTAGCTTTTTGCCATTATTCCGACGCCAGAGACTTGTGCTGGTTCATGGCCATTGCGACTCTTCGTCAACTGACTATGGCGGGGGACTACGCGCAATGATTTCGGCCGTGCAAGGACGTTTTGCCAACCTCGGTATGGCGAAAAAACTGGGTATCGGGTTTGTACTGGTGCTGCTGTTGACCGCGCTGGTCGCCGCCATTGGCGTCTGGTCCCTGCAGACCATCAGTCAGCGCTTCGACGGGCTCAAGCAGATGTCATCGCTCAATAGCGGTCTGCTCAAGGTGCGCCTGCTCGAACAGGAATACGCCTTGCGCAGTAACCCGAAAACCGCGGATGCCTTGCGCGAAGGGCTTGATGGGCTCATCGCCAAGGCCAACGAACTCAAAGCGCAGTCGTCGGCCAATGTGCCGGTCATGACCGATGTCGAACAGTCCCTGGGTGCCTATCGCAAGGCGTTCGATGAGTTCGTCTCCTTGACCCAGGCCAAGGATCTGGCGCTGGAAATGGCCAGTTGGTCGGTATCCAGCGTAGCCAACAACCTCGACGTGTTGCAGGCCGGGCTGGCCGATGACGGTGCGTATACCTTGAAGGACACTGAGGGCAAGGATGGCGCGCAGTTCATCGAACAGGCCAATCAGGTCAGTCAGGTGTCGAGGCTGATGCTACAAGCGATGAATGAAGCGCGGATCCGTCTAGATCAAAGCCGCAAGGGCGATGCCGACAGTGCCGGTAAGGGCAATATCGAACAGGCCGCGCAGGCCCAGGCCCAGGCCGAGGCGCTGAAATCCACGGTCAAGGACGAGGGTTATCTAACGGTGCTCAATGAAGTCTCCGGGCACATCGCCGGGTTCAACGACAAACTGGCCGAGTACACCGGGCTGCTGGCTCAGGAAAAGACTGTTTACGAACAGCTGCATCAGCGCGCTGCACAAGTGATGGACCGGGTGGATCAGGCTTACGTCGCCGAAGACGGGGCCATGCAGGCAGAGCTGAAAAAGAACTCGGTGCTGATTCTCGGTTCTTCGGCGCTGGCGCTGCTGGTCGGGCTGCTGGCCGCGTGGGTGATCACGCGTTTGATCGTCGCGCCGTTGCGCAGCGTGATCGAAGTCGCGCAACGGATTGCTGCGGGTGATTTGAGTGCCACAGTAGACGTCAGCCGACGTGACGAAATTGGCCAGTTGATGTTGGCGATGCAGCAGATGGGGGCGGGGTTGAGCACGATTGTCAGCGGGTTGCAGGCCGGCATTGAACAACTGGCCAGTTCCGCGCAATCGTTATCGGCGGTGACCGAGCAGACCAATCTTGAGGTCAGCAGTCAGAAGGAAGAAACCGAGCAGGTGGCCACGGCCATGAACCAGATGACCGCTACCGTCCACGATGTTGCGCGCAATGCTGAAGAAGCGGCGTTGGCGGCGCAGACGGCGGACGGCAAGGTCGAGAGTGGTCAGCAGGTGGTGCGCCAGAGCATGGCGCGGATAGAGCAATTGGCGGATTCGGCGACGTCGGCCAGTTCCAGCATCGAAAGCCTCAGTGCCGAAATCCAGAATATCGGTACGGTGCTGGAGGTGATCAAAAGCGTCGCTGAGCAGACCAATTTGCTGGCGTTGAATGCGGCGATCGAGGCTGCGCGGGCCGGGGAGCAGGGCAGGGGGTTTGCGGTGGTGGCCGATGAGGTGCGTGCGTTGGCGCGGCGTACGCAGCAATCGACCGAGGAGATCGAGCGGTTGGTCAGTGCCTTGCGTGCGGCGGCGCATTCGTCGGTGCAGCAGATTCAGAGCAGTGGTGAGTTGGTGAAGCTGGCGGTGAGTGATGCGCTGCAGACGGAAAGCGCTTTGGGGAGTATTGCGGCGGCGGTGTCGTTGATTCAGCAGATGAATCAGCAGATTGCGGCGGCGGCCGAGGAGCAGAGTTCGGTGGCTGAGGAGATCAATCGCAGTGTGACGAGTATTCGCGCGAGTGCTGATCAGTCTTCGTTGGCGATGCGCGGGAATGCGGCTTCGAGTATTGAGCTGGCGCAGTTGGGGAGTGAGTTGCGCGGGATGGTTGGGCATTTTCGGCTTTGACTTGGCGGCCTGTGGGCCGACCATGTTCTTGGGGTTTGGGGGGTATATCCGTTTTTTGGGTGATGGCGGCTTAGGGTTCCGCCCTTACGGCGGGTCACCTTTTCCAAACGCCGAAAAGGTAACCCAAAAGGCTTTGCCCTGACGTTCGGCCCTCGCTGTGGCTCGGGTTCCTTCGCTCCGGGATTGATCCGGGCGCATCGCCTCCGGTTTGCTTCGCTGCACCTCCTCTCGATGTGTTCGACTTCGTCGAACGGCGCTACGCGTCTGCCCCCCGGATCAATCCCTCCACTCAGCCTGCCGACGGGCGTTGAGATCAAGAGCGGTACTCGAGCTAACGCTCATTGTGTTGAGTGGTGAAGATCAAGAGCGGTACTTGAGCTAACGCTCATTGTGTTGGGTGGGGCGGCATGCGCCGCGTTTGGGGTGTACTCATTTCTTTGTGGGAGCTGGCTTGCCAGCGATGGCGGCCTGATAGCCGACCAAGCTCTGGCGGGTGAGCCGGCTTCAAATTGTGGGAGGGGGCTTGCTCCTGAAGAGGGCGGTTTGGTCAGCGAGGGTCTGGCGGTCGGAACTTTCAGTGCACAAAAAAGCCACCTTTCGGTGGCTTCTCTTCAGCATCTGTAATCAGTCGTAGATCACTTTCTTTTTCCAGTCTGCATCCGCCTCAACATCTTTGAGGCCGGCTGTCAGTTGGTTCTCTTCACCTTCTACCGGTGCAATTTTGTCCATCACTTGGGCGTTGGCGCGGGCGAGGAGTTTTTCCAGGTATTGCAGTTGTTCGGAGTAGATCTGCGGGTTCTGCTGTTTGCGCAGGTATTGCACGCCGCGTTCGAAGGCGAGGCGGGCCTGGCCGGGCTGGTTTTGTTGCAGGGATTGTTGGCCGAGGTTGTTGAAAAACTCGATGTGCAGCAGGACCAGAATGTGGCGGACTTCGCGAACCCAGTGTTTGGCTTCGTTCGGTGGCAGGAAGCCGTCATGGGCGGCGCGGGTGATCTGGCCGTGCAGGGCTTCGAGGAGGAAGCGTACGTCTTTGGCTTTGGCTTCGGTCAGGATCGGCGCGGGCGGGTTGTTCACGGGGATCGATTCACCCTGGGCGACCAGTGCGCTGAGTTCGCCGATGCGTGCCTTGGTGGTTGCGCTGGTTTTCTCAAGGTTCAGCAGGCGCTGGCAGACGTTGAGTTCCAGGCGGGTCAGCAGCAGCTTGAGTGCCGGGGTCATGAACTGGCCGGGAAAGGTTTCGGTCAGTTCGCCACAGCGGCGCAGGCGGTCGTTGAGTTCGACTTTGGTGCGGGCCTTCTCCAGTTTGTTGTTTTCCACCACATGGTTCATGTAGCCAATGGCGATCAGAATTGCGATCCCGGCTATGACTAGCAGGGTGATCATGAGTGGTGTCACCGGTAAGACCTCTTTATAGGGTTCGCATGCGAGTGTAGTGGCTGGGCATTTAGGCGCCTAGCACCGCTCGACGAGTTGGATCGGCTGGTCAATCTGTATCGGCCGCGTGCTGCTTATATGAATGCTGGCGCTTGATATGCAGATTGCCATCACTGTGCGCGGACTATAACGTCTTGGCGACTGCCGGAATATAGGCGTCAATCGTCGGTCGACGGAAAAGCCTGCCTGGCCCCGTAAAGCAGGTCGAAGTCATTGATTTAAATAAATTTATATCTGGGGGTTGACGACCTCCCAATCCATCCATAGAATGCGCGCCACTTGCAGCGTAAAGCACACAGCGAAGCGCAGCAGGGAGTGAATGTTGTAGTGTGTCCCCTTCGTCTAGTGGCCTAGGACACCGCCCTTTCACGGCGGTAACAGGGGTTCGAGTCCCCTAGGGGACGC
>NZ_JBYSZA010000055.1:0-9299 GCF_058786735.1 Pseudomonas sp. FW305-7
AGCTTTCCCCCTCACCCCAACCCTCTCCCCCAGAGGGGGAGAGGGGGAAGGGAGCAGATTTTCGTGCTGTTCAGAACCTGAGGCCGACTCGATATTTCAGGTCGATGTCATTCGAAAGAACACCACGATCAGTCCCCTCTCCCTCCGGGAGAGGGCTAGGCGGGCGGCGTTCCGATGAGTGGCTTTTGATCCTCGGATCAGATCTGCTCAGCCCACAGATCGTATTCGTCAGCATCAGTCACTTTGCACCAGACCTTGTCGCCCGGCTTCAGATTGCTGCCGTTATCAATAAACACGTTGCCATCGATTTCCGGAGCATCGAAGAAGCAGCGGCCGACCGCGCCTTGCTCATCAACTTCATCCACCAGCACTTCGATTTCACGGCCAACGCGCATTTGCAGGCGTGCCGAGCTGATCGCCTGCTGGTGCGCCATGAAGCGCTCCCAACGGTCCTGCTTGACGTCGTCCGGCACCACTTCCAGATCCAGATCATTGGCCGGAGCGCCGTCAACCGGCGAGTACTGGAAGCAGCCGACGCGGTCGAGCTGGGCTTCGGTCAGCCAGTTCAACAGGTACTGGAAGTCTTCTTCGGTTTCGCCCGGGAAGCCGACGATGAAGGTCGAACGGATGATCAGATCCGGGCAGATTTCGCGCCAGTTCTTGATCCGTGCCAGAGTCTTGTCTTCGAACGCCGGGCGTTTCATCGACTTCAGCACTTTCGGGCTGGCGTGCTGGAACGGGATGTCCAGGTACGGCAGGATCTTGCCGGCGGCCATCAGCGGGATCAGCTCGTCAACGTGCGGGTACGGGTAAACGTAGTGCAGACGCACCCAGACGCCGAGGGTGCTCAGCGCTTCGCAGAGTTCGGTCATGCGGGTTTTCACTGGCGCGCCGTTCCAGAAACCGGTGCGGTATTTCACGTCGACGCCGTAGGCGCTGGTGTCTTGCGAGATCACCAGCAGCTCTTTAACGCCGGACTTGACCAGGCGCTGAGCCTCGTCGAGCACGTCGCCGACCGGACGGCTGACCAGTTTGCCGCGCATCGACGGGATGATGCAGAAGGAGCAGCTGTGGTTGCAGCCTTCGGAAATCTTCAGGTAGGCGTAGTGGCGCGGGGTCAGCTTGATACCTTGCGGCGGCACCAGGTCGATCAGCGGGTTGTGATCCTGACGCGGTGGCACCACTTCGTGCACGGCGTTGACCACTTGCTCGTACTGCTGCGGACCGGTCACGGCCAGCACGCTCGGGTGTACGTCGCGGATGTTGCCTTCTTCCACGCCCATGCAGCCCGTGACGATCACCTTGCCGTTTTCCTTGATCGCTTCACCGATCACCTCCAGCGATTCAGCCTTGGCCGAATCGATGAAGCCGCAGGTGTTGACCACCACGACATCGGCGTCCTGATAAGTGGACACCACGTCATAGCCTTCCATGCGCAGCTGGGTCAGGATGCGCTCGGAGTCGACCAGTGCTTTCGGGCAACCCAGAGATACGAAGCCAACCTTTGGATTGGCCGGCGCAGGAGTGGTGGACATGTCTAACCTCGGTATTTTGTGACGCCGCTTTCCTGATGCGAAAAGCCGACGGATGGGCGCTTAGGGCGCGCCTCTGATCAAAAAGTGCGCAATTCTAGCGGCGAGGAGCGCACTTGACCAGCTTTATGCCGGGAAATACGACGAGTGCTGCGCTATGCTTCGCGCCGTTGAGCTTTACCAATTTTTTACAGTCAACAAAACGTCTGTAACAGCAGGTAAAACAGCGCATGCTGCACCACAAAGCATAGTGCTTCATTCAAAGAAGCCGGTTCTGAGAAGTAGGAGTGTTGGATGGGTCAGGCAAGTAGTCATGCGGCAGGCGCCGAGGGTTCGGCTACCAAACCGCTGAGCATGCTGGTCGCGGCAGTCGGGGTAGTTTACGGCGACATCGGCACGAGCCCGTTGTACACCCTTAAAGAAGTGTTTTCCGGCGCTTATGGCGTACCGGTCAATCACGATGGCGTGCTGGGCATTCTGTCGTTGATCTTCTGGTCGCTGATCTGGGTCGTCTCGATCAAATACATGATGTTCGTCCTGCGCGCCGACAACCAAGGCGAGGGCGGGATCATGGCGCTCACCGCACTGGCGCGGCGTGCGGCGGGGCATCGCAAAAAACTGCGGTCGTTGCTGGTGGTGTGCGGACTGATCGGTGCGGCGCTGTTTTATGGCGACAGCATGATCACTCCGGCGATTTCCGTGTTGTCGGCGATAGAGGGGCTGGGGCTGGCGTTTGAGGGCATCGACCATTGGGTGGTGCCGCTGTCGTTGGTGGTGCTGGTCGCGTTGTTTCTGATTCAGAGCCACGGTACGGCGCGGATCGGCATTTTGTTCGGGCCGATCATGGTCACCTGGTTCCTCGTGCTGGGCGCCCTTGGCGTCTACGGCATCAGCCATACGCCGGAAGTGCTGCATGCGCTGAACCCGGTCTGGGCGGTGCGTTTCTTCATGGTGCATGCCGGTATGGGCGTGGCGATCCTTGGCGCCGTGGTGCTGGCGCTGACCGGTGCCGAAGCGTTGTACGCCGACATGGGCCACTTCGGTCGCAAGCCGATTGCCCGTGCGTGGTTCATTCTGGTTTTGCCGGCGCTGGTGCTCAATTACTTCGGTCAGGGCGCTTTGCTGCTGGATAACCCGGAAGCGGCGCGTAACCCGTTCTACCTGTTGGCGCCTAGCTGGGCGCTGATTCCGTTGGTGGGGCTGTCGACCCTGGCCACGGTGATTGCCTCGCAAGCGGTGATTTCCGGCGCATTCTCCCTGACCCGTCAGGCCATTCAGCTCGGTTACATCCCGCGCATGTACATCCAGCACACCTCCAGCGACGAGCAGGGCCAGATCTACATTGGCGCGGTGAACTGGGCGCTGATGGTTGGCGTGGTTCTGTTGGTGCTCGGCTTCGAATCCTCCGGCGCACTGGCCTCGGCCTACGGCGTGGCGGTAACCGGCACCATGCTGATGACCACCATTCTGGTGTCGGCGGTGATGCTGCTGCTGTGGAAATGGCCGCCGATCCTTGCGGTACCGGTGCTGATCGGTTTCCTGCTGGTGGACGGTCTGTACTTCGCCGCCAACGTGCCGAAAATCGTTCAGGGCGGTGCTTTCCCGGTGATCGCCGGTATCGCGTTGTTCGTGCTGATGACCACCTGGAAGCGCGGCAAGCAATTGTTGGTCGACCGCCTCGACGAAGGCGCGCTGCCACTGCCGATCTTCATCAGCAGCATCCGCGTGCAGCCACCGCATCGTGTGCAAGGCACCGCCGTGTTTCTCACCGCACGCTCCGACGCCGTGCCGCACGCGCTGTTGCACAACTTGCTGCATAACCAAGTGTTGCATGAGCAGGTGGTGCTGCTGACGGTTGTCTACGAAGACATCCCTCGTGTACCGCCATCGCGGCGTTTCGAAGTCGAGGCACACGGCGAAGGCTTCTTCCGGGTGATCCTGCACTTCGGCTTCACTGACGAGCCAGACGTGCCGCAGGCGCTGAAGCTGTGTCATCTGGATGATCTGGATTTCAGCCCGATGCGCACGACGTACTTCCTCAGCCGTGAAACCGTGATTGCCTCGAAACTTGAGGGCATGGCGCGTTGGCGTGAAGCGCTGTTTGCGTTCATGTTGAAGAATGCCAATGGCAACTTGCGGTTCTTCAATCTGCCGCTGAACCGGGTGATTGAGTTGGGGACGCAGGTCGAGATGTAAGCCCCACCTCAACTGAAAGCCCCCGTCAGCTTCAAGGCTGGCGGGGGCTTTTTTGTGCCCGCACATAAACCTCAAGTCCACCTCTGTGGGAGCTGGCTTGCCAGCGATGAGTCCGGCACATCCAGAATCAATGTCGACTGACTCACCGCCCTCGCTGGCAAGCCAGCTCCCACAAGGTTATGAGGTGGGTTCAGCCAGTTCGGCTTCAGATTCGGTCTTCGTCCGCGCAGGTCGCGGCATCAACGCTTGGATCACGTCATCAATCAAGGCTTTGCCCATCACCGTCAGGTAATGCGCAGCCCAAGCGTGGCGGTCGGTGTCTTTGATAAATGCCGCGTCCTCGGCGAAGGATTTGGCGAGGGACAGCAGGTCGGAGGATTGGGACAGGGCATCAATGATCGGGATGCCGGAGCGGACGTTGAAGAACGCTTGATCCGAGTTGTAGAGGAAAGGCGTGAAGCCGATGGTTTTAACGTTTGCGAGTCCGTGCAGATCAGTTTCGGTCATCGTGTTACTCCTTGGTTCGAGGCGCCGCGACTTTCGTTACCACACGAAAGGGAGGCAGCTGTACGCAGGGTGGTAAACCGGGAACCAAGGAAACCGGCACGCCCGAAAGCGTCCCACGCACAGCCGCCATAACTAGAGGGGCGCGCTGTTGCGATGGTTTCTCCGGGTTACCACACCCGATCGCTGAATGGGTCAGCGACGTCCGGAGAGTATCCCGTCGAAAAACAGCGCAATAGAGCGGCACAGCGCCCCAACAAGAGTTTCGGAGTTTGCCTACAAGGTCTGTGGGCGTCATCTGATATTGCGAGACTGGAAGTAAACAAAACTACACGTCGGATACGCAGTTCCCTGTAGGAGTGAGCCTGCTCGCGATAGAGGTGTGTCAGTTGGCAATAGGTGGCTGATACTCCGCTATCGCGAGCAGGCTCACTTCTACAGGAAAATGGGTTCATCGTCCGAGATGTAAAAAGCCCCCGCAACCGTGACGTTGCGGGGGCTTTTTGTGGGCGTGGCTCAGATCACTCTTCGGCGACCGAATCCTTGCTCTGACGCTTCTCGATCAGATCCACCAAGCGCTTGGCCAGTGCCGGGTAGTTCTCGTCGAAGTGGTGGCCGCCGGGCAGTTTCACTGCTTCGCCAACAGCCGTCTTGTCCGTGCAACCACTTTCATCCGTCTCTTCTTCGCCGTAGATGCACACAACCTTCGCCGCTGGCAGCTTGGCCATTTCCGGGCCGGTGGCGGCTTCTTTGCCGGCGTTGCCGAGCCAGCCTTCGACTTCGATCTCGAAGCTGCCGGTGCGGGCGAAGGCCAGCAGGATGATTGCATCTACACGTTGCTGCTCGGTGTCTGGCAGGCGGTTGTAGATCGCCGGCAGCACGTCAGCGCCGAACGAGTAACCGGTGAGGATGAAGCGCTTGGTGCCCCATTTCTGCCGGTAGTGTTGCATCAGTTCGGTCAGGTCCAGCGCGCTTTGCTCGGGGCTCTTGTGCTGCCAGTAGTAGCGCAGGGTGTCGATGCCGACGACCGGATAGCCGATCTTGGCCATTTCGCCCGCTACGTCGCGGTCGAGGTCGCGCCAGCCGCCGTCACCGGAGAGGAACAGGGTCACGGTGTCTTTGGCTTGACCGGCCGGGACTTCAACCACCGGAATCGCCAGACCGCCGTTGGCCTTGTCGCCGCCGACGAGGATCTTGCGCAGTTCGTTGTTCAGCACTTGTGGCAGGTTGATGTCGTAGTCGCTGATGCTGGTTTCGGCGTTCGGTTGATCGCGCACGAAACCTGCGCTGGCGTCGTCCGGGTTGTCGTTCCAGGCCACCAGCCAGTGGCCGTGGGCGGCGGATTTCGGCAGCAGGTGCGTGCAGCCACCTTTTTCCAGTGCCAGGTCCACGGAAATCGCTTGGGCCTTGTCGTCCTTTTGCTCGGACAACCAACGCCAGGCCAGTACCGCGCCGGGGCCGATACCGCTGACCAGCGTGGCCGGGCCGTTCAGTTCGCGCAGACCGGTTTGCAGGGCGCGGCTTTGCAGCAGGCAGTCCTTGGGCAGAATCACCTGAACGATTTGCGCCGAGGCGCTGCGGCTCAGGGTGGTCAATTGCTTTTCAGAGAGTTTCTGGTCGTCGTTGACCGCGACCAGCACCTGCGCCTTGGGCTTGGTGCCGGGGATGACGCGGGTCAAAACGGTGCCGTCTGCCGCCGTCATAGGTTCGAGCGTTGGTTCCGGTGCCGGACGTTTGAGGTACCAGTAACCGCCGCCGGCAATCACGGCCAGCACGATCAGTGCGGCCAGGATGTACTTCAGGGAGCGTTGAATCATCAGCGTTTCACCAATCCAGTCAAGCCGCCCGCGATCAGGGCAGCAGTGTCGGCCAGCGCCACCAGCGGATCGAGTCCGGCGGGCACAGCCATATAACGAGGTTCCCAGTCAGGCTGGAACTTGTCTTTGAAGCGGCGCAAGCCTTGGAAGTTGTACAGCTGCTCACCACGGCGGAAAACCATCGAGCCCAGACGCTGGGTCAGCGGTGCACCACGCCGGGGTTGCAACCCCGACAACGGCACCATGCCCAGGCTGAAGCGCGCGTATCCGTGACTCTTATAGTGTTGAATCAGGCCGACCATCATGAATTCCATGGTCAGCTTGGGGGCGTCCGGGTGCGCGCGCATCAGGTCGAGACTGGCCAGATCATGGCTATAAGTCTCGAGCAGGTTGGCGAACGCCACCGGGCGGCCTTCGAAGCGAATCACCGCAATGCGGAAATGCTTCAGGTAATCGTCGCTGAAACGGCCGAGGGAGAAGCCTTTCTCGCGCACGTTCTTGCCGGTCAGCCACGCATCGGAAATCACTTTCAGCTCGTCCATTGGCGCCTGGCCCGGCTCATGGATCTCCAGCGACAGACCGTCGCGGGTGCCACGGTTCCAGGTGTAACGCAGGTCCTTCATCTCTTTGCCCTTGGCTTCCAGGTCAAAGCGCTGCAGATCGACCCGGGCTTCTTCACCGAGTTTGATCGCGGTCAGGCCGATGTCCATGTAGTAGGGCAGGTTCTCCGCGCGCACTTGGTAGAACACAGGGCGAGCATGGTGGATGTCGCACAGGTCGCGGAACTGCCAGATCATTTCTGCGCGTTGCTGGCCAGGGCCGATCGGGTCGTACAGCGCAACAAGGCTGCGGCCCCGGCGCGCGTACATCAGGAACGCTTCGTCGTTCTGGTGAAACAGCAGCGCCTTGTCGCCGGTCAGGGCGAGGCCGCCGTCGGGTTGCGACGAGGCCATCAGAATCTTCGCGGCGCGATCCAGTTCGTCCGGAGTCGGCAGATGAATCACCGGACGGGCAGTGCGCAGCAGCCAGGTCAGGGCGATCACCAGCAACAGCACAGCGGCGCCGAGCAACGAGCGCAAGCCGCGCGGGGCGTCAGCGTCGAGGGTGAACTGCCACCACAATTGATGGCTGTACGGCACGTCCTGATAAGCGAACAGCAGCAGCCACGTCGACGCGCCAAGTACGCACAGGCTGGCCACCAGATACAGCGGCGAGAAGGGCAGTTCGGTCAGACGACTCGGGCGATAGAACGAGCGACGGAACACACCGAGCAATGCAGCGGTGAGTGTCATCAGCGTGGCTTCTTCCCAGTCGAAGCCTTTGAGCAATGAGAGCAGGGCGCCAACCAGCAACAGAATGGTGGTGAGCATCCATGCCGCCGACAGGCGACGGCGCAGGCCCTGAGCCAGCATCAGGCACAACACGCCGATCAGGCTGGCGCCGAAGTGCGAAGCATCGACCAGACGATGCGGGATCAGGAAACCGATGTGCTCCAGGCGCGTGTCGATTTCAGGGGTGGCACCGGAAAACAGCAGGACCACGCCGGACAGGAACACCAGCACCGCCAGAATCGGTGCCGCCAGACCGGACGCCGCGCGCATGGTCTGGGTTTGAAACAAGCGCTGACCTTCGTTGATCAGCAGCAGTACACACGCCACCAGCAGCGGCAGCACCACGTAGATCAGGCGATACAACAACAACGCTGCGGCCAGTGGCGCGGCACCTAGTTTGTCGGCAAACGCGGCCAGCAGAATGGCTTCGAACACACCGACGCCGCCCGGTACGTGGCTGAGCACGCCGGCGGCCAGGGCCAGCAGATATACCAACAGGAACGCGCCAAATGGTGGCGCTTCGGGCAGCAATAGATAGAGAACGGTCGCGGCAGCGGCAACGTCGAGCGCGGTGATGACCAGTTGCAGGAAGGTCAGACGTCGGCCCGGCAGACGCAGGGTGCGACGGCCGGCCCGAACCAACAGGTTGTCGCGGTAAGGTTGTTCCGGCAGGCGTCGGCGATAGATGCCAATCGCCAGAATCGCGCCCAGTGCGAGCACTGCGCCGGCAACAGCGCCGAGCAGTCCTTCAGACAGCCCCAGCGCCTGAGAGGCGGCGGGCAGGTCGCTGAGGGTAGCGAGTGCGGCCAGCGGCGGCAGCGCACAGCCCAGCGACAGGCTGGCGAACAAGGTCATGTGCGCGACTTCGGAAGCACCCACGCCCAAGCGTGCATATAAACGGTAGCGCACCGAACCGCCGGACAGCAGCGACAGGCCGATGGCGTTGCCGATCGCAAACGCGGTGAAGCCGCCGAGCGCGAGCATGCGCGGTGGCAATGTCACACCGGCGTAGCGGCTGGCCGACCATTCATAGCCGAGCAGAATAATGAAGCCGACCACGGTTGCGCCGAAAGCGCCAAGCAGGGCGGGTTTCGGCACGTCGAGAATCGAGTCGTGCAACGCATCGAGATCGAGTTCGACGAGCAAGTGGCGACAGGCAATCAGCGCTATGGTGAACAACAGCAATGTGACCCCCAGCCCGATGGGCTGACGGTATTTGCTCAATCGATCCAGCAAGCGCAAGCGCTCGGGTTTGATCGGATGTTCCGCTGTGACGGTGTCTTGTGGATCAGACGAGTTGGCGCGCATCAATCACCTCTTGGATTGTGCGCGACAGGATGGAGGTATCCAGCCAAGTTACCAATCCCTGTAGAAAAAAATAATCACAAAATACTACGCCTCTCACCGGGTATCGGCGAGGGCAGTTCCTGGATTGCAGAGGCCTTGCCTGCGACTCAAGCATAGTCGCAAGTCAGAACATCTGAAGATCCCAAGCGGTTCACTGCACAGTGACAGATCATTGTTGCGAAAGGACTTTTTCAACAGATACAAAAAAGGCCACTCTTTCGAGTAGCCTTTTTTGATGTTTGGTTGCGGGAGCCGGATTTGAACCGACGACCTTCGGGTTATGAGCCCGACGAGCTACCAGACTGCTCCATCCCGCGTCTGTGTGGCGGCATTCTACAGGCGAACGGCGAGGTGTCAACCGCTAATCCCGTAAAGGGTCAAATAAGTGTGAAATCGCGTCAAACGGTCGCAGGTGGCACGTTAAGTTTAGGAAATGCAAAGAGTTCCTGTTTGACGACTGCTCCCTATAAGAAGCTTGTCGAAAAACAGACGCGCACAAAAAAGGCCACTCTTTCGAGTAGCCTTTTTTGATGTTTGGTTGCGGGAGCCGGATTTGAACCGACGACCTTCGG
>NZ_JBYSZA010000055.1:9398-10736 GCF_058786735.1 Pseudomonas sp. FW305-7
GGTTATGAGCCCGACGAGCTACCAGACTGCTCCATCCCGCGTCTGTGTGTCGGCATTCTACAGAGGATCGCCGGGGTGTCAACCTCCAATCTGGATAAAATCTGTTGAGGTTCAATCGGTTAGCGGTTTTTTAGGGTGCTGAGCAGAGCGCGGGGCAGGCGGGGCAGGGCTTTCAGCTCTATTGGCTGTGCATTTTCGATTGAGAAAATAAATTCATCGGTCTTTTCCTACACAGGGAAAAGAACATTCGGCACTACTGGTGCTATATACAGTTGTCAGTGAGATACTGCCGATCCGGCTTGCCACGTTTCCTTTTCTGACATGACTCAGCGAAAAATCATCCACGTCGACTGTGACTGTTTCTACGCCGCCATCGAGATGCGTGATGACCCGCGCCTGGCAGGCAAGCCATTGGCGGTGGGCGGCTCGGCAGATCGGCGAGGGGTGATCGCCACCTGCAACTACGAGGCGCGAGCTTATGGTGTGCGTTCGGCGATGTCGTCGGGACACGCCCTCAAGCTGTGTCCGGATCTGACCATCGTCAAACCGCGCATGGACGCTTATCGTGAGGCCTCAAAGGAAATCCACACGATTTTCGCCGATTACACCGACTTGATTGAGCCGCTGTCGCTAGATGAAGCCTACCTAGACGTATCGGACAGCGCGCACTTCGGCGGTAGTGCCACACGGATCGCCCAGGACATTCGCCGCCGGGTCTCCAATCAACTGCACATCACTGTTTCTGCAGGCGTGGCGCCGAACAAGTTTCTGGCAAAGATCGCCAGCGACTGGAAAAAGCCCAACGGTTTGTTTGTGATCACCCCGGATCAGGTCGAGGATTTTGTCAGCGGCTTGCCGGTGAGCAAGCTACACGGCGTCGGCAAGGTCACGGCCGACAAGCTGGGCAAACTGGGCATCGTTGACTGCATGCAATTGCGCGAGTGGGACAAGCTGGCGCTGGTGCGCGAATTTGGCAGTTTTGGCGAGCGACTCTGGAGTCTGGCCCGTGGGATTGATGATCGGCTGGTGCACAACGACAGTCGCCGTCAGTCGATCAGTGTGGAAAACACCTACGATGTCGACCTGCCGGATTTACGCAGTTGCCTGGACAAGTTGCCGGAGCTTCTGGAAACCCTGAAAACCCGTATGGCGCGGATCGACAGCAGTTATCGACCGGGCAAGCCATTCGTCAAAGTGAAGTTTCATGATTTTACCCAGACGACGCTGGAGCAGGCCGGGGCAGGGCGGGATCTGGGCAGTTATCAGTTGATGCTGACGCAGGCGTTCAACCGGGGCGGCAAACCGGTGCGGTTGTTGGGGGTTGGGGTGAGGCTGGAG
>NZ_JBYSZA010000056.1:0-9802 GCF_058786735.1 Pseudomonas sp. FW305-7
CCCACAGGTTTTGTGTTGCACTCGGTCCTTGTGGGAGCTGGCTTGCCAGCGATGAGGCCCTTACATTCAATACAACTTATGTGATTGTTTGTTATCAAGCATCGACACTTTATCTGTTGGCCTGGTCAATAAATTACTGAGCGACTGGTCAAACTTCTGCAGCGCCCTTACTTGCACATCCTGCTGCTGATTAATATCCGCCACTATCTCTTCCGAGCGCTTGAAGTCTGCCCACACCGGCGTCAATTCCCGCGCATCCGAACCTTTCGCCGTACCGATATAGTTCAACCGCTCATCATAAAAATCGGCACTGACATCCGCCTTGATGTCGGAACTGCGCGAAGTAATCAACTGGCTATGAGTGTCGACAATCGCCACCACATCCGGTCTGGCCGCACGCAGGCTCTGCATGTCCGGGTACACCGTCACCGAGCCGAACTGGCGTTGCAAAGAAGCGTTGACCCAATCCACCGCCATGTCGGGTTTCGAGCTGGCAACGTAAGCATCGTGGATCGGCTGTACCAGCAAACTTTGGCCGAAACCGTTGCCGGCGTTGGCCTGATAGTTGCGAAGGTATTCGCGGTTGGTCTGGGTGCTCGGACTGTAGACCACGCCAAGCGATACGCCGGGACCGCTTTTCACCTGGGCGGCGCTGCTGCGGCCAACCGGTTGCGTGAACAGCGTGTCGAGGGATGAGACTGCTTTCGGTGCGGTAGGCACCGAGCAGGCGGAAAGGGCTAAAACCGATATCGCCAAAGTGCTGGCAAACGCAAGTTTCATGGTGTTTCTCCCGTGAAACAACATCAGCGGAAAGTTTGAGTTGTCGTCGTCGACGACCGTTAATTGAGACTAAACCCGCTACGCTGTAAGCAACCTGACAATTTGCTGTCTGGTTTGCTGTTGAATAGTTTTATTTGCTGTAACGCGGGGCGGTTAATTGCGCCGGGAAATAAAAAGGCGCAAATCGATGATTTGCGCCTTTTTATTTATGGCTGATTAAACATCCATCAGTTTTTCAGCGGGATCAGCACTTGCTCATCCGGCGACAGCACCATGAACACCAACAACTTGGCCGGTTTGGTTTTGCTGGCATTTTTCGACACCAGATGTTCGGAGCCGGCAGGCTCGTACCAGAATTGGCCCTTCTTGTAGGTGATCGCCTGTTCGCCTTTTACCTGGGAAATGACTTCGCCTTCGAGTACGTAGGCCATGGCCGTGCCGTCGTGTTTGTGGGCAATGGAAGACTGGCCGGGTTTGTAGTCCACCTCGATCATCATGGCTTTTTTGCCGGGGGCGTTTTTCAGCATCTGGTCTTGCAGCACGGTGACTTTTTCGGACGGGTCGTGGGCGAAAGCGGCCGAGGCGCAAAGGCTCAGGGCAAGGGCAGAGGCGAAGAGGTGCAGGGCTTTCATGGCGGGTTACCTGTGAGGTTGGGGGTGCAATCACAGTAGTCCGCAGGGTGGCGCATTCAAACGGCCAATATTCGGGAAGATCAGGTGACCAATCTGTGGATCTTCAGTGCTTTCAAATAAGCCATCGCTGGCAAGCCAGGCTCCCACAGGTTTTTGCGTCGTTCGCATGATTAATGAACGACACAAAACCCTGTGGGAGCCTGGCTTGCCAGCGATGGCGTCCGTAAGTCAAACGATAGGAAAGCTGTTGAAGTCGACGCTATTGGCCAGCCGGCTATCGATCAGGTCAATAAACCCCTGCGCTTCGGGCCGGTTGAAATGCGCCTGCATCGCCGCTTCCGACTGCCAGCGCGCACTGACCGTCCAGCGGTGACTGTCCTCAGGGCAACGGTCGACCAGATAGGAATCGCAGCCCGGGGTTTCGCGCAGGGTTTCGACGATCTTCTGCAGTTGCCTGCCCAGTTCCTCCGAGCGGCCGGCGGCAGCCTGCACCTGGACCGTATTGATCACTTCGTTGGACATTGCTCACACTCCTGAATCAGGCCGGACGAATCCTGCTCATTGAGGGATAACGCCTGTGCAGAATAGGCCTGCACCTGTCGATCACCAATAACCAATCGGCGGTTAATCGCCCAGACCAATCATTCAGGCAACTTGTTGCAGAATGTCGCGCAGGCGATCCAGAGCGATATCAATGTCGAGGGTTTCGATGGCGCCGAAGCCGAAGTACAGACCGTTTTTCGGCGGTTGCTGGTAATAGAAACCATTGATCGAATACAGGCCAACCTCGACCTTTTTCGCCAGTTCGATTACCAACGACAAGTCGATCGGCACCTTGCAGAACACCGCCATGTGAAAGCCCGCGCTGGCCGGCACCGCGTCCAGCCATGGCGCCAGATCGGTGGCCATGCGCGCCAGAATCCGCTCGCGGCGCTGGGCATATATCGTGTGGCAGCGGCGGATATGCTTGAGCAGGCAACCCTCAGCGATGAACTTCGCCAACGCCCATTGCGGGAGGGTCGAGGCGTGCAGGTCGGTGAGCTGTTTGGCGCGGATCACTGCCTCGAGAATGGCCGGCGGCAGGATCGCATAGCCCAGACGCAGCTCCGGCAACAGGGTTTTCGAGAAGGTGCCGACGTAGGCGACGATGCCGCGTTGATCGAGATTGAACAGCGAATCGGTGGGCCGACCCTCGTAGCGAAACTCACTGTCATAGTCGTCCTCGATAATGATTGCGCCCAGTTCATGGGCGCGGGCCAGTAAGGCTTCACGGCGTGCCTGACTCATCGGCATGCCCAGCGGGAACTGGTGCGAAGGCGTTACATAAATCAGCCGCGTGCCGTCGGGAATCTGCTCGACGACAATCCCTTCAGCATCCACCGGCACACCGACCACCTCGGCGCCATGGGTACCGAACAACAGGCGTGCCGGCGGATACCCGGGGTCTTCCATGGCGACCAGACTGCCGGGGCGGATCAACACGCGAGTGATCAAGTCCAGTGCCTGTTGCGCGCCGTTGCACACGACGATGTCTTCATCCTGACAGTTGATCCCACGGGAAAACGCGATGTGCCGGGCAATCGCATTGCGCAGCGCCGGCAGGCCTTCGGCGACACTGTAGAAACCTTTGGACTGGCCCATCTGCCGCATCGCATGGGCGACGCAGCGCCGCCAGTCATCCTGCGGAAACTGGCCCTTGCTGGTGGCGCCACCGATAAAGTCATAACGCAGCGAACCTTCCAGCGTCGGGTGGCGCAGAAACACCGGCAGATTGCGCCAGCTCTCGATCACCTCGGCACTGGCCAGCTCGGTGTGGCTTTGTTTGCGCTGGATCTGCGCCGGGCGCGCGTTGACGTAGGTGCCTTTGCCGATGACCCCGGTGAGGAAGTTTTCGTAGGTCAGCTGCGCGTAGGTGTCGGAAATGGTCTTGCGCGAGATGCCCAGTTGCTCCGCGAGCAGGCGGCTGGGCGGCAGTTGCGTGCCAGCGGCCAGACGCCCGGACTCGATGGCCCCGCGCAGTTGCTGATACAACTGACCGGCGAGATCCTTGCGGCCGTTGATCACGACGTGAAGTTCCATACCGACGAGGCTCCCCGGGCAATTGAGTGTGCCGGCCAGATTACTCCCGTTTGTTTGCGGGGCAGTAGTTGCGTGGAGTAAAAAACTCGAATTGGTCACGTACCTTGTGGGAGCTGGCTTGCCAGCGATGAGGCCTTCGGATCCAGCATTAGTGTCAGCAGATATACCGCCATCGCTGGCAAGCCAGCTCCCACAGGGTCAGTGTGTGTCCGGGTTCAGTGGTGTAGCGGTTTTCCGTGCAATTGGGGCTGTAATGCATCGCTGTCGGCGGTTACGGTGAAGTCATCATTCCGTCCACCGAGAACCGCCATGTCCCCGCGCCTGGATTACTACAACGCTTCGCCCAAGGCGATGAAAGCGATGATTGCCATGGAGGCGCTGACTGCCAACCTCAGTATCGAACAGCCACTGCTGCAACTGATCCGGGTCCGCGCCTCACAACTCAACGGCTGTGCGTTCTGCACCGACATGCACTCGGTGGATGCGCGGCGGGCGGGGGAGAGTGATCGGCGTTTGTATGCGATCGCGGTGTGGCGCGACAGCAACTTCTTCAACCCGCGCGAGCGTGCGGCGTTGGCCTGGGCGGAGGCGGTGACGTTGTTGGCGGAAAGTCATGTGCCTGACGATATTTATCAGCAGGCCCGCGAGCAATTCAGCGAAGGGGAACTGGTCGACCTGACCATGGCCGTGACTACCATCAACAGCTGGAATCGTCTGGCCGTCAGCTTCCGCCAAACCCCCAGCGACTAATCAACCCATGATCGTTCCCACGCTCCTGCGTGGTAATGCCTCAACGGACGCTCCGCGTTCGGCTCTGAATGGGACGCGGAGCGTCCCGGGCTGCGTGCCCACGCGGAGCGTGGGAACGATCGGTAAACCCCAAGCGATTGAACACCACATGATCGTTCCCACGCTCCTGCGTGGTAATGCCTCAACGGACGCTCCGCGTTCGGCTCTGGATGGGACGCAGAGCGTCCCGGGCTGCATTCCCACGCGGAGCGTGGGAACGATCAAGATCAAAATCATTGCGGTGGGCGTTGTGGTTTAACCGAGGTGCCGAAGGTGTTGCCCATCCGCGTACTGGTCGCGGCCGGCGTCGCGAGACCAACCTGATTCGGCGGCCGTTTATTCACCGGCACATTCAGTGCTTCCTGATTCTTCTCCGCCGCCGCAGCGCCTTCCGGGTTGTTGCCCATCTGCTGGCTCAAGCAGTCGTAATTCGGCGCCTTGTAACCGCCGACCGTCACTTCCACACAACCCAACGGCTGCTCGGCATAAGCGCTCGACAGCGCCATCAACAACAGCCCGCCAAGGCTCAATCGCCACAGTGTTTTCATGCTCGCCTCCTGGCCGGCCCGGAGGGGCCGCGCTATGGCTTGAGTCTAGTGCAAGCCATGCGCAATTCCCGTGATGGTTTTTTTGCACCGCCCGTCACACCAGATTCATAAACAGCCCTCAGGATGACGATTTTCAAGGATTCGTCAGCCGTGCAGCGAGGCAGTTCCCGAGACGGTTTTCAGCGTTCAACGAGGCTTGTGCGCCGGATGTGTCTGGGGTGGCTGCTTGGCTGTGCGGCGGGCCACGCGATGGCCGACGCGGTGCCGGCGGACTTGCGCATGACGCTGCATATTCCGGCACAGGATCTGGCCCATGCGCTGGATCAGTACAGCCACGCCACCGGTGTGGCGGTGCTGGTCGACAGTCAGTTGAGTCGCGGTCGACGCTCGCTCGCGGTGGACGGTGAATACACCGCCGCCGATGCTTTGCGTCGGTTGCTCGGCGGCAGTGGATTGATGGCGCGTTATGCCCGCGACGATGCGTTTACGTTGCAAGTGGCGCAGGTCGAGGACGTGCCGGCGCTGCCACAAAAACAGACGCCCGAGAGCGTCGCGGTCAACCGCAGTTACGCCACGGCGGTGCAAGCGGCGATCGAGCGCAACCTGTGCCGCTCGCCGCTGACCCGTCCGGGCAGCTATCGCGCGGTGTTGCAGGTGTGGGTCGGCCGCGACGGCATGGTGCAGCACAACCGGTTGGTCACTTCGACCGGTGATGTACGGCGCGACAACGCGCTGGTGGAGAGTTTTCGCAATCTCAGGATCGACCGGCCGACGCCCAGCGCCTTGCGTCAGCCGGTCACGTTGCTGTTGTTACCGGAGTCGTCAGGGAAACGCATGGAATGCACCACATGGGAAGGAGTTTCCGGGGGATGAAAGACACCGGACAAGGTTCGATGGTCCAACTGTTCCTGACGTCCTACGAGGACTTTCGGGTGCGCCTGCGCAGGCGTCTCGGTTCGGAAGATCTGGCCAACGACGTGCTGCACGAAACCTACCTGCGGGTCGACCGCATGGAGACGCCGCCGAACGTCCTGCGACCCAATGCCTACCTCTATCGCATGGCCCTGAACATCGCCGCCGACCGCCGCCAGGCCGATGCGCGGCTGCTCACTGGCGAGGAAGTCGAGGAGCTGCTGCAAATGGGTGACGAAGCGCTGGACCCGGCGCGGGTAGTGGGCGGGCAAAAGGAAATCCAGTCGTTGCTCAGCGCCCTCTACGAACTGCCCGCACGCCGTCGCAAGATCTTCATTGCGGCGCGTCTGGAAGAGGCGCCGCACCTGGAAATTTCCCAGCGTTTCGGCATTTCCACGCGCATGGTCGAGAAGGAAATCAAAGCCGCATTGGGCTTCTGCGCCGCGAAACTGGAAAGAAAAGTGTTTCAGCGGTTCGGTCGCGGGGCCGGAAAACCGTCTTCTGAATAGTGCCCGATCAATTCGTTGAGAATCTGCGCGTTTGAACATCTTTCGACTGACACCTGCCGAGCCATCGGCGGCCGACAATCTGCACAGCGAAGCCCGCGACTGGCTGGTCCTGCTGACCTCCGGCCGCGCCACCGTGGCCGACGCCCGCGCCTTGCGCGAATGGTGCGCACAGAGCGCCGAGCATGCGCAGGCTTTCGAGCAGGCCAAGGTGTTGTGGCACAACCTGCAGCCCGCCGCCGAAGGATTGCAGGCACCGCGTGGGTTTGGCCGCCGCGCCTTTCTCGGCGGCGCGATTGCTGCGTCGGCGGCATTTTTGCTGGTGCGCGGGACGATTCCCGGTGGCTTCGAAGGGCTGGGTGCGGACTTCATTACTGAAGTCGGCCAGCAGCGGCGTTTCGAACCGGCGCAGGGGGTGAGTCTGGAGTTGAACACGCAGACGCGGATCAATCAGCGTGCAGTGTCTGACGGTGTGCAGGGTTTTGAGTTGGTCAGTGGTGAGGTTGAAGTGCAGACCGCTCGTTTGCCGCTGGCGATGCAGGCTGGGGGAGGGTGGTTACGGGCCAGTCAGGGGCGTTTCAACTTGCGTAACACTGATCAACAAGTCTGCGTGACCTGTCTTGATGGCGCGGTTGAAGTGGATGTTGAAGGTCGTAGCCTGCGCCTGGAGCCGGGGCAGCAGGTGACTTATGACGCGGGGCAGGTTGGCAGTGTGCAGAGTGTCGATACGGCGGCGGTGATGAACTGGCGGCAGCAAGTGTTGGTGTTTAACGGCGCTACGCTGAGTCAGATGATTGATGAGATCAACCGGTATCGACCGGGGATGTTGTTGCTGCTCAACCGTGAGCTTGGGCAGCGGCGGGTGCAGGCGCGGTTCAGCCTTGACCAACTTGCTGGCGTTGCATTGCTGATTCGGGATGCCTACGGGGTCAAATGCACCGAGTTGCCGGGGGGCGTCGTGGTTTTGAGCTAGTGGGTTTGACTGGGTACATATCCGTTGCTGCGGTAACGGCTGCTTAGGGTTCCGCCCTTACGGCGGGTCACCTTTTCCAAACGCCGAAAAGGTAACCCAAAAGGCTTGCTCCTACGTGCGGCCCGCTCGCTGAGGCTCGGGGTTCCTTCGCTCCGGGATCCATCCGGGCGCATCGCCTCCGGTTTGCTTCGCTGCACCTCCTCTCGATGTGTTTGGCTGCGCCAAACGGTCGCTGCGCTCCCACCCCCGGATGAATCCCTCCACTCAGCCTTCCGACGTCGCCCGGGGATCAAAATCAAAAGCTGCAGCCGAGCTAACGCTCATCCTTTGAGTGGTGCGGCATTCGCCGCGTGCGGGTGGTACATATCACCCCTGTAGGAGCTGCCGAAGGCTGCGATCTTTTGATCTTGCTGTTGCTTTTGTGTGGGAGCGAGCCTGCTCGCGAAGGCGGCCATCCAGCCAACCAATCTCTTGCTGATGCACCCGATCCAACTGTAGGAGTGAGCCTGCTCGCGATGACGACCTCACAGCCAACCAATCCCCCAACTGACCTCACCCAATCCCTGTGGGAGCTGGCTCGCCAGCGATGACGGCCTGCCAACCAACCAATCTCTTGCTGATGCACCCGATCCAACTGTAGGAGCGAGCCTGCTCGCGATGACGGCCTCACAGCCAACCAATCCCCACTGACCTCACTCAATCCCTGTGGGAGCTGGCTCGCCAGCGATGACGGCCTGCCAGCCAACCAATCTCTTGCTGATGCACCCGATCCAACTGTAGGAGCGAGCCTGCTCGCGATGACGGCCTAACAGCCAACCAATCCCCAACTGACCTCACCCAATCCCTGTGGGAGCTGGCTTGCCAGCGATGACGGCCAGCCAACCAACCAATCTCTTGCTGATGTACCCGATCCGCCTGTAGGAGTGAGCCTGCTCGCGATGACGACCTCACAGCCAACCAATCCCACTGACCTCACCCAATCCCTGTGGGAGCTGGCTTGCCAGCGATGACGGCCTGCCAGCCAACCAATCCACAACTGAATCCACCCATTCCCACATTTGATTCATGGCCCGCAAATCACTCCAACGGCCCAATCACCTGCCGATACTTCTCCACCCCCTGCGCCGTCCCCCGACTCAACCGAATCTCCAACCCCAACGGATCCTCACGCCGATTCCCGCTCAACTGCCGCCACCCCTTATCCACCTCCCAAACCCGCACCTGCACATCACTGACCTCCTGCAACACCGCCACCCCATTCCCAGGCGCCGGCAACGGATACTTACTCCGCGCCTCAGCCACCGCCCGATACAACGTGTCGCCCTTGACCCACCACCGCACCCGCTGCAAAGCCCCCGGCTGATCCGCCGCCGTGCGAATGATGTCCAGACGAAAACCCTTACTGTCGCTACTGCGCACAGTCAGAGCGGGCGGGGCGCTCGGCGGCTCATCATCCACGCCAACCTTCCTCGGCTCGGTCAACTCAACCCCCGCCCGCATCTCCACATCCCGCTGCAACTGATTCAACGCCCGCAACAAACCGTCACTCTGCTCACTGCTCGCCTGCAAATGACTGTCCGCCCGCGTCACACTGTCCAGCCCCCGCCAGGCAATCAAACTCACCACCGCCATCAACAAAATCGCGACCATCACCTCAATCAACGTAAACCCTTGCTGGCGCTTCATTGCAGACTGATCCTTCCACTGCCATCACGCAGCACACTCAACCGATTCATCCCATCCGACAACGTCAATTGCAGCGGCGGATTAATCCACTCAGCGTTCAGCACAACCCGCTGTTTCGGCTCCACCCGCACCTCCACCTTCGGACTCTGCCAGGCACGCGGCCGCAACTGCGGATCCTGCGCGAAATGATCAAACCCCTTGCCACTGTCACTGCGCCGACTAAAGCGAAACCCCTTGGCATCACTCACCCACACAATCGGCCGACCATCGGCGCGAGCCTCCGCCTGCGCCACCTGCAGCAACTGCGCCACACGCTCGGCATCCTTGCGCAGCAACTGCAACGGATCGGGCTTGATACTCAAGCTGATCGCCGCACTGGCGATGCCGATGATCACCAGCACCACCATCAACTCGATCAGCGTAAAACCCTCTTGCCTGTTCATCGCGCGCGCGCTCCTTTGCGTTGAGCAACATGCTGCACGGCCAACATGTAAGGCGTGTGAAATAAAACGGAGAGAATTGCCGCGTAGGCTGACAGCAGGGATAAAAAGGAGATTCAACCCATGACCTTCACCACACGCTTTTCCCCACCCCAAATGGTCCAGGCCCTCGCACTGCTCGCCGCGCTGGTCGGCGTGGCGACATGGTCGTCGCTGCTACTGACCTCCGCCGAATCACACACCCCGACAGCGGCCCCGCAGTTGCTGGCGGCGCGCAGTGATAGCCCGGCGTTGCAGTGGTTTTCCAATCAGACGACGCCGATGGATATCAAGGTGAGCGGGGTGATGGCGGGGAGTCGCGGGGCGGTGGCGATACTGAGTTTGAACGATGGGCCACCAAGGAGTTTTTTGCAGGGGGAGAAGGTTGGGCCTGGGGTGAAGTTGGTGGCTGTGGAGG
>NZ_JBYSZA010000057.1:0-9702 GCF_058786735.1 Pseudomonas sp. FW305-7
ACATGGACGTCAGCCGCCCCCTGCCCGACCTGCCGCAATACGAGGAATACCGCCACCTCGACCCCACCACCGCCGAACACGACCACCGAACCGGCCGCAACCCGCGCTTCTGGATCGACATGGACGATGCGACGTTCAAGCAGGTGGTCAGGGATATGCACCAACGCGTGAACAACATCGACACGTTTCAGCGGCCAAACCTGATGGCGAGGTATGTGACGTATGTCGATTGATCAGTCCGACCGACTCTCAGCAACTGAACAAGAGCCCAACATGAGCAACGACCGCCCTGCTGAAGCTACGTGCAGCAACTCCTACGCCATCATCCGAATCCGCCACAAGAAGTCTGGAGCGATGGCATGGCGTGTTTTTCTTTATCGGGAAGGCAGTGTGAAGGTTCACAAGGAGTTCCCATTTATCAGCCATGGTGGTGAACACCCGGCGCATGCCGCTGCCGTGCAATTTCGCAATGAGCAGATGCTCCGTTTCCCTCCCCCTCTGAGCTGTACGATTCGTCAAAAGCTCCGCTCAAGTAATACCAGTGGCCTGGCGGGTGTTTCAAGACAGAAAAACGGCAAGAACACTTACTGGATCGCGCAGACAACGGCCCGTGACGGTAAAAGGCTGACCCGGTCATTCAACGTCAACACGTTCGGTGAAGAACAGGCAAAACAACGGGCAATCGATGCGCGGACAGAACAACTGGCGACGATCGAACATCGGGTTTTTCGTCAACAGGGCGCCGAAAAGCTTTACGGTGAATTGCTGCTGGCAGCCTCGACCGGTAAAGAACAATGAAACAGCGCAGGGAATGCATTTATCCCTCAGAACTGTCCTGACCCGCTATTCGATACCCACCTGATTTCTCCCATTGTTCTTGGCCAGATACAACCCGCGATCCGCCGCCGAGATCAGCAGCCGGCAATCGCTGCCCGCCTCGGGCACCATGGTCGCCAGACCGATACTGATAGTCAGGCTCGCACCGTCGCCCGGGGTGTTGTGAGGAATCTTCAGCGCCGCCACAGTCTGGCGCAACTTCTCCGCCACCAGCCGTGCACCGCCCGGCGAGGTATTCGGCAGCACCAAGGCAAACTCCTCACCGCCATAACGTGCCGGCAAATCCGACGGTCGCGCGCTGGCATCGCGTATCGCCGTGGCGACCTTGCGCAGCGCCTCGTCGCCCTCGACATGGCCAAAACTGTCGTTGTACGACTTGAAATAATCGACGTCGATCATCAGCAACGACAACTGGCTCTGATCACGCAGCGAACGGCGCCATTCCAGTTCCAGGTACTCGTCGAAGTGACGGCGATTGGAAAGTCCGGTCAGGCCGTCGGAGTTCATCAGGCGTTGCAACACCAGATTGGTGTCGAGCAACTGCTGCTGGCTCACCCGCAACGCGCGATATGCCGCATCCCGCTGCAACAAGGTCATGTAGGAGCGCGAGTGATAGCGGATGCGCGCCACCAGCTCGATGGTGTCCGGCAGTTTCACCAGATAATCGTTGGCCCCGGCGGAAAACGCCGCGCTCTTGATCAACGGGTCTTCCTTGGTCGACAGGACGATGATCGGGATGTCCTTGGTGGCCGGGTGATTGCGGTATTCGCGTACCAGACTCAGGCCGTCGAGGCCGGGCATCACCAGATCCTGCAGGATCACCGTCGGCTTGATCCGCACGGCTTGCGCGATGGCCTGATGCGGGTCGGAGCAGAAGTGGAAGTCGATGTTCTCTTCGTTCGACAGCCCACGGCGCACGGCTTCGCCGATCATCGCCTGATCGTCCACCAACAACACCATGGCGGCGTTTTCGTCGGTTTTAATGTCGTCGATCTGTAAGTCATTCATGGGCGGTCACCTGAGTACTGCGGGGGCCAGGATTGCGGATAAATCGGTTCATTTGGGGAAAATCTCCAGCAATCGTGGCGCTATCTTTTCCAGTGGGC
This sequence comes from Pseudomonas sp. FW305-7, assembly GCF_058786735.1. NCBI lineage: Bacteria > Pseudomonadati > Pseudomonadota > Gammaproteobacteria > Pseudomonadales > Pseudomonadaceae > Pseudomonas > Pseudomonas sp. FW305-7. Next base: position 1,944 of record NZ_JBYSZA010000057.1, read on the forward strand.
GAATTTCGACGGCGGCATCAATGGCCGCGGCGGCCTTGGGCATGCCGTACACCGCACTGCTGTGCTGGTCCTGCGCGATGGTCAGATAACCCTGCTGGCGCATGAGCTTAAGCCCTTGCGCCCCGTCGCGTCCCATCCCGGTCAATAAAACCCCGACCGCATCACCGTTCCAGTAACTGGCGACGCTTTCGAAAAACACGTCGATGGAGGGTCGGTAGATCTCGTTGACCGGTTCGGCGGTGTAGGCCAGCGTGCCGTTTTTCAACAAGCGAATATGGTGGTTGGTGCCGGCCAACAGCACCGCGCCAGCTTGCGGCGGCTCGCCTTCGCGGGCGAGGCGCACGTCCAGGCCACTGGCGCTGGCCAGCCATTCGGCCATGCCGGCGGCAAACACCTGATCCACATGCTGCACCAGCACGATGGCCGCGGAAAAGTTGCGCGGCAAGCCTTTGAGCAACACTTCCAGTGCCGCCGGCCCGCCTGCGGAAGAACCGATCGCCACCAGCCGCTGGCACGAGCCCGAGCTGCGTTGCGGTGTCGGCACCGGACGCGAACGCGGGGTTTTCTCGCCGATCAGCCAGCCAATATTGAGGATCTTGCGCAGCAATGGCGCCGCCGCTTCTTGAGCGTTGCCGGCACCGAGGGCCGGGGTGTCGACCACGTCCAGCGCGCCGTGGCCCATGGCCTCGAAGACCCGGTGCACGTTCTGCTGGCGGTCGACCGTGACAATGACGATCGCGCACGGGGTTTCAGCCATGATGCGCCGAGTGGCTTCGACGCCGTCCATCACCGGCATGATCAGATCCATCAGGATCAGATCCGGGGTGTTTTGCGCGCACAGTTGCACCGCTTCGGCGCCGTTGTAAGCGACCCAGACCACCTGATGCGCCGGCTCGAAGGCCAGCGCCCGGCGCAGCGCCTCCACCGCCATGGGCATGTCGTTGACGATTGCGATCTTCATGCCCGCGCTCCTCCGATAAGCTCAACCACTGCGTCGAGCAGGGCGTCGTCATGAAAACTGGCTTTGGCTAAATAATAGTCGGCGCCGGCGTCCAGTCCACGGCGCCGGTCTTCTTCACGGTCCTTGTACGAGACCACCATCACCGGCAGCGATTGCAGACGGTTGTCGCGACGCAACAGCGTGACCAGTTCGATGCCGTCCATGCGCGGCATGTCGATATCGGTGATGAGCAAATCGAAGTCCTCCGAACGCAGTGCGTTCCAGCCGTCCATGCCATCCACCGCGACGGCCACGTCGTAGCCACGGTTGAGCAGCAGCTTGCGTTGCAGTTCGCGCACAGTCAGCGAGTCGTCGACCACCAGTACGCGCTTGCGTGCCGCTTCTGCGACCTGATTGCCGTGGCGGGCGATGCGTTCCAGGCGTCCGGTATTGAGCAGCTTATCCACCGAACGCAGCATGTCCTCGACATCAACGATCAGCACCACCGAACCGTCATCGAGCAAGGCGCCGGCGGAGATGTCCTGCACTTTGCCCAGACGCTCGTCCAGAGGCAATACCACCAGCGTGCGCTCGCCAATGAAGCGTTCGACCGCCACCCCGTAGACCGCATCGCGCTCGCGGATGACCACGACTTTGAGGGTTTCACCGCTGTTCTGGCTGGCCGGACGGTTGAGCAACTGGCTGGCGGCGACCAGGCCGACGTGCTGGCCTTCATGCCAGAAATGCTGACGACCCTCGACTTGCACGATGTCGTCCGGCGCCAGATCACACATGCGCTCGATGTGCGCCAACGGAAAGGCATAGGCCTCTTCGCCGACTTCCACCACCAGACTGCGCACCACCGACAGAGTCAGGGGCACTTCGAGATGAAAACGACTGCCCTCGCCCGCCGTCTGCTCCAGCACCACGGCGCCGCGCAATTGACGAACCATGTGCTGAACAGCATCAAGCCCGACGCCCCGGCCGGACACTTCGGTGACGGTGTCGCGCAGGCTGAATCCCGGCAGAAACAGGAACGTCAGCAGCTCTTCTTCGCTCAACTGCGCGGCAGTCTCCGCCGGTGATAATTGTCGTTCGATGATGCTACGGCGGACCTTTTCCAGATCGACGCCGTTGCCGTCATCGCTCAATTCCAGGACCAGCAAACCGGCCTGATGCGAGGCCCGCAGGCGGATCAGGCCTTCCTCGGACTTGCCCTTGAGCAAACGCTGCTCCGGGGTTTCGATGCCGTGATCGACCGCGTTGCGCAACAAATGGGTGAGCGGCGCCTCAAGTTTTTCCAGGACATCGCGGTCGACCTGGGTTTTCTCGCCTTCGATCTCCAGCCGCACCTGCTTGCCGAGGCTGCGCCCCAGGTCACGCACCATGCGCGTCTGACCGCTGAGCACGTCGGCAAACGGCCGCATGCGACAGGCCAGAGCGGTGTCGTAGAGCACTTGTGCGCGCTGGCTGGCCTGCCAGGCAAACTCGTCGAGTTCGGCGTTCTTTTCTGCCAGCAGTTGCTGGGATTCGGCGAGCAAGCGCCGCGCATCTTCCAACGACTCCAGGGCCTCTAGGCTCAGTGCATGCTCCTTGAGATGCACGTTGAGATTTTCCAGGGCGCGCAGTCCGTTGTTCTGCATACGCTTGAGGCGCTGCATGGTCGCCAGATGTGGCTTGAGGCGCTGGGTTTCGACCAGCGACTTGCTCGACAGGTCGAGCAGGCTGTTCAAGCGTTCGGCGGTGACGCGCAATACGCGCTCGCCACCTTCGGTGGTGCGTTTGTTCTTGCGTGGCGTCGGTTCGGATACCTCGACAGGCATTTCCACCGCAGGCGCCAGCAGCGGTTCGATTCGGGGCGGCGGCTCAAGCTGCAACTCGGCCATGACCGGGGCAGCCACCGGAGTGACCGGGGTCGAAGGGTCGAGCAATTGCCCCATCAAGGCGACATACGCTTCGATGTCTGGCGGTTGCGGTGCGTTGGCCGGTGTCGCGATGCGCATCAGCAGGTCGGTGCCCTGCAACAACGCGTCGATGTGCTCCGGGCGCAGCAACAAACGCCCTTCCTGGGCGCTGACCAGACAGTCCTCCATCACATGCGCGACGCTGACGCCGCTGTCGATGCCGACGATCCGCGCCGCGCCCTTGAGCGAGTGCGCCGCGCGCATGCACGACTCCAGTTGATCGGCCTGGGTCGGATTGCGCTCCAGCGCCAGCAGCCCGGCACTGAGTACCTGGGTCTGGGCTTCGGCTTCGAGGCTGAACAGCTCCAGCAGGGAGGCGTCGCGCATTTGTTCGGGGGTCATGTGAGGCTCCGGGTCACGGCGAACAGCAGCTGTTCTTCATCCAGCCAACGCAGACTGCGACCTCGATATTGCAGGACGCCACGGGTGTATTTGGCGTTAGCCTGCGCGCCGGAACGTGAGGCGGCGTCGAGTATTCGTTCATCGATGGCGTGGATGCCGTCGACCTCATCCACGGGTACTACGACCGGCCCGCCATCGGCAGCGATGATCAGCATGCGCGGCATGATCCGCGCGCCGTTGGCCGGGGCCGAGTTACCGTCCAGATCCAGCAGCTCGACCAGCGACAGGCACGCCACCAACGCTCCGCGCACATTCGCCACACCGAGCAAGGCCCGCGAGCGCTGGTGCGGCAACGAGTGAATCGCCTGCAACGGCGCCACTTCTACCAGGCTGCGAGTGGCCAATCCGAGCCATTCTTCGCCGAGACGGAACATCAGCAGCGAACGGGTCTTCAGATCGGTTTCAAGCGCCGTCGCCACTGGATCGCGCTCGTCCTGCTGCAAGGCATAGCGATCGAGCAGGCGCGTAGCGGCGGCGGAATACACCGAGCAGTTACGGCAATGAATATGTTCTTCCAGCAACGGACACGACTTGTCGCCGTGGATGCCGATGCGGTTCCAGCAGTCATCGATGGCCCGGGCGTCTTCGTGGGTGACGTTCAAGGTGTCGGACGCGATCATCATTTACGCTCACTGTCGGCGGCACGGCCGCTGCGGGCGGCGCGTTCCTGCAATCGTCTGGCACCGGCGCTGTCACCCTGGGCCTGCAACAAGGCGGCCAGGTGCATCAGCGCTTCGGGGTGTTGCGGTTCGAGGTACAAAGCCTTGCGGTAGTAACCCTGGGCTTCGAGGGCCAGACCTGCAACATCGCTGAGCAGGCCGAGCCAGTAAAACACCTGCGCCACCGGTTCATGGCTGCGCAAATACTGCTCGCACGCAGCGCGGGCCTCGGCGCTTTTGCCTTCGTTGGCCAGTGCGGCGATGTTGGCCAATAGCGTGGCCGCGTCGGGATTCGCACTTTTGCTGGTCACCGGCATCGACGTCACGGAGGCAAAGGGTCGATTACGCACGGGCGGCGGCGGTGTGCTGCGCACGGGTTGGCGTACCGGCAATGGGACGGGCGCGGGAATGGGCACCGGCTCGGGTTGCGGCTCGCTGTGGCGACTGAAAGCAAACGACTGCGGGATGCCGATCGAACGCATGCCCAACCGCCCGAGCAGACTGCCCTCGGCCGGACCGATGAACAGCACACCGTCGACATGCGTCAGGCGCTTGAGCACTTCGAACACTTGCTTCTGGGTCGGCTGATCGAAATAGATCAGCAGGTTGCGGCAGAACACGAAATCGAAGGCTGGCTCACTGGCCAATAGCGTTGGATCGAGCACATTGCCGACCTGCAAACGCACCTGCTCGCGGACGATTTCGTTGACCCGATGGCCGTCCTGTTCAGGTGTGAAGTGCCGCTCGCGATAGTCCAGATCCTGGCCGCGAAACGAATTCTTGCCGTACAGCGCCCGCCGCGCCTTGTCCACCGACAGCGGGCTGACGTCCATGCCGTCGACCTTGAACTGATGCGGTTTGAGCCCGGCATCGAGCAAGGCCATGGCAATCGAATAGGGTTCTTCGCCGGTCGAACACGGCAGGCTGAGGATGCGCAGCGCGCGCATGTTGTTCAATTCGGCGAGGCGCTTGCGTGCCAGTTTGCCCAGCGTGGCGAAGGATTCCGGATAACGGAAAAACCAGGTTTCGGGAACGATCACCGCTTCGATCAGCGCCTGTTGTTCGTCCCGCGAGCCTTGCAGTAACTGCCAATACTCATCGGCATGCGCCGCTTGCGAGAGCGTCGTGCGCTGGCGCACGGCCCGCTCGATGATCGCCGGCCCGACCGAAGCGACGTCGAGGCCGATACGCTCCTTGAGGAAATCGAAAAAGCGCTGATCGCTGCTCATGACTGCGCCTCAAGCTGCGCCGGATCACGCGGCGGATTGGGGAACAGCAAGGTGCGCACCGATTCATCCAGCAAATCATTGACCCGCACCCACTGCACCAGCCCCTGCGCATCCTCGCGCACCGGGCCGAGGTACGGCGCCTCACGGTTGTCGAGGCCGTAAGGCTGAAACTCCTGCGGATGACAACGCAGGGTGTCGGTGGCCTGTTCAAGGATCAGTCCGAGCCATTGCGCCGGCTGCGTTTCGTCCGGGCGGTAATGCACCAACACCAATCGCGTACTGGTCCGCGTCTCGGCGGGCTGACCGAACGTCAGCGCACTCAGGTCGATGACCGGCACCACCGCGCCACGATAGGCAAACACCCCGGCGACCCATTGCGGCGCGCGGGCAATCGGCTTCAATGGCAGGCGCGGCAGCACCTCCGCGACTTCGGTGGCGCGCAATGCGTAGCGCTCGCTGCCAATACGAAACAGCAGGAACAACGCCGGCTTCACCACTTGCGCGGCGCTGCGTTTGGCGATGATTTCGCTCATCAGACTTTGAATCGCGAAACGCCGCTGCGCAGCCCGACGGCCACCTGGCTCAGTTCGTCGATGGCGAAACTGGCCTGACGCAACGACTCGACGGTCTGGCTGCTGGCGTCGCCCAGTTGCACCAGCGCATGGTTGATTTGCTCAGCGCCAGTGGCCTGCGCCTGCATGCCTTCGTTGACCATCAACACCCGCGGCGCCAGCGCCTGCACTTGGTGGATGATCTGCGACAGCTGCTCGCCGACCTGCTGCACTTCGGACATGCCGCGACGCACTTCTTCCGAGAACTTGTCCATGCCCATCACGCCTGCGGATACCGCCGACTGGATCTCGCGCACCATTTGTTCGATGTCATATGTGGCGACGGCAGTCTGATCCGCCAGACGCCGTACTTCGGTGGCAACCACGGCGAAACCGCGGCCGTATTCGCCGGCCTTCTCGGCTTCGATCGCCGCGTTGAGCGAGAGCAGGTTGGTCTGGTCGGCGACCTTGACGATGGTCACCACCACCTGATTGATGTTGCCGGCCTTCTCATTGAGGATCGCCAGTTTGGCGTTGACCAGATCGGCCGCGCCCATCACCGAATGCATGGTGTCTTCCATGCGCGCCAGGCCCTGTTGGCCGGAACCGGCGAGCACCGAGGCCTGATCGGCGGCGGTGGACACTTCGGTCATGGTACGCACCAGATCCCGCGAGGTGGCGGCGATCTCACGGGACGTCGCGCCAATCTCCGTGGTAGTCGCGGCGGTTTCGGTGGCGGTAGCTTGCTGTTGCTTGGAGGTGGCGGCGATCTCGGTCACCGAGGTGGTCACCTGCACCGAGGAGCGCTGCGCCTGAGACACCAGCGACGTCAGCTCGGTCATCATGTCGTTGAAGCCGGTTTCCACTGCGCCGAATTCGTCTTTGCGCTCAAGGTTCAAACGGCTGCTCAAGTCGCCGGTGCGCATGATTTCGAGGATTTGTACGATGCGGTTCATCGGCGCCATGATCGCGCGCATCAGCAGCAAGCCACAGGCACCGGCGGCCAGCACGGCCACCAGCAGCGAGATGAACATGCTGATCTTCGCTGCCGCGACGGCATCGTCGATATTGGCCATGGCCTGGTCGGCGACTTTCTTGTTTTCGCTGATGATGTCGTTGAGTTTCATGCGCCCGGTGTACCAGGTCGGTGTCAGCTTTTCGCTGAACAGCTTGACCGCGTCGGCTTCCAGATTGCGCTTGTGAAGATCCAGCACCTGATCCTGAATCTGCATATAAGTGTCGTGATATTTCTCGAACGCGGCGAACTCGACCCGATCCTCGTCCGTGGTGACGGTATTGCGGTAGTTGGCCATCTGCTCTTGCAGGCGGTTTTCGAACGCCTTGTAGTCGGCGGCATCTTCGCTACTGATGCCCTGCCCTTCCTTGAGCCCGAGCAACTCCTGGGTCTGCAGGTAACTGTCGACCCAGGCGCCGCGGATCATCGAGCTGTAATAAACCCCGGGGATCGCGTCGTCGCGCACGCTGCTTTCACTGCTTTCAATCTTCAGCAGCCGCGAATACGACACGACCACCATCAGCAACATGATCGCGATAATCACCGCAAAGCTCGCCAAAATGCGTTGGCGCAACGTCCAGTTCTTCACAGTGATTCCTCGTGCCTAGGTCGAAATGCGGGGAGTATAGCCGAGGGCAGTGTTTCATTAATAAGACGCTTTTTAACCCCCGGGCCGGCCCGGCGTGGTTTGCCGGGCGGCTCTGGGGTGGGACTGTCCGCCAATCCGGGGCTGGCGTACCAGTGACGGAATGACAAAAGGAGGCGATGGATCGGTCATTCGTGACCGGCCAATAGCGGCGAAGAGCCATGATGCGCAAGAAGTTGCGCACTTGTTTTCAATTTTCAGCTACCAACTTGGCTACAGCCCATAGGCCACAAGGCCTGTAGCCAAGTGCGCAAGAAGTTGCGCAGTACTGCGCAACTTCTTGCGCACTTTTACCCTGAATCCCCGCTGAAAAATCCCACAAAGCGCAGGCCAGAGCGGTTTCACCCCCGGCT
>NZ_JBYSZA010000058.1:0-8083 GCF_058786735.1 Pseudomonas sp. FW305-7
GCGGTGTGTCAGTCATGACCTGACACACCGCTATCGCGAGCAGGCTCACTCCTACAGTTTGATCTTTGTGGTGCCATGAAAAAGGGCCATTCGACTCGCGTCGAATGGCCCTTTTTTGTTGCCGCCTACTTATTCGGCAATCTGCAACTTCCGTGACTCGGTGTACACGTAACGCACCTTCTCGTACTCGAACGGCGAGTTCAGCTGACCGTAACGGAAACTGGTCTGGTAGCGCTTGTCGACGGCGCGCAGGGCCCAGATTTCCGGGTGGTTGGAGCTGACTTCCGAAACGTTGAGGAAGTTGATCGCCGTTTCAGCACTGTAATCCACAGCCAGACCGGCGGTGTCACGCAGGTTCGACGGGCCGAGGATCGGCAGGACGAAGTATGCGCCACCCGGTACGCCGTAGAAGCCCAGGGTCTGCCCGAAGTCTTCGCTCTGGCGCGGCAGGCCCATCGCAGTGGCCGGGTCCCACAGGCCGGCGATGCCGATCGTAGTGTTGAGCAGCAGGCGCGCGGTGGTTTCCATCGAGCGCTGGCCCTTGAACTGCAACAGGCTGTTGACCAGGTTCGGCACATCGCCAAGGTTGTTGAAGAAGTTGCTCACGCCCGTACGTACGAAGCTTGGCGTGATGTAGCGATAGCCATCGACCACGGGCAGGAACACCCATTGGTCGAAGCGGTAGTTGAAGTGGTAAACGCGACGGTTCCACTCTTCCAGCGGGTCATAGACGTTCAGCGCGTTGAGCGTCGACCGCTCGAATTCACGCTGATCCAGCCCCGGGTTGAACTTGAGTTTCGACAGCGGCTCCTTGAAACCGTCACTGTCGACGACCACTGGTGCATTGGCTTTGCTGTTGTCGGCCTGGGCCACGCCTGCACAGAGTAACGCTGCAATCAGCAGGAGATATTTAGCCACGGAAGAACTCCAGCATGGCGTCGCTGTTGACGCGGTAGTTAAGGTTGCCGCAATGGCCGCCCAGTGGGTAAACGGTCAGGCGATCGCCAAAGGTCTTGCGCAGGAAGCCGAGGTCGCCCGGGCCGAGGATCACGTCGTCGGCGTTGTGCATCACGGCGATTTTCGGGCTGTCGTGCAGATAATCCTTCAGCGCGTACAGGCTGACCTGATCGATCAGTTGCAGCAGGCTGCCGCCGTCGGTACGGGCGCGCCACATCGGAATCACCTGTTCGGTCAGGTAGCAATCGAAGTCGCATTGCAGTGCACGCTTGAGGAACGGCGTGAGGCTGGTGCCTTCGGTGATCGGAAATTTCGGCGGGGTGATCAGGCCGCGACGGTTGATCAGGTCCGAAGTGAAGGCGATGTCGGCGGCCGAGAAGCGGAACGAGGTGCCGATCAGCATTGCCATCTGCTCATTGCTCAGATGCTGCTTGGACTGCTGGAAGTCATACAGCAGGGCATCGTTGAGGTCGATGTAGCCTTTCTGCTGAAAGTAGCGGGTCAGTTTGCCCAGTACCAGTTCATAGAACGTGGTGCTGTTGTTGATGCCTTTGACTTCGGTCTGCACCAGCTTGTCGAGGTTGGTGATCGAGGTGTAGAGGTTGACCGGCGGGTTGAGCAGCAGGACTTTCTTGAAGTTGAAGCTGCGGCGGGTTTCGTCCAGGTGCGCAACGAATGCGGCATCCAGAGCGCCGAGGCTGTAACCGCTGAGGTAGTAGTCAGTGACCGGCACTTTCGGGTTTTGCGCCCGCACGGCCTGCATCACGCGGTACATGTCTTCGGCGTCTTCCTTGGTCACGCCCGGGGTGGCGAAGCGTGAAGCGGCGCTGATGAAGTCGAAACTGGTCGGCGACGACAGTTGCACGACGTGGTAGCCGGCCTTGTAGTAGAGCTTTTTCAGGTATTCGTTGAGCGTGCTGTCGTAGCGCGCACCGGTGCCGGCGATCAGGAAGATCAGCGGTGCCGGTTTGTCCTGCTCGGCGATGCGATAGGTGAGCTTTTTCACCGCCCAGAAGTTGTCCGGCAGGATGAACGCTCGCTCCGGACGCAGGGTGACGCTGCGATCCGACTGATTGATGTCGTCATCCAGCGGCAGTTCCGGACGCAGGTCCGGCGGAGTCGTGGCGATGGTCGCCTCGAACGGGTTGGTCAGGGGGTAGCCATAGCTGGCGGCGTCGATATCCACCGCCAGTGCGGACGCACTCAGAATAAGGCCGCTGAACAGCGCGGCGAAGCGCAAGGAACGGAGCATGACTAGATCCCTTAGAGGAAGGTGCCGAATGAAGTTCGCAGGCTATGACCACCGGGTTTGCGCCAAAGTGCCATGCCGCGGCACCAAACAGGCAGAATTCGGAGTAATAGTAGCTGGACGATACACTTTGCACGGATTGGATGACTAGTTAACTGTTGTTAGTGCTTGCGTATGGATGGCGGCAGATTAAGCTGGCCGCCGATTTCCGAAGATTGGAGTGCTTCATGTCCCGCCGCTTGCCCGTGATTCTGCTGCTTGTTTTGCTGCCGCTTTGGCTGGCCGCCAGTTATGGCGCGCGCTATGGCTTTATGGAGGACGGGCAGTGGGTCGGCATCTGCGTTGATGAGGCGAGCCGATGGGAGTGTCAGCTGCGCTCGAACCTGGGGCTGATGATTCACTTCAAGGTATTGGGCTGGACGGCGTTGGGTGCGGCGTTGCTCGGTTTTGTCGTGCCGGGGCGGGCAGGGTGGTGGCTGGCGGTGCTGGCGCTGGTGGTCGGGTTGCCGGCACTGGCGTTGTACAACACGACACTGGCGGTGTTTGCGGTGGTGATTGCCGGGTTGCGGCTGGTCAGAGCTTCCCGTAGCGCCTGACAGTCAGCCATCGCTGGCAAGCCAGCTCCCACAGTTTTTTGGGTCGTGCACACATGTCGTGTTAACCCATACCTCTGTGGGAGCTGGCTTGCCAGCGATGAGGGCGGTACAGACGCCGAAGATCAGCGGGTACAAACCCGCAAGCAACGCCACAGCGCAATCACCATCAACCCACTGACCAGCGCCCAACCCCACGCCTGCTGATTCTGCAAACCTTCCTGATACAACTGCGGCGCAATGCCCGCACCGACGATAAAGGTCAGCAGAGCAATCTCACGACGCGGCACGCTCACCGGCCGGCACAGATAAACCAGCACAGGCACCACAAACGCCATGCTCGCGAAACTGCGATAGCGCGCATCAAACACCATTTCCAGCATCATCACCGCCGCTGCAAAACCGGCTGCGGCCACCAGCCACCCGGCACGACGCTCCAGCAGGTTGAAGGCTTTTTCACGCCAGCCAATACGAGCGCTCAATGTCAGCGCGGCATGTGCAAGCACCAATAGATTCAGTGCCGTCAACAACCCGACCCACAGCCACTCGCTGGTGAATCGTGTGGTGACTCGCGCCAGATCGCCCCAGGCGCCAATCGAACAAGCGGCGAGGGCGCCCAGCAGCGGCAAGATCAGTGCCGAGCGTGTCGTGCGAACCCGGCCGCCGAGGATCAGGGTGCCGAGGAAGATCAGTCCTCCGACCGCCAGCCATTCTTTCCAGTACGGCACATTGGTCACGGGACCGGCGAGTACGCCTTTATCCTGACGATCGGCGTCAAACAGCCCCCAATACCCGCCAACCGCGCCTTCGCTTGCCCGCTTCCATGGCTGGTCAAACGCCTCGATCAGGTTGTAATGCCAGCCTTCTTTCTCGGCCATTGCGACAAACCCGCGAATGAACTTGGCTTCGTTGACCCGGCTCGGCAGCGCGGTCTCACGCTGGCGACCTTCGCTCGGCCAACCGGTTTCGCCAATCATCACGTCCTTGGGTGCGAACTTGTTGCCAAACACCTGACGCACATCCGCGACATGTTGCAGGGCCGCGTCGATGTTCGACGGATCATCTTCCCAGTACGGCAGCAGGTGAATGGTCAAGAAGTCCACCGCCGGCGCGATTTCCGGATGCTTGAGCCAGAACTCCCAGACATCGGCGTAGGTAACCGGTTGCTTGACCTGGCTTTTGACCTTGTTGATCAGTCGGGCCAGTTGCGCGCCGGTGACTTCCTTGCGCAGCAACGCTTCGTTGCCGACGATCACCGCACTGACCACGTCCGGGTTGGCATTGGCCGATTTGATCAGCAGATCGACTTCCTTCTCGGTGTCTACCGGATTGCTGTTGACCCAGGCGCCGATCATCAACTTCAAGCCATGCTTGCGCGCCAGATCAGGCAACGCTTCGAGGCCGGTCATGGAATACGTGCGGATGCACTCAAAGCGCGTCGCCAGTAATGCAAGGTCAGCGTCCATGCGCTCCGGGCGCAGTTTGAACGGCACGTCGAACGGCGACTGGTCTTTATCGAAAGGGGTGTAGGAGGCGCATTGCAGCTTGTGCGTCGGCGTCGCGGCGTCTGGCAGAATCACCGGTTTACCCAAGCCGTACCAGAAGCCGCCAAGCGCAAACAGGCCAAACAGGCAGGCGAAGATATAAGGAAGAAAAGGAAAGCGGGAGGTCGCGGACATGGTCAGGCCGAGTGGCTGCAAAGCGACGCATGTTACCTGCATTTAAGCGGGGGTTGGTGGCTCGCATGATTTTGACATGCAAAGTTCGGGCGGATTATTTGGCGTCATTTATATAGGCGCGGTTAATGGCCTTCTGATGTCGTTTCTCGTTGCCTTGAGGTCGCTGACAGAGCAGGTCGCGATGGTCGTCAGGTTGATGATCGAAAGCGTCAGCACTCCACTGGCAGTCGAGCGAGTTTGCGGTCGGGCGTGATGGGGGCGCTGTGCACCATAACAATACGTTGACGTCGCCCGTCATCCGTCGGGCGCAGCATTTCGGGGAAGTAACGATGAAGATGCGACGACTTTTAGGCACAGGTGCCGCTCTGGTGCTTGCGATGAGTTCCACATTTGCCAGCGCTGAAAAACAGACCCTGAACATCGGTTACGTTGACGGCTGGTCCGACAGCGTCGCGACCACCCACGTAGCGGCCGAAGTGATCAAGCAGAAACTCGGCTACGACGTGAAACTGCAAGCCGTCGCCACCGGAATCATGTGGCAAGGTGTCGCCACCGGCAAACTCGACGCCATGCTTTCCGCCTGGCTGCCCGTGACCCACGGCGAATACTGGACGAAGAACAAGGATCTGGTCGTCGACTACGGCCCGAACTTCAAGGACGCGAAAATCGGCCTGATCGTGCCGGAGTATGTGAAAGCCAAGTCGATCGAAGACCTCAAAACCGATGACACTTTCAAGAACCGCATTGTCGGCATCGACGCCGGTTCAGGCGTGATGCTCAAGACTGATCAGGCGATCAAGGATTACGGCCTCGACAAGTACAACCTCAAGGCCAGTTCCGGCGCCGGCATGATCGCCGAGCTGACCCGTGCCGAGAAGAAGAACGAATCCATCGCTGTCACCGGTTGGGTGCCGCACTGGATGTTCGCCAAGTGGAAACTGCGCTTCCTCGACGACCCGAAAGGCGTGTACGGCGCAGCTGAAACCGTCAACAGCATCGGTAGCAAAGAACTGGACGCCAAGGCGCCGGAAGTGGCCAAGTTCCTGAAGAACTTCCAGTGGGCGTCGAAAGACGAAATCGGCGAAGTCATGCTTGCCATTCAGGATGGTGCCAAACCTGAAGCAGCGGCCAAGGATTGGGTCGCCAAGCACCCGGATCGCGTGGCTGACTGGACTAAATAACCCGAAATAGCTTTTGTTCACCATCAATCCTGTGGGAGCGGGCTTGCCCGCGATAGCGGTCTGTCTGTTGACTGATAAGTTGGCTGACAAGGCGCTATCGCTGGCAAGCCAGCTCCCACAGTTTTTTGTGTGTGCTTGAAATTGGCAAAAGGGTCATGGCGTTCTACTACTAAGGTCGTCTGTTACCGCGCTCGCAGCCGCATACATTAGCTATGTTCCAACAATAATCTGTGCTGCGAGGATAAAAACAATGAACGACAGCATTTACCTCTCGATTCAAAACAGTCCCCGATTCAAGGAGCTGGTGCGAAAAAGGGAAAAGTTCGCCTGGATACTCTCGGCGATCATGCTCGGGCTCTACTCCGGATTCATCCTTCTGATCGCTTACGGCCCGAAAGTGCTCGGGGCCAAGCTCAGTCCCGAGTCTTCGATCACCTGGGGCATCCCGATCGGTGTCGGCCTGATTGTCTCGGCTTTCATCCTGACCGCGATCTACGTGCGCCGCGCCAATGGCGAGTTTGACGACCTGAACAATGCGATTCTCAAGGAGGCTCAGCAATGATCCGGCGTCTACTGGCTTTATTGAGCATCGCAGCGTTCGCGCCCGCCGTCTGGGCCGCTGAAGCCCTGACGGGTGAAGTCCACAAACAACCGCTCAACGTCTCCGCGATCGCCATGTTTGTGGTGTTCGTCGGTGCCACGCTGTGCATCACCTACTGGGCCTCGAAGCGTAACAAGTCGGCCGCCGACTACTATGCGGCGGGCGGCAAGATCACCGGTTTCCAGAACGGTCTGGCGATTGCCGGTGACTACATGTCAGCGGCGTCCTTCCTGGGGATTTCCGCGCTGGTGTTCACTTCCGGCTACGATGGTCTGATCTACTCGATCGGGTTCCTGGTGGGCTGGCCGATCATTTTGTTTCTGATCGCCGAGCGTCTGCGTAACCTGGGTAAATACACCTTTGCCGACGTGGCGTCCTACCGCCTCGGGCAAACCCAGATCCGCACGCTGTCGGCCTGCGGTTCGCTGGTGGTGGTGGCGTTCTACCTGATCGCGCAAATGGTTGGCGCCGGCAAGCTGATCCAGTTGCTGTTCGGTCTCGACTATTACGTCGCGGTGATTCTGGTTGGCATCCTGATGTGCATGTACGTGCTGTTCGGCGGCATGCTGGCGACCACTTGGGTGCAGATCATCAAAGCGGTGCTGTTGCTGTCTGGTGCCTCGTTCATGGCGCTGATGGTGATGAAGCACGTCAACTTCGACTTCAACATGCTGTTCTCCGAGGCGATCAAGGTTCACCCCAAAGGTGAGGCGATCATGAGCCCGGGCGGTCTGGTGAAAGATCCGATTTCGGCGTTCTCGCTGGGTCTGGCACTGATGTTCGGTACCGCTGGCCTGCCGCACATCCTGATGCGCTTCTTCACTGTGAGTGACGCTAAAGAAGCCCGTAAGAGCGTGCTGTACGCGACCGGGTTCATTGGTTATTTCTACATCCTGACCTTCATCATCGGCTTCGGCGCGATCTTGCTGGTCAGCACCAATCCGGCCTTTAAAGATGCGGCGGGCGCTTTGCTCGGTGGCAACAATATGGCGGCGGTGCACCTGGCTGATGCGGTGGGCGGCAGTATCTTCCTTGGCTTCATCTCTGCGGTGGCGTTTGCGACCATTCTGGCGGTTGTGGCGGGTCTGACTCTGGCCGGTGCTTCGGCGGTATCGCACGATCTGTATGCCAGTGTGATCAAGAAGGGCAAGGCCAACGACAAGGATGAGATTCGCGTTTCGAAGATCACCACGATTGCGCTGGGGATTCTGGCCATTGGTCTGGGCATTCTGTTTGAAAGCCAGAACATTGCGTTCATGGTGGGTCTGGCGTTCTCGATCGCGGCCAGCTGCAACTTCCCGGTGTTGTTGCTTTCGATGTACTGGAAGAAGTTGACTACCCGTGGCGCGATGATTGGCGGGTGGTTGGGGTTGGTGAGTGCGGTGGGGCTGATGATTCTTGGTCCGACCATCTGGGTGCAGATTCTGCATCATGAGAAGGCGATCTTCCCTTACGAGTATCCGGCGCTGTTTTCGATGATCATTGCTTTTGTCGGGATCTGGTTCTTCTCGATTACTGACAAGTCGGCGGCTGCGGATAATGAGCGGGCGCTGTTTTTCCCGCAGTTCGTGCGTTCGCAGACGGGGTTGGGGGCGAGCGGGGCGGTTTCGCATTGATGGTTTGATGGTTTTGTAGTGTTGTGCTGAATGCCCCGGTTGAGAGATCGGGGCATTTTTTGTGGGCGGTTATCGGACTTTGGTGGGTTTTTTGATTTTGGGTGTATATCCGTTTTTTTTGTGATGGCTACTTAGGGTTCCGCCCTTACGGCGGGTCACTTTTTCCAGACGCCGAAAAAGTAACCAAAAAGGCTTTACCCTGACGTA
>NZ_JBYSZA010000059.1:0-7337 GCF_058786735.1 Pseudomonas sp. FW305-7
GTCCGACGTTTCGGGAGGGCTGGGGTGAGGGGGAAAAGATCTTCAGAACACCACAAAAAAACAAGCCGAAACCCCAATAAAAAACGGCCCTGAAAAGGGCCGCTCTTCCTTGCATCAACTCAAGCCCGCAATGTCCGCGTCATGCGCAACGCCAGCAAGCTGCCGCCGACAATCACCCCGGCCAGCAGGTACAACGCCGCATCGGTCGAACCGGTGCTGTCCTTGACCCAACCCACCAGGTACGGGCTAAGGAACCCGGCCATCTGCCCCATCGAGTTGATCAGCGCCAGACCACCGGCGGCAGCGCCCGCACTCAACATGGCGGTCGGCACTGGCCAGAACATCGGCAGACCGGTCAGCGCCCCCATGGTTGCAAGGGTCAGACCGAGAATGGCAATCGCCGGATTGGCCGCGAAATTCACCGCGATGATCAGGCCGATCGCACCCATCAGCATCGGCACCACCAGATGCCAGCGCCGCTCTTTGCGCAGGTCCGCCGAGCGCCCGACCAGCAGCATGAACACCGCTGCCAGCAGATACGGAATGGCGCTCAACCAGCCGATCACCAGGTTGTCGCTGAAGCCGAGGCTCTTGATGATCGACGGCAGCCAGAAATTGATCGCGTACACGCCACTCTGGATGCAGAAATAAATCAGGCCAAACGCCCAGATCGCCGGGTTCTTGAACACCGCAATCAGCGAGTCGGAGGTGGTTTTCGGCTTGTTCGCCAAGTCTTCGGCCTGATCGGCCTCCAGTACCGCGCGCTCATGCGTGGTCAGCCATTTGGCATTGGCGAAGTTGTCGCTGAGCAGGAAATACGCCAGTGCGCCCAAGACAACGGTCGGAATACCTTGCAGCAGAAACATCCATTGCCAGCCGGCGAGGCCGCCCTGGCCCGCAGCAAAGTGATTGAGAATCCACCCGGAAAACGGGCTGCCGAGCAAACCCGAGACCGGAATCGCCGACATGAACAGCGCCATGATCCGGCCACGGCGGAACGTCGGGAACCACTGCGAGAGATAGAGCACGACGCCCGGGAAGAATCCGGCTTCGGCTGCACCGGTAAACAGGCGCAGGGTGTAGAACTCGGTCGGCGTGGTGACGAACAACAGGCAGGTCGACAGCGTGCCCCAAGTGATCATCATCACGGCAATCCAGCGCCGTGGACCGAACTTGGTCAACGCCAGGTTGCTCGGTACGCCGCACAGCACGTAGCCGATGAAGAAAATACCGGCCCCGAGGCCGTAGACGGTTTCGCTGAATTTCAGCGCATCAAGCATCTGCAGTTTGGCGAATCCAACGTTGACCCGGTCGAGGTAGTTGAACAGGTAGCAGATGAAGATGAAGGGGATTAAACGCAGGGTGATGCGTTTATAAACGGCGTTTTTATCGTCTTCGATGGTCTGGGTAGCTGCGGCGCTCTGCGACATAGCGGCTCTCTCTTTATTATGATTTTTTGCGATGCAAAGGGTAACGTTGATCGCCCTGAGAGTCTCGGCCACCTTTGGCCGGATTGTCTTTGTGCCTGAGCACAGGGTTTTGCGCCAAGCCCTGTGCGGGTGAACAACCGTCCGTGCCTGTCTATAAGGATTTTCTCCGTTATGTTCGAACTCGATCACGACCTCGCGCAGGACATCGTCGACCGGGCCATGGCCATTTTGCCGTACAACGTCAACGTCATGGACAGCCAGGGGCTGATCCTCGGCAGCGGCGAACCGGAGCGCATCAACACTCGCCACGAAGGCGCGCAACTGGTGCTGGCCAACGGGCGGGTCGTGGAGATAGACGGGCCGACCGCCCAGCACCTGAAAGGCGTGCAGCCCGGGATCAACCTGCCACTGCTGCTCGATCAGCGTTTGATCGGCGTACTCGGTATTACCGGCGAGCCGGAACAACTGCGCACTTACGCCGAACTGGTGCGGATGACGGCGGAGATGTTGGTCGGCCAGCGCAATCAGCAGGCCGAACAGCAGTGGCGACGGCAGCGTTGCGATGATTTGCTGGCGTTGCTGTTGAGTGAAGCGGGGGACTCGCCACGTTTGCTCGATGAAGCGCAGCAACTTGGGCTCAAGCCGCAAATGACCCGAGTGCCGTATCTGTTCGAATTGGGGCCCGAACACGGGCCGGGGCAAACCGTCGATGCCTTGAGTGCCTGGCTGACGTCGCGCTTCCCGGACAGTTGGTGCGTGACGTCGGCGAAGTCGTCGTTGCTGTGGTGCCGGCCGGCGAGTCTGACCATCGAACATGATCGGTTGCTGGAAAAGCTCGACGCCTTGGGCTGGAACATTCTGCGCATCGCCGTGGGCGGGCAAGCGGATGGGCTGGCCGGATTGCGTCGGTGTTATCGACGCGTGGCGGATTTGCTCGCCTATGGCCGCGAAGTGTTGCCGCACTCGCGTTTGCTGATCCTCAATCGCTACCGGTTGCCGGTGATGTTGTGGCGTCATCGCAACGATGATGCGCTGGACGAATTGCTCAAACCCCTGCGCAAAGTGATCGCCAAGGACGGTAACGGCCAGTTGCTGGCGACGCTGCGCAGTTGGTGTGACCACGACGGTCAGAGTCAGGCGTGTGCAGATGCGCTGGGGATTCACCGCAACAGCCTGCGTTACCGGATGGAGCGGATTGCCGAGATCAGCGGGGTTGATCCGTTACGGCTGGAGGGGATGTTGGCGCTTTATCTTGGTGTGCAACTGCTACCGCAGATTGACCCGAATTAAGCGGGTGATGTCACTGACGCCATCGCTGGCTTGCCAGCGATGAGGCCGGGACATTCGCCATCCATTTCAGGTTTTTTGTAGAAATGAACAATAAACCCCCGCGCCATTTGTGCAGCGGACAGGCGTCAATGCGCATGCCGACTGGCAGCATGAGGGCATTCGAACAGGAGAATTCGCATGAAAATCGTCATCGCCCCCGATTCATTCAAGGACAGCCTGAGTGCCCAAGGCGTTGCCGAGGCCATTGCGCTGGGCCTGGCGCAAGTCTGGCCACACGCCACACTGGTCAAGTGCCCAATGGCCGATGGCGGGGAAGGCACCGTCGAATCGATTCTCGCCGCGTGTGAAGGCGAACTGCGCCGCACCCGCGTGCGCGGCCCGTTGGGCGTACCGGTTGACGCCGCATGGGGCTGGTTGCCGCACAACCACACGGCAATCATCGAAATGGCCGAGGCCAGCGGTCTGCAACTGGTACCGCTGGATCAGCGCGACGCGTGCATCAGCAGCACCTTCGGCACCGGCGAACTGATTCGTGCGGCGCTGGATGCCGGTGCGCAACGGGTGATTCTGGCGATTGGCGGCAGCGCAACCAACGATGGCGGCGCCGGGGCGATGCAGGCGCTGGGGGTGAAATTGCTCGACGCTCAAGGGCAAGCGCTGGTGCCGGGTGGTTTGGCATTGGCGCAATTGGCGCGACTGGATCTGAGCGAGCTGGACCCACGCCTGGCGCAGGTGCGTTTCGACATCGCCGCCGACGTCAACAATCCGCTGTGCGGACCCCACGGTGCTTCGGCGATTTTCGGTCCGCAGAAAGGGGCGTCGCCCGTGCAGGTCCAACAACTCGATCACGCCCTCGGCCACTTCGCCGAGCTGTGCGCGCAAGCGTTGGGCAAAGATGTGCGCGATGAGCCGGGCAGCGGCGCAGCAGGTGGTTTGGGTTTCGCGGCCAAGGCGTTTCTCGGCGCGCAGTTTCAGGCCGGTGTCGAAGTGGTCGCCGAGCTGGTCGGATTGGCTGAGGCGGTCAACGGCGCAGATCTGCTGATCACGGGCGAAGGGCGCTTCGATGCCCAGACCTTGCGCGGCAAAACCCCGTTCGGCGTCGCGCGGATTGCCAAGCAGGCGCAGGTTCCAGTGATCGTGATCGCCGGGACCCTGGGGGAGGGCTATCAGGAACTCTACGCGCACGGCATCGATGCCGCATTCGCCGTGACCAGCGGCCCGATGACACTGGAAAAGGCTTGCGCCGAAGCGCCACGATTGCTGCGCGAACGCGCCACCGACATCGCCCGCGTCTGGCAGCTGGCAAGACACCAATCCTGAACGGCACCGAGAACCTTGTGGCGAGGGGATTTATCCCCGATCGGCTGCGCAGCAGTCGCCAATCCTGTGTATGCGAAGTGCCTGAAGGATTGTAAGGGGCCGCTTCGCAGCCCAACGGGGACAAATCCCCTCGCCACAGGAGCCGGAGAAGCTTCAAGATGTTTCATTGTCGTAACACCCTGAAAATATTTGCTCTTGACCCACAATCTTCCTAAAGCCTGGCCGATACAGCTATCAGGCGCGCACAAAACTCCCTAATAACAGTGACGCCGGACCGAAGCCCGCCCCACGGGTCAGTGATCACGGCATGGATGCTCGTAGTTTCTATCTTCCGAGAGTCCAACTATGTCCTTGCGTAACCTCAATATCGCGCCCCGTGCCTTCCTCGGTTTTGCCTTTATTGCCTTGCTGGTGATCGTGCTTGGCGTGTTCGCCGTCAACCGCATGTCGGTCATCCGCCAGGCTTCAGTCGACATGGATTCGACGCAACTGCCCAGCGTGACGCAGCTCAGCGTGGTGACGGAAAACGTCCTGCGCCTGCGGATTCTGTCGTTCCGCGTGCTGGTCAATCGCGAGGCCGCCGGGTTGCAGGAAGCGCAGACTCGCATCGGCGTATTGGTCGACAAGGTGCGCAGTGCCCAGGCCGCTTACGCCGCGCTACCGGCGGGCCCGGAAGAGCGTGCGCTGTATCAGTCTTTCGCGACGACCCTGGACAACTACCTGCAAGCGCAAAACCAGATGATGGACCTGTCTCGCCAGGAAAAGCTCGACGAGATGCGCACCCTGATCAACACGCGGATCAAGGACGGCACCGACCAGATGGGCGAGCAGCTCAACAAGCTGATCGCGATCAACGCCGCTGACGCCAAAACCGCGTCCATGCAGGCGGGCGAGCATTACGACAGCGCCATCACTGGCATCGTCATCGTTGCGGTTGTCGCTGCGCTCGCTACAGTATTGCTGGCGTTGTTGCTGACGCGCAGCATTGTCACTCCGCTGAACCGTGCCGTTGAGGCGGCGCAAACCATCGCCGGTGGCAACCTGACCAAACTGATCGAAGTCGATGGCAAGGACGAACCGGCGCGCCTGCTCGCCGCCCTCGCCGCGATGCAGACCAACCTGCGCAAAACCATTGAGCAGATCGCTGGTTCCGCCACGCAACTGGGCGCCGCCGCCGAAGAACTCAGCGCCGTGACTGAAGAAGCGTCTCGCGGCCTGCAACAGCAAAACGACGAAATCGAACAAGCCGCCACCGCCGTCAACGAGATGACCGCGGCGGTCGAGGAGGTTGCACGCAACGCCGTGTCGACGTCCGAAGCCTCGAACCAGTCGACCCACGCCGCTCGTGAAGGTCGCGATCAAGTGGTGAAAACCGTCGACGCGATCCAGACCATGACCCACGACGTGCAGAACACCGCGCAAATGATCGAAGGCCTGGCCGCGCAAGGTCGTGATATCGGCAAAGTGCTCGACGTGATCCGCGCCATTGCCGAACAGACCAACCTGCTGGCGCTGAACGCGGCCATCGAAGCGGCACGTGCCGGTGAGGCCGGGCGCGGTTTTGCCGTGGTCGCGGACGAAGTGCGCGCACTGGCCCATCGCACCGCGCAGTCGACTCAGGAAATCGAAAAAATGGTCGCCGGCATCCAGAACGGCACCGGTGAAGCGGTTTCGTCGATGCAGCAAAGCAATCAACGCACCCAGTCCACCCTGGAAATGGCCCGCGCTGCCGGCGTTGCCCTGGAGCAGATCACCCAGTCGATCCACCAGATCAACGAACGCAACCTGGTCATCGCCAGCGCTTCGGAAGAGCAGGCGCAAGTCTCGCGTGAAGTCGACCGCAACCTGGTCAACATCCGCGATCTGGCCACGCAATCGGCCGCCGGCGCCAACCAGACCAGCGCCGCGACCCACGAACTGTCGCGTCTGGCGGTGGATTTGAACGCCATGGTGGCGCGTTTTGTGATTTGAGATAGGGTGAAGGCTGGAGACTGCGCAATCAGGAGACGTACATGCGCTATTCAGCCTTGACCCAACGAATCGCCGGGGAGGGAGCAGCGGCCTGGCAGATTCACGACCGAGCGCTGGAGTTGCGCGCCGAGGGTGTCGACATATTGCTGCTGAGCGTGGGCGACCCGGATTTTGATACACCACTGCCGATCGTCCACGGCGCCATCGACAGCCTGCTGGCGGGCGATACGCATTATTCCGAAGTCCGTGGCCGGCTGGCGCTGCGTCAGTTGATTGCCGCACGCCACCGGCAACGCAGTGGTCAGGCAGTCGACGCCGATCATGTGATTGTCATGCCCGGCGCGCAGTGCGCGGTGTATTCGGTGGCGCAATGCTTGCTCGACCCGGGCGACGAGGTGATCGTCGCCGAGCCGATGTACGTCACCTATGAAGGGGTGTTCGGCGCTTGCGGCGCGACCGTGGTGCCGGTGCCGGTGCGTCCGGAAAACGGCTTTCGCGTCGACCCCGCCGATGTCGCCGCGCGGATCACGCCGAAGACCCGCGCCATGCTGCTCAACAGTCCCAACAACCCTTGCGGCGCGAGCCTGCCGCTGCTGATCTGGCAGGAACTGGCGGCGCTGTGCATTCATCATGACCTGTGGCTGATCAGCGACGAGGTCTACAGCGAACTCCTTTACGAAGGCCAACACATCAGCCCGGCGAGCCTGCCGGGGATGGCCGAACGCACGGCGACGATCAACAGCCTGTCGAAATCCCACGCCATGACCGGGTGGCGTATCGGCTGGACGATCGGCCCGAAATCGTTGGCCGAGCATCTGGTCAATCTGTCGTTGAGCATGCTGTTTGGCCTGCCGGACTTTGTCCAGAAAGCCGCGGAAGTCGCGCTGGCTTCAGACCTGCCGGAAGTGTCGCAGATGCGCGAGGAATATCGCCTGCGCCGGGACCTGGTGTGCGAACGCTTGCGCGGGTGCCCGGGATTGCAGCCGATTCGACCGGATGGCGGGATGTTCGTCATGGTCGATGTGCGCCAGACCGGATTGGGCGCGCAGGCGTTTGCCGAGCGGTTGCTCGAAGGTTACGGCGTGTCGGTGCTGGCCGGAGAGGCGTTCGGGCCGAGTGCGGCGGGGCATATCCGCCTCGGGCTGGTGCTGGACCGGGTGAAACTGGCGGATGCCTGTGCGCGGATTGCCCTGTGCGCGGCGCAGCTGTTACAGGCGCGCAGTGCCTGATGGTTTTGCAGCGTGTTCACTGGCCCCATCGCTGGCAAGCCAGCTCCCACAGGGGATTGGGTTTCTTCAGACATTGAATCGGCCACCACAGAAGCTG
>NZ_JBYSZA010000060.1:0-6105 GCF_058786735.1 Pseudomonas sp. FW305-7
ACCGAGATCAACGCTTTGGGACTGATAGCGCGATACTCGCCGCGCCAGTAGGCCAGGCATAGCGCCTGGAGCAAACGCAGATCATCCTTCAGTTTTCCGAGACGATTGCCCTGCGCAGCGCCTTTGCTGGCCACCGCAAACAGCAACGTCGGCAGGCGACCGCGAGCGAGCAACCGGCCAGCCAAGGGCAGGAATCGAGCGAAATTCCACGGAGCTTTCATCTTTTCCTCCCGTTGAAATGTTATCCACACAAATTGTGGATAACCTTGTGAACAGAGCTGCATTTCAGCGCTGAGAGCCCCGTTTCATAAGGGCTGCGCTCAGATCGGGCGTTTTTTACTCACATAAAAAACCCCAATATTTCATTGACTTGGCGGCTCAGGGCGTCTAGCGCAGCAACCTCAAAGGCTATGACTCTTCTGACCGGCATCGGTTCGCTCTGTTTACCCTTGCCAAGGTCCAGATGCAACAACGCCCCGCATAAGCGAGGCGTTGTTGTTGAAGCCCTGGCCGATTACTTGGCGGCAGCAGCGTCTTCTTTGGCTGGATCCTTGATGGCCAGCAGTTCCAGGTCGAAAACCAGAACCGAGTTGGCCGGGATTGCCGGGCTTGGCGATTGTGCGCCGTAAGCCAGATCGCTAGGGATGTACAGTTTGTACTTCTCGCCAACGTGCATCAGTTGCAGACCTTCAACCCAACCCGGGATCACGCCGCTCACCGGCAGATCGATCGGGCTGCCGCGCTCGACGGAGCTGTCGAAAACGGTGCCGTTGGTCAGCTTGCCGGTGTAGTGAACGGTCACTACGTCGGTAGGCTTAGGCTGTGGGCCGTCAGCTTTCTTGACCACTTCGTACTGCAAGCCCGAGGCGGTGGTAGTCACGCCAGCCTTCTTGCCGTTTTCTTCGAGGAACTTCTTGCCGGCAGCTGCCGACTCTTCGCTCATCTTGGCCATGCGCTCTTCGGCACGCTTTTGCAGCGCGGCGAAAGCTTCGACCAGTTCTTCATCTTTCAGCTTCTGTTCTTTCTTGCCGACGGCATCTTCGATGCCCTGGGCTACCGCTTTGGAGTCCAGGTCATCCATGCCTTCCTGAGCCAGGCTCTTGCCCATGTTCAGGCCGATACCGTAGGAAGCTTTTTGCGCCGGGGTTTTCAGCTCTACGCTGGTCTGCGAATCACAACCCGCGAGGACCAGGCTAACCAGGGCTACCGCCGCCGCCAACCGATGCTGTTTCATGCTATTTCCTTGTTCATGCGCCGAAAGGGCAATCGAGTAAAGCCGCGAGCTTATCAGGCCGCCACGACCAATGGCTACCGGCATGAGAGCAGTAAACCTGCGATAAGTTCAGGGACCAAAACGCATTTGGGCAAACGGATGATGAAGCTTCTGTCATCTGATCCTGAGCGCGAGCGAATCACCCATCCTTATGACTTGGCGTAATGGCCACTTGCCGCACCGGGTCAAGCTCAGGCATAACAGCGCAACAATTCGACAAGGATGTTTATCTTGCGCCTCTTATTCCGTGTGCTGACCCTGATCGTCGTGCTGCTTGGACTCGTCCTTGCGGTGGTGTTGTATTACGTCGCCAATCCGAAATTACCCTTCTACACCCCCGTGCAGCAGGTGCATTACCTGAATCAGTGGTCGCAGGCTGAACGCCAGACCTACTACTTCACGCCACAGGGCACTCAGGTCAAAGGATTGCGTTACGAGTGGTTCCAGGCGCTGGAGCTGCCCTTTTCGCAACAGCGTTTCGCCTCGCCCGAATACCTCGCACGATTTGGCTTTCTGATTGATCCACAACAGAAAGCCACGCCAAACAACCCCGGCAATCTTCCTGTCGGCTTTGCGCGGCACCAGAATCCCGGAAGCACCGAGCAATATCTGGACATAACTTGCGCCGCTTGCCATACCGGCGAATTGCGCTTTAACGGCCAAGCCGTGCGTATTGATGGCGGCTCGGCGCAACACGTATTGCCTTCCAGTGTTCCTACGCTGCGCGGCGGCAGTTTCGGACAAGCCTTGGTCGCCAGTCTGACCTCGACTTACTACAACCCATGGAAATTCGAACGCTTCGCGCGCGCGGTACTGGGCAATGACTACGACGCACGTCGCGAGCAGTTGCGCAAAGACTTCAAAAACTCGCTGAACACTTTTCTGAAAGTCGCCTGGAACGACACCCACCGTGGCCTCTACCCCACCGAAGAAGGCCCGGGACGCACCGATGCATTCGGGCGGATTGCAAACGCGACGTTCGGCGATGCCATTTCTCCCGCCAACTATCGCGTCGCCAACGCGCCGGTGGACTACCCGCAGTTGTGGGACATGTGGACGTTCGACTGGGTGCAGTGGAACGGTTCTGCGCAACAGCCGATGGCGCGCAACATCGGCGAGGCATTGGGTGTCGGCGCCACCCTGAACTTCTTCGACGCCAATGGCCAACCGCTGCAAGGCGATGAACGTTATGCCTCCAGCGTCCGTGTGCGTGATCTGCACAAAATCGAAGAAACCCTGCAGCGCCTGCAACCACCCGCGTGGCCGGAAGACGTGTTTGGCGTCGTCGATAAAGCGCTGGCGGCCAGGGGGCGCGCACTGTTTACCGAAAACTGCGCCGGCTGCCACGTTCCGCGCAAGACTCAGGAAGGCGAACGCTGGGTGCAACATTTGCACCTGTTGCCAGTGGAGGTAATCGGCACCGATCCGAATGCTGCCAACAACATCGCCAGCCATCGTTTCGACCTCACGGCCCTGCAATGGGATCTGAAAGAGCTGGAAAAAATGGACGTGAAACTGCACCCGTCACCCGAGGAGCCGCTGGATCTGAGCCTGTTGTCCGTGGCCAAAGGCCTGGCGTACGTCACCGCATTCGTCGAAAACCGCGCTTATCGCGAAGCCAACGTCACTGCGCAGGAGAAACCGCGACTCGACGGTTTCGGCCTGCCGATCGGTGTGCGCGAAAAAGTCGCCTACAAGGCTCGCCCACTGGCCGGCGTCTGGGCCACTGCGCCGTTTCTGCACAACGGTTCGGTGCCGAGCCTTTATCAGTTGCTGTCGCCGCAGGATGAGCGCGCCACCACCTTCTATAAAGGCAGCTTCGAATACGATCCGCGTCATCTGGGCTATCGCACCGAAGCTTTTACCAATGGCTTCCTGTTCGACACGCGGATCACCGGCAACCACAACAGCGGTCATGAATTCCGTGCGGGTGAACGCGGCAATGGTGTCATCGGCCGCTGGTTGCAGCCCGAAGAACGTTGGGCGTTGCTGGAATACCTGAAAGTCCTCGGCGGTCCACTGGAGGCGCAATTGCCATGATCTCGACCTTCAAGAAAGACCTCCCGCCGCTGGCCCGGATCTGGTTGTGGCTGGGGCGCCTGCTGGGCAAAACCCTGCTGTTGTTACTCGCCATCGGCCTGCTCGGCTGGGCCGTTGCCTGGGCCTGGTTTGCCTGGCAGCACCGTGGCCCGGTTTCCGCGCTGGAGCAGATTCCGCCGGGCGAGTCGGCCATGACTCAAGAGGTGATCCAGACCGCCGTGCGCATTGTTGATCAGCACCGCGAGCCGACGCGCTATCTGCGCGACGCTCACGCCAAGGCGCATGGTTGCGTGAAGGCGCAGGTGCTGGTTCTGCCGCAACTTGCCCAGTCGTTGCAGCAGGGCGTGTTCAGCGAGCCGGGGAAAACCTGGCAAGCGCTGATTCGCCTGTCCAACGGCAACGCCTATCCGCAGTTCGACAGCATCCGCGATGCCCGGGGCATGGCGATCAAACTGCTCGACGTACCCGGCAACCCCTTGCTCGACAACCGCCAGCAACAGCACGAGCAAGACTTCGTGATGTTCAGTCATCCGAACTTCTTTGTCAGTGATGTCGCCGAGTATCGGCAGAATGTGGCGGCGCAGGCTGACGGCAAAAAGGTCATGGCGTTTGTCCCCGGTTGGGATCCGCGCACCTGGCAAGTCCGGCATCTGTTTATTGCCCTGGCGACCTTGTCGCCTGCGCCGGACAGCCCGACACGCACCACGTATTTCTCGGTCTCGCCGTACAAGTTCGGCGAGTCGAACGCCAAGTTCCGGGTAACGCCGGATCCCGACAATTGCCCGGCCTACACCCTGCCCCGACAAAACCAGGATCTGCCGAACTTCCTGCGCAGCGCCCTGAATCAGCAACTCTCGACGGATCGCGTACCGGCCTGTTTCCTGCTGCAGATTCAGCGCCAGGATGCCAACAAATACATGCCGATCGAGGACACCAGCATCGAGTGGCGCGAGCAGGATTCGGCGTTCGAAACCGTGGCCCGTATCACCGTGCCACCTCAGGATTTCGATACACCGCAGCAGAACCTCGATTGCGACAACCTGTCTTTCAACCCCTGGTTCGGCATTGAAGCGCACCGCCCGATTGGCGGGATCAATCGCCTGCGCAAAGCGGTGTACGAGGCGGTCAGCGACTATCGTCATCAGCGCAATGGCGGTTGATCACGGCTCTTGCTGTGCGGCAGATGACGCCATGACTCTTCCAGCCTGGGGCCATGCAGCACTGGGGAGCAGGACGCTGAGAATTCCGGCGCTGGCGACTTTGTCGATCAACATCTGCGCACTGATGTCGCCGGAGTTGATTTTTTGCTCAAGGTCTTGAGTGAGTTCGGCGATCAACTCGCGCACCTTGGGCATGATCGGTTTGGCGAAACGCAAGACAGCGCCGTCGGGGGTGATTGCAAAAATGCGTTGATGAGGCGCTTCGCTGACCCGTGCCAGACCGACTTTGAGGTCGGCGGTAGAGAAAAAATTGCGCGAAAGATCGGTCCCGCCCGATGTCGGCGATGGTTGAATCGAGTGATAAATGCCAAGCACGCGAAAGGCTCGGGGGATGCGCGGCTGACCCTGTTGATTCCTGGGAAACAGCGCACTGCGGTCAAAGCTCGCGTATTGGCGGGAGATCGGCTCGGTGACGATCAGAAAATCACTGACATTATGTTTGAGAATAAAACCGACATTGGGATTCGCCGACGGCAACGCGGGTAATTGTTTTCGCAGATAGACGGCTGCTTCTTTTGCATTTCGACAGATCGGGCCAAAGATCGGCATGGTTTTAAGCGCCGGTGGTGCCTGCAGAATGTCCGACCGCCAACTGGCTTTGAGCCGGCCACGGTGCCGCCAGAGATCCCCGGGAACCACAACGGTCACCTTTCCAGCCGCCACCGCCAACAGGATCCACAGGCTGCTGGGAATCGAACCCTCTTCATACAGGATCTGAAAACGTCGCGAATCGCCATCCGGGTTTGGCGCAAGGCGCGGCGACAGTTCCTGTTCAAACGGCAGATTGGTCGACGTGTACGAGAGAAGTCCGCCGTTACCGGCACTCAGATAACATTTCGAGTATTTTCGATGCGGATTCATCACCGCAGACAAATCGGCAATGGTGAAGAAGCGATTGCGCTGAACCCATTCCGTGGTGGCTTCGTCGGCGCCTTGAACTTTGGCCGGGTGCGCATGGAAACTCGCTTCGAGGGCAAAACCTCTGGGGATGATCAACTGGCCATTCGCACCGGCAGTCACTGCCCACTCACGACGCGGATCCTTGGCTGGATCAGGGCGTTTCTCCTCGACCCCGCTGGCTTTAGCCTCGATCCGTTGAACGCAATAGAAGCGCTCGTCCGCGCTTTTCAGAATGAACCAGTGCAACTCGGTACTTCGCGGCGGTTTCAGCAGGCCGTGCAGACACGCTGCGGCATCGTCGCTCGAGAGAAATGCAGGTTTGTCTGCCATGAATGACAGCGCATCCGTGTCGTCGGCAGAAACGGTAGCGGTTGCAGAGGGAGTTGGGGGCATGCGGTCGGGCTCTCGGCAGGCAATGGAATCGGCGCCATGACCTGATGAGGTCATGGAAAACAAGGTCCATTGTCCGAAAACGATGCGACTGGCAGGCACTACATAGATATAGGCCGTGAAGAAAACCCAAACGCCAGACAGCAAAAAGCCCGCACTAGGCGGGCTTTCTGTGGAATCTGGCGTTCAGTGTTCCAGATTCCGAATATGGCGCAGCGGACGGGACTCGAACCCGCGACCCCCGGCGTGACAGGCCGGTATTCTAACCGACTGAACTACCGC
>NZ_JBYSZA010000061.1:1814-5021 GCF_058786735.1 Pseudomonas sp. FW305-7
AATCGTTCTTTAAAAATTTGGGTATGTGATAGAAAGATAGACTGAACGTTACTTTCACTGGTAACGGATCAGGCTAAGGTAAAATTTGTGAGTTCTCTTAGTTGAGAAATTCGAATTTTCGGCGAATGTCGTCTTCACAGTATAACCAGATTGCTTGGGGTTATATGGTCAAGTGAAGAAGCGCATACGGTGGATGCCTTGGCAGTCAGAGGCGATGAAAGACGTGGTAGCCTGCGAAAAGCTTCGGGGAGTCGGCAAACAGACTTTGATCCGGAGATGTCTGAATGGGGGAACCCAGCCATCATAAGATGGTTATCTTGTACTGAATACATAGGTGCAAGAGGCGAACCAGGGGAACTGAAACATCTAAGTACCCTGAGGAAAAGAAATCAACCGAGATTCCCTTAGTAGTGGCGAGCGAACGGGGACTAGCCCTTAAGTGGCTTTGAGATTAGCGGAACGCTCTGGAAAGTGCGGCCATAGTGGGTGATAGCCCTGTACGCGAAAATCTCTTAGTCATGAAATCGAGTAGGACGGAGCACGAGAAACTTTGTCTGAATATGGGGGGACCATCCTCCAAGGCTAAATACTACTGACTGACCGATAGTGAACTAGTACCGTGAGGGAAAGGCGAAAAGAACCCCGGAGAGGGGAGTGAAATAGATCCTGAAACCGTATGCGTACAAGCAGTGGGAGCAGACTTTGTTCTGTGACTGCGTACCTTTTGTATAATGGGTCAGCGACTTATTTTCAGTGGCGAGCTTAACCGAATAGGGGAGGCGTAGCGAAAGCGAGTCTTAATAGGGCGTCTAGTCGCTGGGAATAGACCCGAAACCGGGCGATCTATCCATGGGCAGGTTGAAGGTTGGGTAACACTAACTGGAGGACCGAACCGACTACCGTTGAAAAGTTAGCGGATGACCTGTGGATCGGAGTGAAAGGCTAATCAAGCTCGGAGATAGCTGGTTCTCCTCGAAAGCTATTTAGGTAGCGCCTCATGTATCACTGTAGGGGGTAGAGCACTGTTTCGGCTAGGGGGTCATCCCGACTTACCAAACCGATGCAAACTCCGAATACCTACAAGTGCCGAGCATGGGAGACACACGGCGGGTGCTAACGTCCGTCGTGAAAAGGGAAACAACCCAGACCGTCAGCTAAGGTCCCAAAGTTATGGTTAAGTGGGAAACGATGTGGGAAGGCTTAGACAGCTAGGAGGTTGGCTTAGAAGCAGCCACCCTTTAAAGAAAGCGTAATAGCTCACTAGTCGAGTCGGCCTGCGCGGAAGATGTAACGGGGCTCAAACCATACACCGAAGCTACGGGTATCATCTTAGGATGATGCGGTAGAGGAGCGTTCTGTAAGCCTGTGAAGGTGAGTTGAGAAGCTTGCTGGAGGTATCAGAAGTGCGAATGCTGACATGAGTAACGACAATGGGTGTGAAAAACACCCACGCCGAAAGACCAAGGTTTCCTGCGCAACGTTAATCGACGCAGGGTTAGTCGGTCCCTAAGGCGAGGCTGAAAAGCGTAGTCGATGGAAAACAGGTTAATATTCCTGTACTTCTGGTTATTGCGATGGAGGGACGGAGAAGGCTAGGCCAGCTTGGCGTTGGTTGTCCAAGTTTAAGGTGGTAGGCTGAGATCTTAGGTAAATCCGGGATCTTAAGGCCGAGAGCTGATGACGAGTTATCTTTTAGATGACGAAGTGGTTGATGCCATGCTTCCAAGAAAAGCTTCTAAGCTTCAGGTAACCAGGAACCGTACCCCAAACCGACACAGGTGGTTGGGTAGAGAATACCAAGGCGCTTGAGAGAACTCGGGTGAAGGAACTAGGCAAAATGGCACCGTAACTTCGGGAGAAGGTGCGCCGGTGAGGGTGAAGGACTTGCTCCGTAAGCTCATGCCGGTCGAAGATACCAGGCCGCTGCGACTGTTTATTAAAAACACAGCACTCTGCAAACACGAAAGTGGACGTATAGGGTGTGACGCCTGCCCGGTGCCGGAAGGTTAATTGATGGGGTTAGCTAACGCGAAGCTCTTGATCGAAGCCCCGGTAAACGGCGGCCGTAACTATAACGGTCCTAAGGTAGCGAAATTCCTTGTCGGGTAAGTTCCGACCTGCACGAATGGCGTAACGATGGCGGCGCTGTCTCCACCCGAGACTCAGTGAAATTGAAATCGCTGTGAAGATGCAGTGTATCCGCGGCTAGACGGAAAGACCCCGTGAACCTTTACTATAGCTTTGCACTGGACTTTGAATTTGCTTGTGTAGGATAGGTGGGAGGCTTTGAAGCGTGGACGCCAGTTCGCGTGGAGCCATCCTTGAAATACCACCCTGGCAACTTTGAGGTTCTAACTCAGGTCCGTTATCCGGATCGAGGACAGTGTATGGTGGGTAGTTTGACTGGGGCGGTCTCCTCCTAAAGAGTAACGGAGGAGTACGAAGGTGCGCTCAGACCGGTCGGAAATCGGTCGTAGAGTATAAAGGCAAAAGCGCGCTTGACTGCGAGACAGACACGTCGAGCAGGTACGAAAGTAGGTCTTAGTGATCCGGTGGTTCTGTATGGAAGGGCCATCGCTCAACGGATAAAAGGTACTCCGGGGATAACAGGCTGATACCGCCCAAGAGTTCATATCGACGGCGGTGTTTGGCACCTCGATGTCGGCTCATCACATCCTGGGGCTGAAGCCGGTCCCAAGGGTATGGCTGTTCGCCATTTAAAGTGGTACGCGAGCTGGGTTTAGAACGTCGTGAGACAGTTCGGTCCCTATCTGCCGTGGACGTTTGAGATTTGAGAGGGGCTGCTCCTAGTACGAGAGGACCGGAGTGGACGAACCTCTGGTGTTCCGGTTGTCACGCCAGTGGCATTGCCGGGTAGCTATGTTCGGGAAAGATAACCGCTGAAAGCATCTAAGCGGGAAA
Source organism: Pseudomonas sp. FW305-7 (assembly GCF_058786735.1). Taxonomy (NCBI): domain Bacteria; kingdom Pseudomonadati; phylum Pseudomonadota; class Gammaproteobacteria; order Pseudomonadales; family Pseudomonadaceae; genus Pseudomonas; species Pseudomonas sp. FW305-7. The sequence continues at coordinate 4,737 of NZ_JBYSZA010000061.1, forward strand.
CTTGCCTCAAGATGAGATCTCACTGGAACCTTGAGTTCCCTGAAGGGCCGTCGAAGACTACGACGTTGATAGGTTGGGTGTGTAAGCGCTGTGAGGCGTTGAGCTAACCAATACTAATTGCCCGTGAGGCTTGACCATATAACACCCAAGCAATTTGCTTGCTTCGAGCTGAAAGGCGAAAGAGCACCAGATTGCGGTGTGTGAAGACGAAACGAACCGAAAGTTCGATGTTCACAAACACCGACAGCTGTCACATACCCAATTTGCTGAAGCGAGGCCATCTGG
>NZ_JBYSZA010000062.1:0-4401 GCF_058786735.1 Pseudomonas sp. FW305-7
GGGTGGAGAGGTTGGGGGAGGGAGTGGTTTTGCCGAGGTTGGTGAGGCAGTGAGTCGTCACTTGGATTTTTCTACGTTTAATCGGGGGCAGTTACTGTGCCTCTGTAAAAGAACGCGCAACCTTGCAATGGTAGTCTCTGCTTTTTAGGGGAGAGATCGTCGTCTGCTACCGGCCGACGGTAGCCGTGGTTCGGAAAGGTTCCGCGCACATAAATACTTAATATGTGGGAATAGCTCCGAAGCGAGGCGTATTGATGTGTTCGCTGCTGATCATAGGAAGGTATGGCTTGAAGCAAGAAACACGGTGGGTGTAGTGTGTGCGGTCACCCGCCGCTCCTATGAAAGCTAGCGAGGCCTAATTATCAGATTCCAACATCCAAATCATAGGCGGCCACCTTGCGGTGTAAAGCCCACCGTGCTTCTTGGCAAACAGGCTAACCAATCAATAGCCACTTAGCAATTCCTTTTTCTCTAACACCGTCAGCAGATCAAAACTATGCCAATTGACAAACCAAATATTGTTGTCAAAGAAGTCCATCAATATCTTTGCTTTCGCTTTGCCGGGTTTTGAACCCGTAACAGATTCAAATAGCTTCGAGGCAGTTGCGTAGCGGAAATCACGATCAACATAGGGACACGTCAGTACATCCATCAGTAAATGAAATTTGTGGGAGTTTATACGCACATCGTCGATGTGATTTAAATGCTGATGAATACTTGCTGTTACTTTTGCTCGAGCCTCGCGATACAGTGGCTCATCTCCAATGTAATAAAGCAGTGTCACAATTTCAAAATAACTAAGCGGTTCGACGCTGTCGGGGCTAGATATGCCATGAAGAGTTTCTTTAGGTAGCAGATATTGGGGGCCTAGTTCCTTGCATAGCACCAGGATGTTCATCGCCTCAAGAAAACTGATGTTTGTATTGCTTGTTAATATGCCCAAATATCCTCCGCTGGAGAAAAACTCTTTGCATAATTGGTAGACCGTAGTTTTGATGCTGTCTATATCTGCTGGCATGTGTTTTTCATAGAATGTACAGGCAAGCTTCACAGCTATACATAGTTTTACTGAGGATTTGTGGCTTGGATTTATGCTGTAGAAATGAAAAATTGTCCTTATGGAGAAATTGAAAAAATGCGAGAAGCCTTTGAGATGATTTTCTATGCTGGTATTGCGATTGATGTTTTCCTCCGTTGCGCTAATTATGCGATTGCTAAGCCATCCTACTACGTAAGAGCTCACCAGTTGGTACGCGCCTGAGTCAGCGCTGCATGCGGCTTTGACATCATCTATGAAGTGCAATGTAAGAATTTTTTGATTAGGTAACTCTCGTGGGGAACTATAATTGTCTCCTGAAAAAAGTGAATCTTTCAGATCAACAAGCCTGCGTTGCACGGATCTTAGTGACTTTGTTTTTGATGTGATGAAAGGACGCTCTGCTTTTGATGACTTTGCTTCATTAATATTTAATTTGTAAGCCTTGCATTCAGCTTCGACGACTTGCGCAATTTTATTTGATGTGATGTCAGAGTTGGTAAATATGAAAAAATCGTCTACGTATCTTCGCATGGAATAATCGATGTCGGCCGTTAAACCCAATCCTATGAGTTTCTTTTCCACACGTTCATCTATTTCCTGAAAAATTATCTCTGCGAATATCCTGCTAACCTCGGGGCCGATCGGGATTCCTGCAGTTTCGTTATAGTTAGAACAGCGTATGACTTGGTCGAAAATGTCTCCGAAAACCCCATCAACTCCAATGTGGCGCTTTGTGTATTCTTTGGTTTTTATTGCCCAGGCTATAGAGTGAGTATAAATGCTGTCAAAACACTTCGAAATATCCATGGAGTAAAATTGAGAATGCTGCTTTTCCAGTCTTAAGTAATCAAATGATTCGAAAAACTTGTGAAGGCGTGTATTCTCACCATAGGCGAAATAAGTTGTTAAGTACCTGTCTCTAAGCTCATTCTCGGCTGATGTCGTGGTGTCGGAGCGATATTTTTTGATGTTTTCTTGGGGGTTCTTTACGTAGTATTTACTCGTGATTTTTTGCGGGGCGCGCAAACTAAATTTGCTTTTTTGGCAGCATAGTAAAATCTGGTTGTCGAATTTTTGGTACAGCTCAACAAAGTGTAGTTGGGAGCGGGGATGTATCAGAGATAACGTACGTGGAGAATCAAGATCTTTTCGTATATTGTAAATATAAGGAATGGAGAACTTCAGTTCTTTTTCATATTTTAGAAGTGGCGTTAGCAGTTTTTGGATGTCTTCAGGTCTGCTGAGAAGTTTTTGGATCTGCTTGTAAAAACCAAAGTTATCGAATATTACTGGGGTTTCATACGGACAAGTTTCGGTTAATAGAATGCGATTGTAATCCTGCTTTCTAACTTTTTGGGTTTGCGGTCCCGTAATCATAACCATACCCTTTTTATAGTCTCAAAACTTCTGTATGAAAAAGAATGAAATCGCTTGTTTTTGAATCCCGAGCTGAAGTTGTAACCGATCAACTCTTTTCTCTGGTTTTTTGTTAGTGCGCCAATTATTCGAAGCGATAGTGATGAATAGTTGGAAAACAATAGGTTTCTCAAAAAATTGTCTAATTTTATAAGGGCGCAATCAATGTGGGTGTTTTTGTGTATGTAACTATAGTATATGCCTGTCTTAATGGTGATTTTAGTGTTGGGCTCTCGTATTTCATAGTTTCCTGTTATTGCTCTTAAGCGATTTTTTAATAATCTAAAATCGTTATGGTCTTTTCTGCTGGCTAGAAAGTTGGTAAAAGAGTTGATTAGTCTGGTTTTTAACTTTTCTATCTTGTTGTCGGATATGTCAACAAGTACGTCTCGGCGAAGGTTGCCCAGCGCATTATCTCTCGTCGTGTTGTTAGATATCCTGATTTTGTATCCTAAGTAACTCAGGGTGTAGTAGGCTTGTATTGACGCATTTTTCTTTTTTGATTGATGGATCGCTGGTACGGGTAAAAAAGTACGTTTCTCGCCATCATGTAGACACAATTCTTCAGGTAAATTGTCGACTACAATTTTGTCGAAGGATTTTTCTTCGCACCTTTCTGATGTAATAATTAGTATGTCGTCAACAAAGCGAGCAAAGAAGAAAACATCATTGTTGTGACGCATAGTTCGGTCGAAATCGAGCAGTCTAAATTCTGCTAAAGCTCCACTTACAGCAAGCCCGCGCGGCAATCCGGGTACGTCGTATATGTCTAGTATAAGAAATAGTCTTTGAATTAGTAATATTGTTTGCCATGTACATCTTCCATCTGAAACTAATCGCTCCAGCAGTAGTTTGCGATCGATGCTTTCATAAAAATTTTGGATGTCATATCTGAAGGCATTGAATGCTAAGCACTCCTTCATTATGGAAACAGTATTGCTAATAAGAAATTGTCGATGAGATTGAGTTGCGGGATAGGCTGCTCTAATGTTCTTTGCTAATAGCCTGGCAATAATTGTGTCTGAGATATCGCTAAAGCCGTAGCCAGTTTTTTTTCCTAAGCCAAATATCTTTAATCCTGAAGAGAATGCCAAGCCTTTAATTATTCGCTGAGATGACTCTGTGCCGATTTTTTTTCGTGTTAGAGAGTCATGTAATGTCGCATTTTTACATTTGTCCGGGAAGTTGATGCGGCGACTTAAATTGGTAGGTGTATAAGGTTGTTCAATCATCGCTACCATCCTTGTCAACGTATCCGCACAAAAAGAAAAACCGTTCGGGGCCACGACACAAAACTCACCGTACCAGACGTGATGGGCTAACGCCATTATCGGAACGGTACGCACATTAGGTATCACTCCCGTCGAGGAGAAAAAGCTGAATACCTAGCGGCGGTTTGATTTGTAGCTGCTTTTGCAGATACTGCAACAAAAATGAAATGCAATCGAAATATGGACGTTTGAGCGACCGTCGGGTCAGCGCTTTGTCCAAAGAGCGAACTCCACGTCATAAGGAGGCGTTGGTGGACGTGAGTGGGGTCTTGATAAACGCCAGTGTTTAAAAAGACATCTCCCGACACTCTCCCAGGCTACACATCCTTGCGCCTTTGCCTACAGCTACGCCAGAATCCGCCGGCTTGTGCGCTTTTGGGGCGGATTCTATTGTGGTCTGGTCGCTGACGAATCAGCGATCGGGTTTGGTAGCCCGGCTTAGACTTGGCGCATAGCGTCACCTGATATAGGCCTTCTTGTGGCTGTGTATTTATGGTGGTCATGCGCAGGGCGTCTTCGGGCGCGCCGGTTCTCCAAGTCACCGGTCTACCAACCTTCGTATGGCCACCACCCCTTCGTTTGGTAGCGAAAGATGATGGCTCCTTTTCTATGATTTGGAGATTCACTCATGATCAAACCAACACCCAACCGGCCCGAAACCGACTCGGTTTCCCC
>NZ_JBYSZA010000063.1:0-1213 GCF_058786735.1 Pseudomonas sp. FW305-7
CAAGGCGCACAAGCCGGCGGATTCTGGCGTAGCTGTAGGCAATTACGCAAGGTCGTGTAGCCTGATTACGTGTCTTGGCGTGTAATTTAAACATGGCGTTTAAAAGCAAAAGATCGCAAACCGTTTCAATCGAAAACACCAAGCCTGCATTGCTTCGATTCCAGATGTCTTCCCCAAACGTCAATAGACGTAGCTTGGCCATCTACTAAGCTGACCCTGATAGCTGTCGTAAAACTGTGAGCGCTGGTTTTTTTAATCTATTTGCTAATTCGGTGAAATGTGGGGGGATGTGACCATCCACCCCATTTTTTTCTGTTTTGGCTCCTACTTGAATCATCATTAGTTAAGTGGGAATAGCATAAGTCGCCTGTTTTCCGTGGCTTAAAGTTCTCTAACTCTTAAGTTGTCCAGATTTACCGGTACTGTGCAGTAATATGAGTATGAATGCCAGTTTGTGATTCTTATTAAAACATCTGCTTCTACAACTGGGTTGTATGTGTAGAGGGCCGAAAAAGCTACCCAGTCTGTCGGGCTTTTAGTTCTAAAGTCTTGGATCATCACATCGTCTGCAAGCAGCCGCAGGTTCATAGGGACGTAAGGAAGCATCGGAGTACCGCTTTTCCAAGCGAAACTAATCTCATACGTTTTTCCTTTTTTGAACTTGAATAGTTTTTTTAAGCCTACGTGTTCACCAATATAGAGCTGGCCGCCACTATTACGCCAATATGAATTTCCTGCCTCTGTAGTTAGTGCGCCCCAAGATTTATGGATGTTTGTCCATCCATTCCATTGTGAATTAGTAAAATCCGTAAAATCATTAAGTAGAGCAATGACGGTCAGTGTCCTGACGGCCGATTCCGCACCCGCGCCATACAAGGCCTTGGCTTTGAAACTGTGCGTCGCGACGCTCAGGCTGGTAACGACCTGGGTCCATACGCCGGAGCCATTGGCAGTGGGTTCATGCAGTGCGGTGCTGCCATCGAGCAGGCGGACTTTCTGGTTGGGGCTGGCCGTGCCGGTGATGGTGACGGTACGGTCACTGGTAATGCCACCGTTTGCGACCGGACCTTTGGAGTCGGTGACGTTGGTGATGGTTGGCGTCACTGCTTGGGCGACGGTGAAAGTACGTGGCGGAGTCGACCCCGGGCCATCGCCATACAAGGCGAGCGCGGTGAGACTGTACCCCTTGACGGCCAACCCGCTGACAACCTGG
>NZ_JBYSZA010000063.1:1312-3593 GCF_058786735.1 Pseudomonas sp. FW305-7
GGTCCACACGCCGGAGCCGTTGGCGGTGGGTTCATGCAATGCATTGGTGCCATCGCGCAAGCGGACTTTCTGGTTGGGACTGGCTGTGCCGGTGACGGTGACATTGCGGTCAAAGGTAATGCCTCCTTGCAAGACAGGGCCTTTGGAATCGATGACGTTGTCGATGCTTGGCGCCCCCGCTTGGGCGACGGTAAAAGTACGTGGCGGAGTCGACCCCGGGCCATCGCCATACAAGGCGAGCGCGGTGAGGCTGTACCCCTTGACGGCCAACCCGCTGACAACCTGGGTCCACACGCCGGAGCCGTTGGCGGTGGGTTCATGCAATGCATTGGTGCCATCGCGCAAGCGGACTTTCTGGTTGGGGCTGGCCGTGCCGGTGACGGTGACATTGCGGTCGAAGGTAATGCCTCCTTGCACGACCGGGCCTTTGGAGTCGGTGACGTTGGTGATGGTGGGCGTCACTGCTTGGGCGACGGTGAAAGTACGTGGCGGAGTCGACTCCGGGCCGTCGCCATACAAGGCAAGCGCGGTGAGACTGTACCCCTTGACGGTCAACCCGCTGACAACTTGAGTCCACACGCCGGAGCCGTTGGCGGTGGGTTCATGCAGTGTATTGGTGCCATCGCGCAAGCGGACTTTCTGGTTGGGGCTGGCCGTGCCGGTGACGGTGACATTGCGGTCGAAGGTAATGCCTCCTTGCACGACCGGGCCTTTGGAGTCGGTGACGTTGGTGATGGTGGGCGTCACTGCTTGGGCGACGGTGAAAGTACGTGGCGGAGTCGACTCCGGGCCGTCGCCATACAAGGCAAGCGCGGTGAGACTGTACCCCTTGACGGTCAACCCGCTGACAACTTGAGTCCACACGCCGGAGCCGTTGGCGGTGGGTTCATGCAGTGTATTGGTGCCATCGCGCAAGCGGACTTTCTGGTTGGGGCTGGCCGTGCCGGTGACGGTGACATTGCGGTCGAAGGTAATGCCTCCTTGCAAGACCGGGCCTTTGGAGTCGGTGACATTGGTGATGGTTGGCGTCACTGCTTGGGCGACGGTGAAAGTACGTGGCGGAGTCGACTCCGGGCCGTCGCCATACAAGGCGAGTGCGGTGAGGCTGTAAGCCCTGACGGTCAATGCACTGACGACCTGGGTCCATACGCCGGAGCCGTTGGCAGTGGGTTCATGCAGTATATTGGTGCCATCGCGCAAGCGGACTTTCTGGTTGGGGCTGGCCTTGCCAGTGACGGTGACATTGCGGTCGAAGGTAATGCCTCCTTGCACGACCGGGCCTTTGGAATCGGTGACGTTGTCGATGCTGGGTGTGACTTGCGCCACCACCTGCAATTCTCTGATGGCTGATTCCACGCCTGAACCGTACAGGGCCTTGGCTTTGAAACGGTGTACCGCAACGCTCAGACCTGTAACCGGTAAAGTCCAGATGCCCGTCGTCAAGTCGGCCGTCGGCTCGCCCAGCGGCGTGTCGTTGTCCAGCACCCGGACTTTCAGACCCTTGCTCGCAGTGCCTGTCAGCGTCACGCGGGTCTCCACCGTGACGCCTTTATCGGGAATTTCTTCGCCTTTGGAGTCGGTGACCGAAGTGATCGTCGGGCTGACCACTTCGCCGATCAGCAAATCAAGCGTCGCTGAATACTCATATTTCTGTGTGGCTGCTCGCCAAAGCGCATAGCGAACTTTCACATAGCCCCCGATGTTGCCCGTGACGAACTGCGCGTCCACCCTGAACCGCACCGGCTTACCTTCAGTGACTGTCGTGATGGGCAACCAGTCGCTGGTGCTGCCCAGCGGATCTGGCGCACGCCAGTAGTAGGTCAGGATGTCTTTCCTGAGGGTCCTGGCCTGGTCGATCAAGACATGCACGCTGTCCAGGACACCGGACGGATCGAGTACGTCCGGTGGGTCAGCCTCCTCGACTTTCGGCACCGGCAGTGTGGCGTGCAGGTTGGCCACGTTGACCAGCAGCCGCTCTGACTCGATGACGCCGTAGAGCGCGACCTTATCGTTGGACACCCGGTATGAAAGGTCGAGACGGCCCTGATCCAGCACCCGGATGTGCTCATTGGTTACATAAAGCGTCACCATTCCCTGCCTGGCTTCGTTGTCGCTGACAGTATGTTGCGCTTCGTGCCGATAAGATTGGCCGCCGGCGCGTGTCCCTGCCCATATCAGATTGATCAGGTCGCCATTGGCGATGTCCGGGTAGCGAACATCCACGGTGGCCTGAGCCTCGTCTGGCTCAAGCGTGTCGCCAAACAGTTCGCGAATGATCGGC
>NZ_JBYSZA010000064.1:0-2488 GCF_058786735.1 Pseudomonas sp. FW305-7
GCGGGAATAGCTCAGTTGGTAGAGCACGACCTTGCCAAGGTCGGGGTCGCGAGTTCGAGTCTCGTTTCCCGCTCCAAATTCACAAAAACGCCGCTCAGTGATGAGCGGCGTTTTTGTTTGTGCGTTTTTTGTGTTTCTGCCCTCTGTTACAAATCTCCTACAGCGAAAACGAAAAATCCGGAAGCGTCCGACAGCCAGCGCAAGGTTGATTCTGGGATAACGATCCCGTCGTCGGCTCCCGTGGCCGATCCCGTTTATCGCCTCTCAGGATCTTCTCTTAATGTCATTGATATCTGCATCTCGTGGCGCTCTGCCCGAGGTTCGTGCAACGGCGCTTCTGGCGCTGCCGTTGGTCGTGGGGCACGTGTGTGCCGGATTGATTGCCTTCGTTGACAATCTCATTGCCGGCAATCACGGCACAGACACCTTGGCCGCCGTGACGCTGGGCACCGCGCTGCTGTGGCTGCCGATGCTGGTGCCGATTGGCACGTTGATCGCGCTAACGGCCTCGGTGGCGCGTTTGTCTGGCGCTGATCGCCTGTCTGAGATTGGCCCGATTTTTCGCCAGGCTTTGTGGCTGGCGTTGTCGATGGGCCTGCTGATGTTCGTCTTTCTGAGTATCGCGCCGGTGCTGCTGGAGCCTGCCGGCATCGCCGAGGAGATGATTCCCGGGGCGCAGGCCTTTTTGCACGCGGTGCGTTGGGGGAGTCCGGCGCTGACGTTGTTTTTCTGCATGCGCTATTTATGCGAAGGGATGCACTGGATGCGCCCGACGATGATTTTCAGCTTCGGCGGGCTGTTGGTCCTGGCACCTCTGGGGTATGTGCTGACCAACGGCAAGCTCGGGTTTCCCGAGTTGGGCGCGCAAGGTCTGGGCATCGCGTCGGCGATCATGATGTGGCTTCAGGCACTGCTGTTTGCCGGGTATCTTTGGTACGGCAAACGTCTTGCGCATTTGCAGCTGTTCGCCCGTTTCGATCCGCCATGCCGTGCGGCAATCGCCGATTTGTTGAGGACGGGCATGCCGATTGGCATTGCCATCCTGATGCAGGGCAGTCTGTTTATTGTCACGTCGTTGTTGATCGGGCGGCTGGGATCGACTTTTCTTGCAGCGCATCAGATTGCGGTGAACCTGGCTCAGTTGTGTTTCATGATCCCGGTCGCCGTGGCCGAGGCGACGACAGTACGCGTCGGGCATGCATTGGGGCGCGGTGATTTCAAGGGTGTCAGGCAGGCCGCATGGGCGGGGTGTGTCATCGTCCTCGCGGCCCAAAGTGTGTCGGTGCTGATACTGCTGTTGGGCAATGAAGCGATCGCCAGTTTGTACAGTTCGGACATCGCCGTGACCGCGTTGGCCTCGACGCTGTTGTTATACGCCGCAGCACTGCAATTTCCCGACGGTTTGCAGATGTTGTCCGCCGGCGCGTTGCGCGGTTTGCAGGACACTCGCATACCCATGTGGATCGCGATCTTTTGCTATTGGGGAGTGGGCGTACCGCTGGGTGTCGGATTGGCCTTTGGCCTGGAGTGGGGTCCGCAAGGCATCTGGTCAGGTCTGATTACCGCGTTGACGCTGGCAACAGTGTTGATGGGCTCGCGGTTTATTCATAGCAGTCGGGTCAGGTTAGCGCCCGGCAGTTGAAATGAAAAAGGCCCGCCGATGAAAGTCGGCGGGCCTTTTGCGTTGTAGGGCAAATTACCAGGACAGCATCAGTCGACCGGCAAACAGAATCAGCACCACGCCCATCGTGCGTTCGAACCAGTGGCCCATGTGCATGAACAGCAAGCGCACTTTGTTGCTGGAGAAAAACAGCGCGACGATCACGAACCACAACGCGTTCACAAAGCACATCCACAAGCCATAAAACGCCTGGATCTGCAGCGGCGTACTGGCGCTGATGATCGTGGTGAAGATCGCCAGAAAAAACAGCGTGGCTTTGGGGTTGGTGGCATTGGTCAGAAAACCGGTGCTGAAGGCTTTGAACAAGGTTTGTTCAGCGACCGGCTCATCGGTGCCTTTGTCACCTTCAAGTGTCGATTTCGGTTTGCTGCGCAACAGGCTGACACCCAGATACAGGATGTAGGCACCGCCAATCACTTTGGCGACCGTCAGCAACCACGGGGTGGTGTGCATCAATGCGCCAACGCCGAGCAACGTATAGAGAACGTGTACGGAAATTCCCGCACCGATGCCCAGCGCCGTGCAGATTCCCACCAGTCGGCCAAAGCGTACGCTCTGGCGAATGGTCACGGCGAAGTCCGGGCCGGGAGCGACCACGGCGAGGAAATGAATGGTGGCCAGCGCCAGAAACTCGCCCAGGTAATTCGATAACATCTCAGCTCCAGAAAGTCAGGGGTGAAGCATTGCCGCGATAGCCGACAAAGAAGGACAGGCTCAGGCGCGGATCCGCCACACCCGGCGTCACCGAGTGCATGCAGCGCGAATTGAACATGATGAAATCGCCGGGTTCGGGGCGCACCTCAAGGG
>NZ_JBYSZA010000065.1:0-2266 GCF_058786735.1 Pseudomonas sp. FW305-7
CTGAAAAAATCGGTTGTAGCCTTCAACCTGGGCAAAGCGGTGACGGTGAGTTACACCGTGACGCGTGGTGGTGCGCCGGTGCCTTCGAAGGTTTTGCCGCTGACGGTGCTGACGATCCCGCATGAACATGCCCAACTGCCCAAGGCAACCATCGATGGCGCGTCCAACGATGATCTCGATGTGATCACCCTGGCCAACAATGCGTCCACCCGCGTGGCTGCCTGGCCTTTGATTGCTGCGAATCAGAAAATCTGGCTGCGCTACAGCGGCACCAAAGCCGATGGATCGGAGTACAAAAAGACGACTTATGAGGGGGAAACGCTACGCGGTGATGGCGTGATCGTAGGGCCTTACCCGGCGACACCGGTGGCCGAGTTGCGCGGTCTCAAGGACAACTCGACACTGAAAATCGAATTCAAGGTCACTTTCGACGGCAGCCCCGATGAAGCCAAAGCAGTGACCTTCCCGCCGCGCGTTTACAACGTCAAAGCCGTGCAGGATGTGAAACCGGTGATCAGCACGGTGCAAGACTCCAAGGGTGAAGACATTCCGCATGAAGGTGGCACGGTCGATCCGAAGATCAAACTGACCGGCACTGCGGCACCGCTTCAGGAAGTCGAGGTGTTCGACGATAGGGCTTCAAAAGGTAAATACACCGCCAATGACGCTGGCATCTGGACCTGCGAAACCACGCTGACCGCCATCGGTACTCGCACGCTCACTGCCAAGGCGCTGTACGGCACGGGGCAGGTATCGCTTGGCAGAATCTTCACACTTTCCAACGCCATCAAGCCAACCATCATCTCGGTGAAAGACTCCAAGGGCGTGGAGATTCCCGATAAAGGCCCCACGCTCGATACCACCGTCAAGTTGACCGGCGGCGGCACACCGCGCCTGAAAGTCGAGATCTTTGACGGTGTGACGTCCAAAGGCATCGCGGAAGTGCGCGCCAATGGTGGCATGTGGGAACTTGAGGTGACCGGCCTGAGCCTGGCGGAGCACAGCTTTACCGCCAAGGCATTGTACGTACCCGGGGAGAGTTCCGTCGCCAGAACGCTGACCGTGATCCCCCCACTTACCGTGGATACGTCACCGCTTACCCTCAACGGGTTCAATATATCGATCGCAGGCTCGGGGCTGAACTGGGCACTCTCTGGTAACGACCCCGCCGGAACCTCAGCCAACCGTGGTGCGCAAGGTGGGGTCCATCCTTACACCTATGTATCTTCCAAGCCGCTCATTGCCTCAGTTGATTCGGACGGCATCGTAAGAAGCGAAGGAAATGGGATAGCCACTATTACCGTGCAAGACGCTGTCAGTCAAACGAAGCAATTCATCGTTAATACATCCAACGTCATCAGATATCTCTCCAACGCGCCCCAGAAATTAAACTACCCCTCATATATCAATTGGCTCAACTCAGTCGGCGGCTCACTAATACGAATAGACGAAGCACTCCAACACATTAAATTACTTAACCTTAAGTACAAACCATACGCAACACAAGGTGCAGTTAGCTGGTGGTCCGGACCTGTAGTGACCGGACACGGGAACTTTGGATACACATTGAAAAGCTTTATTGATAGATGGGAAGTTTCTTATGAAGATCGAGCCCTTCAAATAATAGGGATCTGTCTATACCGTTAACCCGCAACTGCGGCACCCATCGCGTTGGTAAAACATCTTAACTCACCTCATCCACTTCCTCGCCAGGGGAGGCGGGTGAGACTACTCTTATAGTTGGCGTTCTTTCGATGAACTGAAACCAACATAAAAGGCTATTTGAAGTGGTGAGGCTTTCCCAGACACGTGACGCCCCGTTAATAGGTCCGACACAAGTTTAGTCCGGATAGGTTTCAAATCAAGCCCGCTAGATATCCATTGAACTCCCTCGGGGATTCGCGGCCATTCTGCAAGGGTAGTTGCCGCTGACGGGTCTACCCTCACTCCGTATTCTCGCGTCCGTCACGGCCTATTAGTAATCGGGTTTAACAGCATCGCCAGTCTCGATATCACCTTAGCCAAGGGCGCCGATGTACAGCAACTAGCATACGCAGCGGAAATGTTGCTGCGTGGCGGATGTATTAGGCGGTAGATTCCACTGCGGATCTGATGTACGCGCTATTGATTGAAACGGGATTGCGAACTCTACTTTTAAACACTCGCGTATAAATGACACGCCAAGACATGTAATCAGGCTACACGACCTTGCGTAATTGCCTACAGCTACGCCAGAATCCGCCGGCTTGTGCGCCTTGGGGGCGGG
>NZ_JBYSZA010000066.1:0-1746 GCF_058786735.1 Pseudomonas sp. FW305-7
GATCTACACGTTTGCCGAGCAGAAGCTGCAACTGCTGCTGAACCTCGGCAACTACGCGATGCTCGGCGACGACGAGTTGTACATCGCCGCGTACCTCGGCTCGCTGAAGATGGCGCTGATCAGCACCGTGCTGTGTCTGCTGATCGGCTACCCGATGGCCTATGCCATCGCCAGTGCCCGTAAAGAGCTGCAAACGGTGCTGGTGCTGCTGATCATGATGCCCACCTGGACCGCGATCCTGATCCGCGTGTATGCGTGGATGGGCATCCTCAGCAACAACGGTCTGCTCAACGGTTTTCTGATGAGCATGGGTTTCATCGACGAGCCGCTGCAGATCCTCAACACCAACCTCGCGGTGTACATCGGCGTGGTCTATTCGTACCTGCCGTTCATGATCCTGCCGCTCTACGCCAACCTGGTGAAGCACGACAACAGTCTGCTGGAAGCGGCGTCGGACCTCGGTTCGAGCACCTTCAACAGCTTCTGGAAAATCACTATTCCGCTGTCCAAGAACGGGATCATTGCCGGCTGCATGCTGGTGTTCATTCCGGTGGTGGGCGAGTTCGTGATCCCGGAACTGCTCGGCGGCCCGGAAACCCTGATGATCGGTAAAGTGCTCTGGCAAGAGTTCTTCAACAACCGAGACTGGCCGGTGGCGTCTGCCTTGGCAGTGGTGATGCTGGCGATCCTGATTGTGCCGATCATTCTGTTCAACCGCAGTCAGGCCAAGGAAATGGAGGGTAAAGAATGAAGCGCATCCGTTTCTCCAGCCTGATGCTGGTCCTGGGTTTGTTGTTTATTTATCTGCCGATGCTGATCCTGGTGATCTACTCGTTCAACGCCTCGAAACTGGTGACGGTGTGGGGCGGCTGGTCGATCAAGTGGTACGTCGGCCTGCTCGACAACACCCAACTGATGGGCTCGGTGGTGCGCTCGCTGGAAATCGCCTGCTACACCGCCGTCGCTGCGGTGGCACTGGGTACCCTGGCGGCGTTCGTGCTGACGCGCATCACCCACTTCAAGGGCCGCACGCTGTTCGGCGGTCTGGTGACGGCGCCATTGGTAATGCCGGAAGTGATCACCGGTCTGTCCCTGTTGCTGCTGTTCGTAGCCATGGCGCAGATGATCGGCTGGCCGCAGGAGCGTGGCATTGTCACCATCTGGATCGCCCACACGACGTTCTGTGCGGCGTACGTGGCGGTGGTGGTGTCGGCGCGTCTGCGTGAGCTGGACCTGTCGATCGAAGAAGCGGCGATGGATCTGGGGGCGCGGCCGTGGAAGGTGTTCTTCCTGATCACCATCCCGATGATTGCGCCATCGCTGGCGGCGGGCGGGATGATGTCGTTCGCGCTGTCGCTGGATGACCTGGTACTGGCGAGCTTCGTCTCCGGTCCGGGTTCGACGACCCTGCCGATGGAAGTGTTCTCGGCGGTGCGTCTGGGCGTGAAGCCTGAGATCAACGCGGTGGCGAGCCTGATTCTGCTGGCGGTGTCGATCGTGACCTTCATGGTCTGGTTCTTCAGCCGCCGCGCTGAAGAAGCACGCAAGAAAGCCATCCAGCAAGCCATCGAAGAAAGCGCTGCCGATTCGTGGAAGCAACCGGACGTGCGTCGCGCACCGGCGCCGGAAGCGGCGTAAGCCAGTTGGGTTGATCATAAAACTGTGATCAACCCAAATACCTGTGGGAGCGGGCTTGCCCGCGATAGCGGTCTGACATTCAACATTGATGTTGAATGTGCTGACGTC
>NZ_JBYSZA010000067.1:0-1726 GCF_058786735.1 Pseudomonas sp. FW305-7
CAAAGCGCACAAGCCGGCGGATTCTGGCGTAGCTGTAGGCAATTACGCAAGGTCGTGTAGCCTGATTACGTGTCTTGCCGTGTCACTTAAACGAAGGTGTTTAAAAACAAAAATCGCAACGTTCGGCAGCGCCTACACCGATCTATGTAGGCGCTGCCGAAGGCTGCGATTTTTTGATTTCTCTTTCCTTCAGATCCAAACCTGAACCTACCGCCCCAACACATCCATCACGCAGCAACATCGTCGCCTCGTGAGCCAGTTACTGCACATCGGCGCCCTTGGCTGAGGTGATATCGAGACTGGCCAGATCCGCCATCATCTGCGTCACTTCCAGAACCCGGCGCTCGGTTTGAAAAAACATCCCGACAAAACTTTTTTCGGGCGTATTAAGCGGGACTTCACGTTCCTGGGAAAACCTTGCCCCGGCCAATAGCCTCTTATGTTATTTGCTATTCAGCGAAAGAACGCCGGCTTTAGTACCAAATCCCATCCACTGCCTTTGGCGAGACGGCGCATGGGTAGATTAAAGTTTTGTCGTACAAACGCGTTAGGCGCTACCTTCCTAGCCCGGGAGCAAAGCAATGCCCCATGCGCTGCCCTCTGCCCGGCCCACAATGCCCCATTGGGTGGGCTGTAGATAATTTCGGAGTGCATTTGTTTTGTCGCTCGGGACGTACTCGCCCCACCACCAGAATTGTTGGTACGTGGGGGATGAGCGTACGTATTTAATGTTTAACAAGTCGATGTGTGAGGAGAACTCGCTGACGGGTATAGGTATACCCCCCACTGTTTGAGTCCATGCTAGATATTGGCGGTGGGTGAGCCCTTGATTTTCGGATGATATGTATCGGCGTACGTTGCGAGTCGTGACGTCGAACTGCTTGGTTTGGCCGACAGCGTCTTGTACGGTGATGGTGGCTGTGCCATTGCTTTCACTTCTGACGGTGCCGTCCGAATCAACTGAGGCAATGAGCGGCTTGGAAGATACATAGGTGTAAGGTCGGACCCCGCCTTGCGCGCCACGGTTGGCTGAGGTTCCGGCGGGGTCGTTACCAGAGAGTGCCCAGTTCAGCCCCGAGCCTGCGATCGAGATATTGAACCCGTCGAGGGTAAGCGGTGACGTGTCCACGGTGAGTGGGGTGGTTACGGTCAGCGTTCTGGCGCCGGAACTCTCCCCGGGTACGTACAGCGCCTTGGCGGTAAAGCTGTGCTCCGCCAGGTTCAGGCCTGGCACTTCAAGTTCCCATCTGCCATTACTGGCGCCCACCTCCGCTATGCCTTTGGGTGTCGTGCCATCAAAGATCTCGACTTTCAGGCGCGGTGTGCCGCCACCGGTCAATTTGACGGTGGTATCGGGCGTGGTGCCTTTATCGGGGACCTCCACGCCCTTGGAGTCTTTCACCGAGGTGATGCTTGGCTTGATGGCATTGGAAAGGGTGACGACTCTGCCAAGCGATACCTGCCCCGTGCCGTACAGCGCCTTGGCAGTGAACGTGCGAGTGGCAATGCCGGCCAGTGTGATTTCGCAGGTCCAGATGCCACCGGCATTGACCGGGTGTTTACCTTTAGTGGCAGCGCCCTCGAACACCTCGACTTCCTGAAGCGGTGCTGCAGTGCCGGTCAGTTTGATCTTCGGATCGACCGTGCCGCCGTTATGCGGAATGTCTTCACCCTTGGAGTCTTTCACCGTGCTGATCACCGGTTTCACATCCTGCACGGCTTTGAC
>NZ_JBYSZA010000068.1:0-1286 GCF_058786735.1 Pseudomonas sp. FW305-7
TGTATGTACCGGAGACATGGTGGACAGGTGTTCGGAGACATGGTGGACACTTTTTAATAGACACATTGCTCATCACCAAGGAGATGACCTGTGTCCTGGGAAGAGGTGTCCACCGTGCAGCTTCGTTCAGAGTTTGTGCATTTGGCTCGGCAAGAAGGAGCCAATGTCCGGCAGCTTTGCCGCCGATTCAATATCAGCCCAAGCACTGCCTACAAATGGCTCAACAGGTTTGAAACTTCAGGTGCAGAGGGCTTGATCGATCAGTCTCGACGACCGAAGACGTCACCCAAACGCTGCGCTGAAGAGGTTGAGCAGCAGATTCTGACCGTGAGTGAGGAATACGCGGCTTGGGGCGCTCGCAAGCTCAAACGTGTGCTGGAAGACAGCGGCGTAGTAATGCCTTCGGTCAGTACCGTGCATGCGGTTTTACAGCGTCATTCACGCGTTGATTCAAAGGCCGCTGAGATTAAACCGTTTATCCGCTTCGAGCATGAAGCGCCCAACGATCTTTGGCAGATGGACTTCAAGGGCCATATCAGCCTGGCTCAGGGACGTTGCCATCCGTTGACGATACTGGACGATCATTCGCGGTTTTCGCTGTGTATCGCGGCCTGCCTCGATGAGCGACGTGAAACCGTTCAGGAGCATCTAATCCGGGTCTTTCGGCGTCATGGTCTGCCTTTGCGCATGACGATGGACAACGGTTCACCCTGGGGTGACCAGACTGGCGTTTATACCGCGCTGGAGGTCTGGCTGATGAGTCAGGGCATCAAGGTCGGGCACTCTCGACCTTATCATCCGCAAACCCAAGGAAAGCTGGAACGCTTCCACCGCAGCCTGAAAAATGAAGTCCTGCGAGACCGACATTTTATTGATCTCAACGGTGCACAACGGGCGTTTGATATCTGGCGTGATATCTACAACCAGAAGCGTCCACATCAAGCGTTGGACATGCAGGTGCCTGCTACTCGCTACAGCAGCAGCCCACGGGAATATCAGGAGCAACCCGCGGTGCCGGAGTACGACGATGGGGATGTGGTCAGGAAGGTTCAGGTGAAGGGCGAGATCTACTGGCGGAACCGTGAATACACAGTCGGAAAAGCTTTTTATGGGAGGTCAGTAGCTATCCGGGAAACGACGGAAGATGGCATCCACGATGTCTACTGGAGTAGACATCGTATTGCCCGAATCGACTTGAACTTGCAGATCGTTACGGCAGGTAAGAAGATCTAAAACCGTCCACCATGTCTCCGAACATGTGTCCACCATGTCTCCGGTACATACAC
>NZ_JBYSZA010000069.1:0-999 GCF_058786735.1 Pseudomonas sp. FW305-7
TTACGGCAGGTAAGAAGATCTAAAACCGTCCACCATGTCTCCGAACATGTGTCCACCATGTCTCCGGTACATACACTCCCAGAGGTAGAGGGGACTGACCGAGGTGTTTTCACAAGTTACGCCGACCTGAATTACCGAGTCGAACTCAGGTTTGAAGGTTTTGCTTCAAATCCATAATCGACTCGGTTCCACAGGTCGATGTCGAGCGCCAGATACCTCGATCGGCCCCCTCTCCCTCCGGGAGAGGGCTGGGGTGAGGGGCTGGATCTCTGCATCGACGAATAATCCAGGCCTTACCCCAGCACAATCAACCGATTCGGCAATTCATTCCTCACCTGCGTCACCGGCACATGCACTTTCAGCAGTTCTCCACACGCCTCGATACAGCTGACAAACCCTTCCAGCGTGCGCCCTTGCCGGACCTGCTCGGTAAACGCCGCGACAATTGCATCCCAGCTCTTGTTGTCCAGCCGTCTGGAAATGCCCTCATCCACCAGAATCTCCACGTACCTTTCCGCCTCGCAAACAAAAATCAGCATCCCGGTACTGCCCACCGTGTGATGCAGGTTCTGTTCAAGAAACTGCCGCCGCGCCAGGTTCGATGCGCGCCAGTGCCGGACACGGCGCGGTACCAGATGGGTGGTGATCTTCGGCAGACGAAACAGCAGGCACAGCACAATGAACAGCCCCCACTGCACCAGCAGCAGACTGCGCAGAGTCAGCCACCCGGTCAGGTAATGCACGAAGCCCGGCACCACCAGCGCCAGCAAACTGGCCCACAGCAGCGGGATGTACGCGTAGTCGTCGGCGCGCGCCGCGAGCACCGTGACCAGTTCGGCGTCGGTGTCGCGCTCGACCCGGGCGATTGCCTCGGCGACTTTGCGTTGTTCGTGTTCAGTCAGTAATGCCATGTCGAAAAGTGCCTGATCGTTATTGTTATGTGCTCACCAGCCGCCCGACGAACCACCGCCGCCGAAACTGCCCCCGCCGCCGCTGAAG
>NZ_JBYSZA010000070.1:0-988 GCF_058786735.1 Pseudomonas sp. FW305-7
GGGGCGGGGGTGGCGGTGGCCATGTCTGCGCAGTGGCAAGTGCATGCCGATTTTGACTACTCGAAAGGCGAGCACATCGAGCAGCCCTGGGGGGCCAATGTCGGGGTGAGGTATAGCTGGTAGGTCTGACAGCGCTGGCGAGGCGACGGTGTGATCTTCAGAACATCGTCAAGGAGTAAAAAAAGCCGCTTCTCTGTAACAGAGCAAGCGGCTTTTTCGAATAAACCTGCCAGCCTTTACAGGCGGGGCAGGTTGGGTTGTAAGTACAGATGGCTCAGCGAACCATTCGGACTGTAATGTCATCGATTTGGTAATCGTTGCCGCCATCGGATCCGCTACCCCCTCCTCGATCCTGATGGCTCATCAATTGAATTGTATGGTCCATGCTCTGTGTGACTGTAAAAGTCGCAGTCTGGGTGTACCACTGAGCGGTTCGTGGAACGCTGTAGACCGGCAAGATCTGTAGACCGGATGAAAAACTGACGGAAAAAATCGGAGGTATGTTATTGGTCAGAGGGCTGAAGTTTCTTACCCGATAACTGAATGAGTAGGTTTGGCCGACCACAAACCGGAATGATTGACTGAATAGCAGCCCTGAGTGTCCTGAAGCGGCCGTGGTGTCATTGTGAAAAACCCCTCCCGTTACTCGACCCTGAAAACCAGCCGCACCTTTTAGCCACCGACCTGTAGTGCCATCCGTAAAGTCGGTAAAAGAGTCTGCCCACGCCTCGACCGCAAATGTACGTGGCGGAGTCG
The DNA here is from genome assembly GCF_058786735.1 of Pseudomonas sp. FW305-7. Classification (NCBI taxonomy): domain Bacteria; kingdom Pseudomonadati; phylum Pseudomonadota; class Gammaproteobacteria; order Pseudomonadales; family Pseudomonadaceae; genus Pseudomonas; species Pseudomonas sp. FW305-7. The sequence continues at coordinate 757 of NZ_JBYSZA010000070.1, forward strand.
ACTCCGGGCCATCGCCATACAAGGCGAGCGCGGTGAGGCTGTAAGCCTTGACGGCCAACCCGCTGACGACCTGGGTCCATACGCCGGAGCCGTTGGCGGTGGGTTCATGCAAAGTGTTGTTGCCATCGCGCAAGCGGACTTTCTGGTTGGGGCTAGCCGTGCCGGTGACGGTGACATTGCGGTCGAAGGTAATGCCTCCTTGCACGACCGTGCCTTTGGAGTCGGTGACGTT
>NZ_JBYSZA010000071.1:0-831 GCF_058786735.1 Pseudomonas sp. FW305-7
ACCCGCAGGATGTACGCCGTTACCGCCGACTTCAAAAACGAGGAGATGCTGGCCGATGCCTTCGAGACCCTTGCTTCAGCAAGAACCATTGCCAGTGACTTCGCCCACCTCTTGCCAGCGTCGCAACGCCGGACGTTGTTGGGGATTGCGCAGCTGATCATGCTCGGGGAGTTGGCGGTGAATCGGGTGCTGGATAATTTGCAGGTGCCGGACTGATAACGGCTCCCTCGCCACCATGACTATGTAGGGACTGCCAAAGGCCGCGATCTTTTGATTTTGAAGTTTTACATCAAAGATCGCGGCCTTCGGCAACTCCGCCATGGAATACCAACCCCCTGCATCGCTCGCACGCCGATACTGGCCTCAATTGATGACTAATACCGTTCATCGGAAAACCGCACACACCTGTCAGATCTGACAGTAGCCAATCCGCCTCTGTTAGCGCCCAATCAAACGAACCCTTTCATGCCTGTCGTCGTTGGCATCGTGCAAAACAGGAGTTCCGAGATGTCTTCCAAAAGCCCCTTTCTATTCCCCGATATTGATTTCGATAACGCAACACTGGCGCTGCGCCCGCTTGTTATTCCGGGGATGGTGGATCCCATCCAGGACGGTGATGGCGGTATCAATCTCAAAGTGGTCGAAGACAGCGATGCCGGCATGCTGTGTGTGATCCCTGCGTACATAGGCATGCACGTGGGAGATAAACACGTTATCTACTGGGACAAACAATCTGTTTTCACCAAAGAAGTAGAGGCCGATGAAGTCGACTTTCCGCTGTTCTTTTACCTGCCTGTAGCGATCGCCCGACCGGGCTGGGCTGAGGAGTGT
>NZ_JBYSZA010000072.1:0-749 GCF_058786735.1 Pseudomonas sp. FW305-7
CCGCCGTACTGGGCGCCGGCCCAGGCGCTGGAGACGCGCAGCCAGCAGCTGGTCTTGTCGTCGGCCTGGCCTTCGCGGTCCCAGTGGAACTGGACCTTGACGCGACCGTATTGATCGCAGTGGATCTCTTCACCTTTGGGGCCGGTGACCACGGCGCTCTGGCTGCCGAGGATGCGCGGTTTCGGGTGGCGCAGGGGCGGGCGGTTCGGCACGTCCCACGGGGTGGCCTGGAAGCGGTTGCGGTAGCCCTGGTGGAAATCGTCTTTCAGCGCGGTGGTGTCGCTGGTCACCGACTCTTCCAGCACTTGCGGCTGTTTGCCTTCGTGAAGGATTTCGGTGAGCAGCCAGAGGTCGTTCCACTTGGCTTTTGGATGCGCAGTGAGTGCGAGGAAATGGCCGCTGACCAGCAACGGTTGATCGCTTTTGCCTTCGGCCAATTGGAAGTCGCTGCGGTGACGTTCGAGGGCGCGTTTGGCCAGGTGTTTGCCGCGCTCGCGGTCGACAAATCGGCCCGGGTAGTCGTAGTCCTCGAGGTCGGGCAGGGCGTCGCCACGGTTTTCGCTTTCGAGGGTGATTCGCGGTTTTTCGAAGTCGTAATCGCGACGCGTGGTGCGGCTGGTGCGGGTTTCCAGGCGCAGGTCGAAGCGCTTGATCACCGGGTCGCTGGCGACCATGCCGGAGTCTTGCTGATAGGCCACGGGTTTGAGTTTCGGGAACACCGTCTGGTCATCGCCGAAGATCAGTTTGTG
>NZ_JBYSZA010000073.1:0-387 GCF_058786735.1 Pseudomonas sp. FW305-7
AACGTCACCGACTCCAAAGGCACGGTCGTGCAAGGAGGCATTACCTTCGACCGCAATGTCACCGTCACCGGCACGGCCAGTCCCAACCAGAAAGTCCGCTTGCGCGATGGCAACACCACGCTGCACGAACCCACTGCCAATGGCTCCGGCGTATGGACCCAGGTCGTCAGGTTGACCGTCAAGGCGTACAGTTTCACCGCGCTCGCCTTGTATGGCGACGGCTCAGAGTCGACTCCGCCACGTACTTTCACCGTCGCCCAAGCAGTGACGCCCACCATCGACAACGTCACCGATTCCAAAGGCCCGGTCTTGCAAGGAGGCATTACCTTCGACCGCAATGTCACCGTCACCGGCACGGCCAGTCCCAACCAGAAAGTCCGCTTGCGC
>NZ_JBYSZA010000073.1:486-682 GCF_058786735.1 Pseudomonas sp. FW305-7
AGATGGCAACACCACGCTGCACGAACCCACTGCCAATGCCTCCGGCGTATGGACCCAGGTCGTCAGGTTGACCGTCAAGGCGTACAGTTTCACCGCGCTTGCCTTGTATGGCGACGGCTCGGAGTCGACTCCGCCACGTACTTTCACCGTCGCCCAAGCAGTGACGCCCACCATCACCAACGTCACCGACTCCAAA
>NZ_JBYSZA010000074.1:0-601 GCF_058786735.1 Pseudomonas sp. FW305-7
AGGCCGATGAAGTCGACTTTCCGCTGTTCTTTTACCTGCCTGTAGCGATCGCCCGACCGGGCTGGGCTGAGGAGTGTTATTACCAGTTGACCCGTTTCGGTGGCACCGCGCCGGATGACCCTGCTGTCTCACAGCGTTTGCTGGTCAAGCTCACCCGTCCCGGCGGGCGAGATGATCACCCGAATGATCCTGACGGCCATGGCAAACTGTTTCCGGTCACTCTGCCCCCTGAGGTCGTGCAACAGGGCATTGATGCCGAGTGGGCCAAAAAAGGCGTGCCCGTGACCGTGCCTTTCTACCCGGACATGGCAGTGCGCGACACGGTGCTGGTGAAATGGGGCAGCACCGTTCTTGCGCCCCACACCGTGACGCAGGACGAGGTGGATCACAAGACGCCAATCGTGATCATTGCCGATCAGGCCGCGATTCTGGCCGGTGGCGACAACGACGCGCTGGTGTTGCGCTACGACATTCATGACGAGGTGTGGAACTGGACCGTCCGCCATTCACAAAGCGCCCGTGTACGGGTAGAAGCCGGTGCCTGGCGTCTGGGAATGCCCATCATCAAAGAGGCGATCAACGGCGTCATCACCATCAAGGA
>NZ_JBYSZA010000075.1:0-530 GCF_058786735.1 Pseudomonas sp. FW305-7
ATGCCGGAGTCTTGCTGATAGGCCACGGGTTTGAGTTTCGGGAACACCGTCTGGTCATCGCCGAAGATCAGTTTGTGTGCGGTGGCGCTGTGCTGGAAGTGGTAGTGAATGCCTTCTTCCTCGCACAGGCGCTGGATGAAGTGCAGGTCCGACTCGTCGTACTGCACGCAATAAATGCGCTCGGGGTAGATCGAGTGGGTCTGGAATTCGTAGGCGTTGCTCTGGATGCCGTGCTCTTCGAGGACCATGCCGATGATTTTCGGCACGCTGAGGTTCTGGAAGATGCGCTGGTTGATCCGATGCGCGAGGTACGCCAGTTGCGGGCGCAGGGTCACGGAATAACGGGTCAGGCGTTTGCCCGAGTCGCCTTGCGCGGCGCGGTAGATCTGGCCGTGGATGCCGCTGCCGTCGGGCGACAGTTGCAGGAAGGCCGGTTTGTGCAGGAGGGTTTCGAGGTCCAGCGACGGCTGCTCACTGACCAGTTCCACCTCGAAGACAAAAGGCTGGCTGATGGCTTCCCGGCCTTGCAG
>NZ_JBYSZA010000076.1:0-518 GCF_058786735.1 Pseudomonas sp. FW305-7
GTGTAGTAGTGCTCTTGAGTACCTTGAGCCGAAGTGCGGTACCACTGGATAACGATTTCGCTCATGCGCTCGCCCGAAGTCAGAGCGGCTTGCAGCAGTGGCGAAGCCTTGTCGTAGACCTTGGTGATCACAACAGGTTTGTGAACGCGCTGACCGGTTGGCTGACCGGATTGCGGGTCACGCGGGATGATCACGTCGTGGCTGAATGCCTGAACCATGACCTGGTCTTCGTGGCCTTCCTGGTAGGTGTTGCCAACGGAGTCGGCGGTGAAAGCGCCTGCAGTGATCAGACCTTGTTTTTCGCCGGTAACCGACATGTACGCTGGTGTTGCCATGGGATGCTCTCCTTGCGGATAAATTTAAGGTGCCCGGGAGGCGAAATCGCCCGGTGGGTGCCTGACTGTTATCAAGGAGCGTGCCAGCTTTTGTAAGGTCCCCGGGAGCCGGGGGTGAAACCGCTCTGGCCTGCGCTTTGTGGGATTTTTCAGCGGGGATTCAGGGTAAAAGTGCGCAAGAAG
>NZ_JBYSZA010000077.1:0-507 GCF_058786735.1 Pseudomonas sp. FW305-7
CCAAACGGCGCTGCGCGCCTACCCCGGATGAACACCTCCGCTCGGCCTGCCGATGGGCCTGAAGATCAAGATCAAGATCAAAAGCCAAAGCCAAAGCCAAAGCCAAAGCCAAAGCCAAAGCCAATCAAAAGATTGCAGCCTTCGGCAGTGCCTACAAGGCATGAGTACACCCGCCAGAGCTTTGTCGACTGTCAGGTCGCCATCGCTGGCAAGCCAGCTCCCACAGGGGTGGAGTACAACCGACAGAAACAGGTCGGCTGTCAGGCCGCCATCACTGGCAAGCCAGCTCCCACAGGGGTGGAGTACAACCGACATAAACAGGTCGGCTATCAGGCCGCCATCACTGGCAAGCAGCTCCCACAGAGGTGGAGTACAACCGACATAAACAGGTCGGCTATCAGGCCGCCATCGCAGGCAAGCCAGCTCCCACAAGAAAATGAGTACACCCCCGCACGCGGCGCATGCCGCCCCACTCAACACAATGAGCGTTAGCTCGAGTACCGCTCT
>NZ_JBYSZA010000078.1:0-502 GCF_058786735.1 Pseudomonas sp. FW305-7
GTAATTGCCTACAGCTACGCCAGAATCCGCCGGCTTGTGCGCCTAGGGGGCGGGTTCTATTGTGGTGCGGTCGCTGACGAATCAGCGATCGGGTCTCGCAGCCCGCTGATTTCTAGACGCACAACATCCGTCCTCATTTTATGGCGGCTGTACGTGGGAGACCTTTGGGTCTGCCGGTTCTAGAGTCCCGGTCTGCGACCCGCGTATAGCTGCCACCTCCCTTTCGTATCGCAGCGAAATGTGGCGGCTCCAATGACTCTAGGAGCTTCACTATGATCAAACCAACGCCAAACCCGCCCGAAACCGACCCCACCTCTCCCTACAAATCCCTCGAGTCGAAAAAGCTCAACGAAGCCGCCGACCGCGCACTCGATCACTACCTCTGTCCACCCGGGTCCACGCCAACTCCCCGTAGAACCCGTAGGATGTACGCCGTCACCGCCGACTTCAAAAACGAAGAGCTGCTGGTCGATGCCTGCGAAACACTGGCATCGGCAAGAAC